>DAOTYQ010000260.1:0-2155 GCA_034434735.1 Chloroflexota bacterium
TGACCTCGCGGATGTGAACCGCGCGCTCTAGCCAGCTGAGCTAATCGCCCACCGCGGCGCCGACCCCGGGGGCTGTCGGACGGCGTCGATGATAGCGCCTCGGGCCCGAGCCGCCCTCGTCCGCCGGCGGCGGGCCCTCAGAGGGCGAGGCCGGGAAAGCGGACCGCCAGCTCGTCCGCCCGGAGCCCCTCGACGGCGATGAGCTTTCGCCGCCCCGTCGCCCCGGCGACGAGCCGGACCGCCCGCCGCGGCAGGCCGAGCTCGGCGGCGAGGAGCCGGAGGACGGCCTCGTTCGCCGCGCCGCCCGTGGGCGGGGCCGTCACCCGAACCCGGAGCGCGCCCGCGACGACCCCCTCGATCCCGTCGACGGCCGCCCGCGGGACGACCCGGACCTCGAAGCGAACCCCCGCCGGGCGGCTCAGAAGCGCACCACCCGGAGGATGACGCCGAGGATGAGCATGAGGATGAGCGGCGAGAAGTCGATCATCCCCGTCGGCGGCAGGAGGCGGCGGATCGGGGCGAGGAGCGGCTCCGTCGTCTGGATGAGGAAGGCCGAGAGCGCGTTCCGACCCAACGGATCGACCCACGACACGATGACTCGCCCCAGGACGAGGAGCCAGAGGACGAAGACGAGGAGCGAGACGAAGTTGGCGAGGAAGGCGGCCACGCCTACGAGTCTACCAGCGGCCGCTTACGCCGCCGGTCGCTCGCCGAAGATGACCCGACCCACCCGGACGATGGTCGCCCCCTCTTCGACGGCGATCTCGAAGTCGTCGGACATGCCCATCGAGAGCTCCGGGCCGAGGGGCAGCCCGCTCCGACGGAGCCGCTCGCCGAGGACCCGGAGGGCCCGGAAGGTCGGCCGGGCGGCCTCGGGCTCGGGGACGAGGCGGCCGATGGTCATGAGGCCCTGGACCTCGACGTGGGCGAGCAGGGCGATCCGCTCGAGCGCCCAGGCGACGGCCTCCGGATCGAGCCCGGCCTTGGCCGGATCCCGATCGACGTTGACCTGGAGGAGGACCGGGTACCGGGTTCCGGGTCGGAGCTCGCCGACGATCCGATCGAGGCGGACGGCGAGGTCGACGGAGTCGACGGTCTCGATGGCATCGAAAAGCTCCACCGCCCGGCGGGCCTTGTTCGACTGGAGCGGACCGACCAGGTGCCAGCGCGCCCCGGCGACCTCGGGAACCTTCGCCGCCGCCTCCTGGACTCGGTTCTCGCCGAAGAGGTCGAGCCCGGCCGCCACCGCCGCCCGGAGGCGCTCGACGGCGACCGTCTTGCTCACCGCGACCAGGGTCACCCCGGCCGGATCGCGACCGGCCCGCTCGCAGGCCGCTGCGATCCGCTCGAGGATCCGGTTTCGGGCCGTCTGCAGCCGGGCCACCTCGGCCGGATCGGGGACCGAACCGGGCGTGGGGCCGAGGTCAGATGGTCGGGCCGCCAGCCGAGTTGCCATGTCGTGCGCCGTCGCGCGGGTTCGGACCGGGTCGCCGGCTGCGAGCGGACGCCTTAGTCCTTGCAGCCCACGGTGAAGCCGGACACCGCGGACACGAAGAAGGGGCCACTGGCTACCCTGACGCTGTTGGTTTGGCAATCGACAGCGGAGGTTCGCCCATGGCCCCGGCCGACAGTTTGGCACGCCTGCGGAAGACGCTCATCGATCGAGCCGAGCGCCGTGAGGCGCCGGTGACCCAGCTGTGCCGCGAGGCCGGCATCAGCCGCAGCCGGTTCTACGAGCTGCGGGCCAGGTACCGCCAGTACGGCGAGGCCGGGCTGCGACCGAAGCCACGACCGGCCGAGCGACCCGACCGCCAGCTGCCCGAGCCGCTCGTCGACGCGATCGTGGCCTATGCCATCGAACATCCGACCCACGGCCAGCGGACGATCGCCGACGCCCTGGCCCGGGAGCGCTTCGGTGGCTGGCGGGTCAGCCATGGCGGGGTCGCCAACGTCCTCCGCCGGGCCGGTCTCGGGCGCCGCCTGGCGAGGCTCGCCGCGGCCGAGAGCCTGGCTGCGTCCGAGGGTGGTCCGCTGACCGAGCGGGTCCTGCGCGAGGTCCGCGCGATCGAGCGGGCGAGGACCATCCACATCGGCTCGGACACCCCCGGCGAGGAGCTCTTCTTCGATACCTTCTACGTGGGCCGGCTCAAGGGCG
>DAOTYQ010000261.1:0-1839 GCA_034434735.1 Chloroflexota bacterium
TCTTCGTGCTGGCGATGATGTTCCGGGCAGCGAGGTGGAAGACGTAGTCCGCCTCGCTGACGAGCTGCGCGACGAGGCGTTCGTCGGTCACCGAGCCCTCGACGAAGCGGACGTCGGGCGGGAGGGCTTCGACTCGGCCGGTGAAGAGGTCGTCGAGGACGGTCACGGCCGCATCGGCCTCGACGAGGCGGCGGACGACGGCCCCGCCGACGAACCCGGCACCGCCGGTCACGAGGACGCGGCGACCGGCAAAGGGCTCGGTCGGGGTCGGCGTCTCGGTCATCGAGGTGCTTCGGCAGCGGGTCGCTGACCTGGGCCGCCGGCTGCTGGACGAGGTGGGCGCACGAGGCCGATCGTACCCGAGGCGGCGGCCGGCTGGCGCGCCCGGTTCTTCGACGGGCGTCCTTGGTGCAGCGTGCGTCAGACGGCGACGACCGTCACGACGCCATCGAGCCCTCGGAAGTCGGCCGGGTTGCGGGTGAAGAGGGGAAGCCCCCGCGAGCCGGCGATGGCGGCGATAAGCAGGTCCACGACGCGCGACCGCGACTGGCGACCGGAAGCTCGAACGGCTGCCACCAGGGTTCCGTAGACCCGCGCCGCATCTCCGTCGAACGGCAACGGATCCCACGTCATCGTCGCCCACAGCAGGCGCTCTTGACGGCGTGCCCGCTCGCCGCCGTCGACGGCGGCTTGGGGCCCGGCTGCCAGCTCGGCGAGCGTGATGGCCGTAATGAACGTCTGGTCCGGCAACTGTGCCGGATCGATGTGCTCGAGGTCGATGACGACCGAGGTGTCGAGGATGCCGTGCTCGGAGGCCGTCGGCGACGCGGCCGCCCGCTCCGCGTGGGTCCCCACCTCGGCGCCTCGGCCCTCCCCTTCCAAGTCCATCGCGAGGACCGAGCCTCAGTCTGCCAGGAAGGGCGCCGCGACGGCGTCGAGATCGGCCCGGAAGCGCCTCCAGTCGACGGGCGGGAGACGCCGGGCTGACTCGATCGCGACCTCTTTGGGGACTGACCGGCTCGGGCCGATGGGCTGGAGCCGGGCGACCGGCACACCGTGCCGAGTAACGACGACCGTCTCGCCGGACTCGACGAGGTGCATCACGGCCGCCGACTCGTTCCGAAGCTGACGTTGGTTGACGGTTCGCATGTCGCACATCGTAGCACGATGGCCACGCTCCGAGCCTCAGCGCTTGAGGCCGCTCCGCAGGAGGAGGGCCGGCCGGAAGAGGCGCCACCAGTCGCGGAGGCCACGCATCTTCGTGTAGCCCTCGCGGGCGTGGTAGCGCACCGTGCACGGCACCTCGATGACCCGGTAGCCGCGG
Organism: Chloroflexota bacterium; assembly: GCA_034434735.1. Taxonomy (GTDB): domain Bacteria; phylum Chloroflexota; class Limnocylindria; order Limnocylindrales; family CSP1-4; genus BPIH01. The sequence continues at coordinate 1,325 of DAOTYQ010000261.1, forward strand.
CGGATCGCCTTGTAGAGGACGTACGGCTCGAGATCGTAGGAGTCCAGCCACGGCTGGTCGAGGTCGATGGCTGGGTCGGCGAGGAGGCTGGAGCGGAAGAGGCGGAAGCCGTTCGTCGCATCGGTGATCCGACGGAGGACGAGGAGGCTGAAGATGGCCGAGTAGAGGCGAGTCCCGAAGCCCCGGCCGCCGGTGGGACCCTCGACCCGTCCGCCGGCCACCCAGCGCGAGCCCTGGGCGTAGTCGGCGCCGGTCGCCAGGAGCGCGTCGAGGGCGGCGGCGAGCTCGGCGGGCTCGTGCTGATCGTCACCGGAGACGAGGGCGAGGAAGGGGCGCCCGCGAGCGAGCCCGGCCCGCCAGCCGTCCCGGATGGCGGCACCGACACCCATCCGGCGCTCGTGGCGGATGACGACGGCGGCGCCGTGGGCGCGGGCTTCGTCGCCGGTCCCGTCGGTGGATCCGTCGTCGACGACGATCGCCTCGAAGCGGCCGTCGCGCGGCAGCTTGTCGAGGAC
>DAOTYQ010000262.1:0-2012 GCA_034434735.1 Chloroflexota bacterium
GTCGGCTGGGCGCGGTGCCCCGTCGCACCACGAAGCGCCGCCCCACGTCGGGCCGGTGCGCGGAGGGACCGCCTGCTATTGCACCTGTAAGGGGGTCCCCCCTAGGCTCCGGGCACCAACCACATCGCCGGGGAAACGATGTCGTGACCAACGCCGGACGGGCCGTCCGCCGAGGCCGCGCCACGGAGGCGCGCCCCCGATCGGCCGGCCAGACCCTCGTCGAATTCGCCCTCGTCCTGCCGCTGTTCGTCGTCCTGACGCTCAGCGTCATCGAGTTCGCCTTTGTCTTCAACGCCATCCTTTCGATCAACTACGCCAGCCGGAACGCGGCGCTCCTCGCCGCGGAGGCAGGCAACGGGACGGGGGCGGACTGCATCATCCTCGACTCCATCGAGCAGGAGGTCCGCGGCCCGTCCGATCGCTCGCAGATCCAGCAGGTCTCGATCTTCTGGGCCGACCGGAACGGGGTCCAGATCGGAAGCAACGCCCAGGTCTACGTCCGGACTGGCGCCACGAGCGGCCCCAACGCGACGACCTGCACCTACCCGGACGGGACGGTGATCACCGTCCCCTACCGGCTCGTCCAGAACGGCTATCCCGCCTCGGCCCGCTGCAACGTCCTCGCCGGCTGCGGGTCGCCCCACAACGGACTCGACCGGGTCGGGGTTCGGATCTGGTACGAGCACACCTGGAAGACGCCCCTCAACGGCGTCGCCGGGCTCGGCGGCGCCGGCTACACCTTCGATCGCTCGAACGTCATGGTCATGGAGCCGGTCCTGTGAGTGGCGGGTTGGTGCCCCGGCTGCGGCCGCGGGCGGGGACCGCGCGGCGGAGCGGGGAGCGGGGTCAGGGCCTCGTCGAGTTCGCAGCGGTCGTGCCCTTCTTCCTCTTCCTCCTCCTCGGCATGCTCGAGTTCGGCTTCGTCTTCGACCACCATCTGACCATCAGCTACGCGACCCGGGAGGGCGCCCGGGCCGGCGCCGCCCTGGCCAACGGGGGCGGGCCGCTCGGCTGCGGAGCGGGCCAGTCACCGAACCGGGCGAGCGTCGACGCCCTGATCGTTGCCGCGGTCCAGCGCGTCCTCACCTCGCCGGGCTCGCCGATCGCCCCGAACCGGGTCATCGAGATCCGGATCTACAAGGCGACGGCGACCGGCGGTGAGGTGACCGGCAAGGTCAACGTCTGGCGCTACGACCCGTCCGGGGGACCGATGGTCGACGGTCGAGCCCTCGACTTCTCGCCCCAGACCGTCGGCTGGCCGGCCTGCGAGCGTTCGAACGTCACCCCCAACCCCGACTCCCTCGGGGTCAGTCTCCGCTACACGTACCAGTTCGTGACCCCGCTCGCCGCGGTGGCGGCCTTCTTCGGCGGTGGCGGACCAGCCTCACTGCCGATCTCCGATCGAACGGTCATGGCCGTCAACCCGACGCAATGACTCGCCCGTTGTGGCGACCCGCACCCACCGAGGTCTGCCCCATGAACGTTGCTCCGACCGAACCGCGACCCTCCGGCGACCGCCGGCGCGGCCAGATCATCCCGATCTTCGCCCTCTCGCTCCTCGTCTTCGTCGGCATGACGGCCCTCGTCGTCGACGTCAGCTGGTACTGGGCGAACAACCTCCGGATCCAGCGGGCCGCCGACGCCGCAGCCCTGGCCGGGGTCGTCTACCTGCCGGGCGACGTCGCGACGGCCATCTCGTCCGCCAAGGCCGAGGCGGCGAAGAACGGTTACACCGACGGGGTCGGCGGGGTGACGGTAAACCCCTACCAGGACCCGACGAACCCGCGCCGCCTCAAAGTCGAGGTCACGGCTCCGGTCGGGACCTTCTTCATGCGGGTCTTCGGGATCAGCTCGATCCCGGCCAAGCGGGCGGCGAAGGCGGAGTTCGTCCTACCGGTGCCGATGGGCAGCCCGGAGAACTACTACGGGGTCTTCGGGCTCCTCCGGACGCCGAACGGGGGGACCACGGTGGTGACGCCGGGGAACACGGGTTGGCGGGCGCCGACGGCGAC
>DAOTYQ010000263.1:0-6092 GCA_034434735.1 Chloroflexota bacterium
GCCCTCCACGCCCTCAACCTCGGGCTCGGGTTCTTCGATGCCTCGATCCAGAGCCTTCGGCTCCACTACGTCGAGTTCTTCACCAAGTTCCTGGAACCGGGCGGGCGGCCGTATCGGCCCTTCCGGGCGGCCGTCGGCCCGGAGGCGGTGCGTCGCCGGGACGCGTCCGCCGTCAGCAGGAGGATCGAACGATGGACGACGCACTCCGCTTCATCGGTGCCGCTCTCGCCGTCGGCCTGAGCGCCCTCGCCACGGGCTGGGCCCAGTCGCGGATCGGCTCGGCCGGGGCGGGGACCCTCGCCGAGAAGCCCGAGCTGACCGGCACGGTCATCGTCTTGCTCGCCCTGCCGGAGACGATGGTCATCCTCGGCTTCGTCATCGGGGCCCTCATCCTCCTCCTCTGAGCCGCCCATCGGAGGATCATCGTGGGCGTCGAGGCGATCGTCCGGGCCATCGAGGCCGAAGCCGAGGCGGAGGCACGACGGCTCGTCGAAGCGGCCCACCGCGATGCCGACGCGGCGGTCGAACGGGCCCGCGCGGCGACCGAGGCGGCCGCGGCGGCGGCCGCCGAACGGCTCGAGGTCGAGCTCCGGGCCGAGCTCGTCCGGGCCGTCAACGCTGCCCGTCGCCGGCGTCTCGAGGCGGAGGCGACGGCCCTCGTGGCGGCCCTCGGCGTCGTCGTCGAGGCCGCTCGGGCCGAGCTCGTCGCCACCATCGACGGCGCCGATCCGGCCCGGCGGGAACGGTGGTGTCGGGCGCTCCGCCGCTGGGTGGAAGAGGCCGTCGCGGTCACCGGGACGCCGGCCCGGGTCGTCGTCCGCCCCGCCGACCTCGCCTGTCTGACCGACCCCACGGCCCATCTCCCCGACGGGATCGAGCTCCTCGCCGACCCGTCTCTCCCGGCCGGCTGCCGGGTGACGGGCGGCGACGGGCGGGTCGAGGTCGAGGCGACGCTCCCGGTCCGGCTCGCCCGCGCCGAGGCAGCCTGCGCCGAGGCCGTCGCCCGGGCCCTCGGCCTGGCCGGCTCGCCGGTCGGTCCGGGGCGCGATGGCCGGGGAGGGTGGCCGTGAGCGACGACTACGGCCTCGCTCGGGTGGCGGCCCTCCGGGGCCGGCTCCTCGACCCGGCGACCCTCGGCCAGCTCCGCGCGGCGCCGACCGCCGCGGCCTTCCTTCACGTCCTCGAGCGGACCGAGGATTGGGCCCCGGTCCTCCGGATCGTCGCGCCCCTGGGCGGTGAGCCGCTGACCGCCGCCGAAGCGGCCATTGAGCGCCACCGCTCGCTCCGGCTCGGGCGCCTACCGCGTTGGTTCGGGCCGCCGACGCGCCGCCTGGTCGAGGCGCTCGTCCTGCCCCTCGACCGCGAGCGCCTCGTCGCCCTCCTCCGGCTCCGGCGGGCTGGTGTCGCCGCGGAGGACGTGACGGCCCTGGTCGCCCCAGGCGCCCTCCTCGATGCCGACGAGCTCGGTGCGCTGGCCCGGGCACCGACCCTGGCCGACCTCGTCGTCCGGATCGCCCTCGTCGGGCTCGTCCCGGCCGAAGCGGTGCCCGGCCTCCTACGGGCGGCCCGCGAGGCCGTCGATCCCCCCGGCTGGGCCGCCTTCGAGGGCGCCGTCGGGGCGGCCATCGAGGCGTCGCGACGGCAACGGGCAGAGGGCCGGGGCGAGAACGCTCGCTTCGTCGCGGCCCTCCTCCGGCGCGAAGCCGCCGACCGGCGAGCCGCGGCGGCCGAGATCGAGGCCGGCGGGGTCGGGTCGGCGCTCCGCCTCGAACGGGGGCTCGTCCTCGCCCGCCTCGGCGAGCTCGTCCGCCTCGCCCGACGCGATCCCCTCTCCATCGGCCCGATCGCCGGCTATGTGGCCGCCGTGGAGCTCCAGGCGATCCGACTCCGGGCGATGATCGCCCACCTCCGGTCGGGCTGGAGGGGCGATCCGCTGGCGAGCGACCGGGGCGGGCTGGTCGGGGTGGCTGCGGCGTCGGGCGCCGTCGAAGGGAGCATGGTCGAGGGCGGACGGCTCGGGCGCGAGGGCGGCTCCGCCGGCGGCCGAGGCGACGGATGAGGAGACCGCGATGAGCAGCCTCGTCGTCCTCGCCAGCCCGGCCGTCGCCGACGGCTTCCGCCTCGCCGGTTGCGAGACCCACGCCGCCGAGCCGGGGGAGCAGGCGACGGCGCTCCTGCGGGCCCTCGCCGAGCGGTCCGACGTCGGTCTCCTCCTCGTCACCGCCGACTGCTGGGTGGCGGCCCCCGAGGGGCTTCGCGACGCCAAGGAGCAGCGCGACCTGCCGGTGGTCCTGCCGATCCCGGCCGGGGTGGCGGAAGCCGAGCCGAGCCGCGAGCAGCTCCTCTCCGAGATGCTCGCCCGGGCCATCGGCTTCCGGATCCGGCTGACGACGGGAGGTGAAGGATGACGGGTTCGCCGTCGATGGTGGGCCGCGGCGACCGCCCGGCCGATGCCGCCGCCACCGGCCCGGCCGATGCCACCGCCACCGGCCGGATCGTCTCCGCCGCGGGACCGGTCGTTCGGGCCGTCGGCCTGCCCGATCTCGCCGTCAACGAGGTCGTCCGGGTTGGCCCGGCCGGCCTCCTCGGCGAGGTCATCGTCCTCGACGGACCGGTGGCGACGATCCAGGTCTACGAGGACACGACGGGGCTGCGGATCGGCGATCCGGTCGTCGCCACCGGGGCTCCCCTCGTCGCTTGGCTCGGCCCCGGCCTCTTGGGGGCCGTCTTCGACGGCCTCCAGCGGCCCCTCGATCGCCTCGCCGCAGCGGGCCACTGGCACCTCCGGCCGGGCGTGGTGGCGGGCGAGCTCGGGTCGGCCCTCGGGGAGCGGCGCTGGCGGTTCGAGCCGTGGCGGTCGGTCGGCGACGTCGTCGGCCCGGGCGACGTCCTCGGCGTCGTCGGCGAGGGCGCCATCGAGCACCGGATCCTCGTCCCGCCCGATTGGCGTGGCCGCCTCGTCGCCCTCGAAGCGGGGATCTATCGGGTCGACCAGCCGATCGGGCGACTCGAGGGCCCGGCCGGCGCCCACGAGCTGCGCCTCGCCCAGCCCTGGCCCGTCCGGCGACCCCGTCCGACGGCCGCTCGTCGGCCGACCGAGCGTCCCCTCGTGACCGGCCAGCGGATCATCGATCTCTTCTTTCCGGTCGCCCGGGGCGGCGCGGCCGTCATCCCGGGCGGCTTCGGGACCGGCAAGACCGTCGTGGAGCAGCAGCTCGCCCGCTGGTCCGACGCCGACGTCGTCGTCTACGTCGGCTGCGGGGAACGGGGCAACGAGATGGCCGAGCTCCTCGCCACCTTCCCCGAGCTCGTCGACCCGCGGACGGGACGGCCGCTCCTGGAGCGAACCGTCCTCATCGCCAACACCTCGAACATGCCGGTCGCCGCCCGCGAGGCGTCGATCCAGCTCGGGATCACCATCGCCGAGTACTTCCGGGACCAGGGGCTTGCCGTCGCCCTCCTCGCCGACTCGACGTCCCGCTGGGCGGAGGCGCTCCGGGAGATCGGCGGCCGGCTCGAGGAGCTGCCCGGCGAGGAGGGCTACCCGGCCTACCTGCCGAGCCGCCTCGCCGCCTTCTACGAGCGGGCCGGGTCGGTTGTCGCCCTCGGGAGCCCGGAGCGCGAGGGGTCGATCACCATCGTCGCCGCCGTCTCGCCGCCCGGCGGCGACTTCTCGGAGCCGGTCACCCAGGCGAGCCTCCGACTGGGAGCGACCCTCTGGGCCCTCGACACGAGCCTCGCCCAGGCCCGCCAGTTCCCGGCCATCAACCCGCTCACCTCGTACTCGCTCTCGGTCGGTCGACTCGCCCGCTGGATGGCCGAGGCGACGGGCGGGGACTGGCTGGCCACGCGGGCGGCCGCCTTGGAGCTGCTCGCCCGCGAGCGGACCCTCCTCGACATCGTCGCCCTCGTCGGCGCCGACGCCCTGCCGGGGCAGGACCGGGTCGTCTTGGAGGCGGCCCGGCTCCTTCGCGAGGTCGTCCTCGCCCAGCATGCCTTTGACCCGGTCGACGCGGCGCGGCCGCCGGAGGTTGGCTTCGCCCTCCTCGAAGCGGTTCTCGCGGCTCGGCGCGGGCTCGAGCAGGCGCTGGCAGCCGGCCGCTCCGTCGAGGCAGCCCGGGCGGACCCGCTCCTCGCCGAACTTCGACGAGCGAAGCGCTGGAGCGGCCCGGACGTCGTCGCCCGCCTCCGGGATCTGGCGGCTCGGCTCGAGCGGCTCGGCCACGGCGGCGAGGCGGGGCAGGTGGGGCCGTCCGAGACGGCCCGGGAGCGGCAACCATGAACCTCCTCTCGACGCTCCGGATCCGGGGCGTCGAACGGCTCGCCGGGCCCCTCGTCGTCGCTCGGCGCCTGGCCGGGATGGCGCTCGGCGAGGACGTCGCCGTCGTCGGCGCCGACGGGCGGGCCCGGCACGGCCAGGTCATCGAGCTCGGCGCGGACGTCGCCGTCGTCGGCGTCTACGAGGGGACGGCCGGGCTGGAGCTGGCGACGACGACCGTCGAGCCGACCGGGGAGCCGTTCCGCCTCCCGCTGTCGGCGGCGATGCTCGGGCGGATCATGGACGGGCGCGGCCGACCCATCGACGGCGGCCCGCCGATCGTGCCGACGGCACGCCGCGACGTCAACGGGGCGCCCATCAACCCGGCCGCCCGCGACAACCCGCGCGACTTCATCGAGACCGGGGTGACGGCCATCGATCTCTTGACCTCCCTCGTCCGCGGTCAGAAGCTGCCGATCTTCACCGCCGCCGGTCTGCCGGCCAACGAGCTGGCGGCGCGGATCGCGACCGGGGCCCGGGTCATCGGCGAGGAACGCTTCGTCACCGTCTTCGGGGCGATGGGGATCACCCGCCGCGAGGCGGACGATTTCCGGGACGCCTTTGCCGGCTCGGGGGTCATCGACCGGATCGCCTCGTTCCTCAACCTCGCCGACGATCCCGCCGTCGAACGGCTCCTGACCCCGCGCTGCGCTCTCACCCTCGCCGAACACCTGGCCTTCGAACTCGGCTTCGACGTCCTCGTCGTCTTGACCGACATGACCGCCTACGGCGAGGCGCTCCGGGAGCTCTCGACGGCCCGCGAGGAGATCCCGGGCCGGCGCGGCTACCCGGGCTACCTCTACACGGACCTGGCGACCCTCTTCGAGCGAGCCGGTCGGGTTCGGGGTCGACCGGGCTCGGTGACGGTCCTCCCGATCGTGACGATGCCGGACGACGACATCACCCACCCGATCCCCGACCTGACCGGCTACATCACCGAGGGCCAGATCGTCCTCTCCCGGGAGCTCTGGGCGCGGGGGATCGACCCGCCCATCGACGTCCTGCCCTCGCTTTCGCGGCTCATGAACGCGGGGATCGGCGAGGGTCGCACGGTCCCCGAGCACCGGGTCGTCGCCGATCAGCTCTACGCCACCTACGCCCGGGCCCGCGACCTGCGGCGGCTCGTGACCGTCGTCGGCGAGGCGGCCCTCACGGCCGACGAGCAGGCCGTCCTCGCCCTCGGCGACGCCTTCGAACGGCGCCTCGTCGGGCAGGGGGCCGCCCGACGGGGGCTCGAGGCGTCCTTCGAGGTCGCCTGGCGGCTCCTCTTGCAGCTGCCCCGCGCGGAGCTCGGCCGGATCCCGGACGAGGTCCTGGCGGCGCGGTCGGCGGCGTCGCCGCCGCCCCCAGCGGCCGACGCGGCAGCCACGTCGGAGGCGTCGGGATGAGCATCCGGCGGACCCGGATGGCCCTCCTCGCCGTCCGGGCCCGGCTCGCCCTGGCTCGGGTCGGGCAGCGGGTCCTCGAGCAGAAGCGGGACGCCCTCCTCCGCGAGCTCTACCGCGAGGTCCGGGTCGTCTCGGTGGCCCACGCCGAGCTCGACGCCGCCGCAGCGGCGGCCCGGTCCGCCCTCGAGGAGGCGCGGGTCTGGACGGGGTTCGAGACCGTCGCTGCCGCGGCCGCCGGAGCCGGCGTCGGTCGGAGCGTCGTCGTCGAGCCGGCCCGGGTCATGGGCGTCCCCGTCCCCATCGTCGAGCCCCGGGGCCTCGTCCGTCGGCCGACCGATCGGGGCCGGGCCGTCGAGCTCTCCGGGCCGGCCCTCGAGCTGGCCGCG
>DAOTYQ010000264.1:0-23592 GCA_034434735.1 Chloroflexota bacterium
TGGAGCCGACCCGGGCGCTCGCCGTCGGGGACGTCGTCACGCTGACGCTCCGGTTCCGGAGCGGCCGAACGGTGACGGTCGAGGTCCCGGTCCGGGCACCATGAGGTGGGCGGGGCGGCCCGGCGCTCCGGCGTCGGGCCGCCCCGTCGTTGACGGCGTCGCGGCTCGGCCGTACACTGCCCTTTCGCGCCGCGCGCCATCGGTACGTGGCCCGTGGCGACCCCCAACGTCCGCGCCGCCGGTCGCCCCGCTGGTTGCTGGCCGCAGCCGGACCAGCCATCGAAGCAGAGGATCCATGTACGCAGTCATCGAGACGGGCGGAAAGCAGTATCGCGTCGAGCTCGGCAGCATCCTCGAGGTCGAGCGCCTCGATCTCGAGCAGGGCGAGGCCGTCACCCTCGACCGCGTCCTCCTCGTCGCCGACGAGGGGGAGGCTGCCATCGGCCGGCCCGTCGTCCCGAACGCGACCGTCGAAGCCGAGGTCGTCCGCCAGACGCGCGGCGAGAAGATCGACGTCTTCAAGTACCGGCCGAAGGCGCGCCGCCGGGTCAAGAAGGGCCACCGCCAGGAGCTCACCGTCCTCCGCATCGCGGACATCCGGTACAACGGCCGCAGCGCCGCCGAGCTGGCCCGGCAGGCCGAGGAAGCCGCCAAGAGCGAACGACAGCGCCTCGAAGAGGCGGCCGCCCGCCAGGCTGCCGCGGACCGCGAGTTGGCGGCTCGACTCGCCGCCAAGCGGGGTGCTTCGGCCGGGACCGAGGCGACGCCCTCGGCCGATGCGTCGGCCCCGGAGGCTCGCCCGGCGTCTGGCCCGGCGCCGGAGGCCGAAGGGACGGCCGCCCGAAGCCGGAGCCGAGGTGCTCGGGCGCCGCGGACCCCGGTTGCGGAGGCCAGCGCCGAACCCGCCGAGGCCGCCGCTGGGCCCGCCGAGGGCGCTGAGGGACCCGGCGCCGGCGAGGCCGCCGAGGATCAGCCGCGGCCCGCTCGCCGAACCCGTGCCACCAAGAAGGACGAGTAAACCACGATGGCCCACAAGAAAGCAGGTTCCAGCTCCAAGAACGGCCGCGACTCCGTCGGCCAGCGGCTCGGGGTCAAGGTCGGCGACGGACAGCTCGTGCCCGCCGGCTCGATCCTGGTCCGTCAGCGGGGGATGACCTTCCTCGCCGGCAGCGGAGCCGGCCTCGGCCGCGACTACACGATCTTTGCCACCGTCACCGGCCGCGTCCGCTTCGAGTACGCCCGCAAGGACAAGAAGCGGGTCCGCGTCGTCCCGGAGTCGCTCGAGGAGCATCCACAGCCGACGGCCGAGACGCACCCGCAGCCGACGGCCGCTGGCGCCTGACCTCGCCGACGCCCGATCTGCCGGTCGCAGTCCCCGTCGAGCAGCCCCGATCGCCGGGACCCACGAGCGACCGCGGAACCCATGCTGGAGCAGCCATGAAGCCCGACATCCACCCCAAGTACTACCAGGCCCGCGTCCACTGCGGCACCTGCGGCACGGAGTTCGTGGTCGGCAGCACTCGCCCCGAACTCCGGGTCGACGTCTGCAGCAATTGCCATCCCTTCTACACCGGCAAGCAGACGATCATCGACACCGCCGGCCAAGTCGAGCGCTTCCAGCGCCGCCTCGAGCGCCAGCTCCGCGCCGGCGCCTGACCGCCACGCCGGGCCGACCCCCTCGCCGCGTCCCGCGCTCCGCAGCGGCCCGCGGCGGTGCGACCGCAACCGCGGCCATCCCGATGCGCGGGCGACCCGCCCTTCGAGGCAGTCCCCCGAGACCGAGCGCTCCGGTCGGTAGACTCATCGCGGAATGAACCGTCCCACGTACGGCGGCCAGGCCCTCATCGAGGGCGTCCTCATGCGGGGCCGCGACGCCATCGCCGTCGCCCTTCGCCACCCCGACGGCCAGATCGTCTGGGCGACCGAGCGCCTCGACTCGGGCTTCCACGGCAGCCGCTGGGCGCGCCTCCCCTTCGTCCGCGGCCTCGTCGTCCTCTACGAGACCCTCGTCGTCGGGACCCGCTGGCTCGTCCGCTCGGCGAACGTCGCCGCGTCCGCCGAGGGGGTCGAGCTCGGGCGCGGGTCCATCGCCCTCATGCTCCTGGTGACGCTGGCGGCCGGGATCGGGATCTTCTTCCTGCTCCCGCTCCTCGTCGCCTCCGTCACCACCGCGGACCAGTCGAACGACCTCGTCCAGCATCTCGTCGAAGGGCTCGTCCGGGTCGGTATCTTCCTCGGCTACCTCGCCCTCATCGCCCAGGCGCCGGACATCCGGCGGGTCTTCCAGTACCACGGCGCCGAACACATGACGATCCACGCCCTCGAGGCCGGCGATCCCTTCGAGCCGGCGGCGATCCGACGGCACCCGACCGCGCATCCGCGCTGCGGGACGGAGTTCCTCGTCGTGGTCGTCCTCCTCTCGATCGTCGCCTTCAGCCTCGTCGGCCGCCAAGACGCCCCCATCATGGTCGCCAGTCGGCTCCTCCTCATCCCCGTCATCGCCGCCGTCGGCTACGAGCTCCTCCGGTTCGGGGCCCGTCATCGGGCGAACCCCATCGTCCGCCTCGTCATGTGGCCGGGGATCCTCGTCCAGCGGATCACGACCCGCCAGCCGACCGACGACATGATCGAGGTCGCCATCGTGGCCATGGAGGAGGCGCTCCGGGCCGACGGCCAGCCGCTCCCGGACGGCGCGGGTCGACTCGAGCGCGAGCCCCTCGAGCGGACGGCCAGCGCCGCCGCCTCGATGGCGACGGCGTCGGCCCTCGATGACGGCGGTACCGCAGCGGGCGAGGCTGGGATCGCTCCGGCGCGGGTCGACGGCGGGGCGGCCGGCCCGCCATCCCCAGCGAGCGAGGCATGAGCGGCCTCGAGGCGACCCTCGCCGACGTCGCCGACCAGTACGACGCCCTCCAGGCGGAGCTGGCCCGACCGGAGACGGCCGCCGACCCGGAGGCGCTCCGGCGGATCGGGCGCGAGCTCGCCCGACTCGAGCCGGTCGTGGCGGCGTACCGCCGCCTGGGACGCGTCCGCGACGAGCTCCGCGAGGCTCGCCGGCTGCGGGACGAAGAGGCCGACGAGGAGCTCCGGGACCTCGCTCGGGACGAAGTCGAACGGCTCGAGGCGGCCGAGCAGCGCCTCCTCGACGAGCTCCGGCTCCTCCTCCTGCCCCGCGACCCGAACGACGAGCGGAGCGTGATCATGGAGATCCGGGCCGGCGCCGGTGGCGAGGAGGCCGCCCTCTTCGCCGCCGACCTCCTCCGGATGTACCTCCGCTACGCCGAGCGGCAGCGCTGGCGAACCGAGCTCATGCACCTCAACGAGACCGGGATCGGCGGGGTCAAGGAGGCGATCGTCCGGATCGACGGCGCCGGGGCGTACTCGCGACTGAAGTTCGAAGGCGGCGTCCATCGCGTCCAGCGGGTTCCGGTCACGGAATCGTCGGGCCGGATCCACACCTCGACGGCGACGGTCGTCGTCATGCCGGAGCCGGAGGAGATCGATGTGGAGATCGACGAGGAGCGCGACCTCCGGATCGACGTCAAGCGCTCGTCGGGTCCCGGCGGCCAGTCGGTGAACACGACCGACTCGGCGGTCCGGATCACCCACCTGCCCACCGGCCTCGTCGTCGAGATCCAGGACGAGAAGAGCCAGCACAAGAACAAGGCCAAGGCCCTGGCCGTCCTCCGGGCCCGCCTCTACGAGCGCGAGCTCGAGCGCCAGCGGGCAGCCGAGTCGGCGACCCGCAAGAGCATGGTCGGCGGCGGCGAGCGGGCCGAGAAGATCCGGACCTACAACTTCCCCCAGGATCGGGTCACCGACCACCGGATCGGACTCGACCTCCACAACCTGCCGGCCATCCTCGACGGCGAGCTCGACCGCCTCATCGACGCGCTCGCCACGACGGACCAGGCCGAACGCCTCCGGGCCCTCGGGGACGGTGCCGACGGTGATGGCGACCGCTGAGCGAACCACGGCGATCCGCTTCGTCCCGGCCCCGCCGGTCGAGGTCATCGTCGCCACCGACCTCGGTTCGGTCGCGGTTCTCAAGCACGGCAACCTCTACCTCATGACCGACCAGTTTGGCGACATCCACCCCGACACCCGGGGCCTCGGGCTCTACGAGGGTGACACGCGGCTCCTCTCGTGTTCGCTCCTCCGGGTCAACGGCTACCGACCGGCCATCCTCCAGCCACCGGTCGGGGCGGCCTACGAGGACGCCATCGAGCTAACGAACCCCGAGCCGCGGCGCGATCTGGGGACGAAACTCGACCCCCTCGCCCTCGTCCACCGCTCCATCGGGATCCGCCGCGAGCGGGTCGTCGCCGGTCTGCTGCGGGAGCGGGTTCGCCTCGTGAACTACGCCGAAGGCCGAGTCCGGGTCGTCCTCACCCTCGACCTCGCCGCTGACCTGGCCGACATCTTCGAGGTCCGCGGCTGGCCGCGCTCGCGCCGCGGTACCCACCTGCCCATCGCCATCCACGAGGGCCTCGGGCGGGTCGTCTTCCGCTACGACGGCCTCGACGGTGTTCGGCGCCTCGTCCACGTCGCCCTCGACGGCGGCCCTTCCCTGGCGCCCACCGAGGAGGGGATGATCCGGGCCACCTGGCGGTGGTCGGTCCCACCAGGGGCGGAGCGGCAGGTCGAGTGGCACGTCTGGGGCGAGAGGGTCGGCTTGGGGTCCGGCGGGCTCGGGTCCGCCGAGCTGAGCGCCGTCGCCGAGCCGACCGATCTCGGCGAGTCGGGCGTCGTCGCTGGCCCAGCCGGCTCGGCCGAGCCCGTCGACGTCCGGACCGCATCGACCGTCGAGGTCTGGACCGCCCTGCCCGCCGAGGCCCCGGCGGCGTCCACCGCCGTCGGGCGCCCGGAGGCGGAGGGCGAGCCCGTCGCCCCACGGTCGCCGCGGTCGCCGTCCGAGGAGGCGGCCGCCCTCGTCCTCTTCAGCCCCGTCCCACGGCTCCGCGACGCCGAAGCCGGCGCCGCCTATCGGGCCTGGTGGCGCGGCGCGACCGAGATCGAATCGGACAACGAGCTCTTCAACCTCACCCTCCAGCGCTCGACGACCGACCTTCGCCTCCTCGTCAACGACGGTCCCGGGCAGCGAGAGTGGCACCTGGCGGCCGGGATCCCCTGGTTCGTCACCCTCTTCGGGCGCGACTCGATCATCACCGCCCTCCAGGTCCTCGCCTTCCGCCCCCAGATCGCCTACGCGACCCTCGACGTCCTGGCCGCCCGCCAGGCAACGGCCCTCGACCCGGAGCGCGACGCCGAGCCGGGCAAGATCCTCCACGAGCTGCGGACCGGCGAGCTGGCCGCCATCGGCGAGCTGCCCCACACGCCCTACTACGGCTCGGTCGACGCGACGCCGCTCTGGCTCATCCTCCTCGGGGCGACCTTCGATTGGACCGGCGATCGCGCCCTCCTCGACCGACTCTGGCCGAATGCCCTCGCGGCCCTCGAGTGGATCGACCGGTGGGGCGACCGGGACGGCGACGGCTTCGTCGAGTACGAGCGCCGCAACCCGACCGGCCTCCTCAACCAGGGCTGGAAGGACTCGTCGGACGCGGTGCGGGACCGCCACGGCCGCCTCGCGCCGACGCCCATCGCCCTCGTCGAGGTCCAGGGCTACGTCTACGACGCCAAGCGGCGGATGGCCCACCTCGCCGCGCTCCGAGGCGAGACCGAGTTGGCGGCCCGCCTCGAGACCGAGGCGGCGGCCCTCCGGGAGCGCTTCGAGGCGGCCTTCTGGGTGCCGGACCTGCGCTACTACGCCATGGCCCTCGACGGCGAGAAGCGGCCGGCCGACGCCATTACCTCGAACCCGGGTCAGGCCCTCTGGACCGGCATCGTCGCGCCCGAGCGCGCCCGGCCCGTCGCCGATCGGCTCCTGGGCCCGGGCCTCTACTCCGGCTGGGGGGTCCGGACCTACGCCGCCGGCCAGCCCGGCTACAACCCGATCGGCTATCACACCGGGACGGTCTGGCCCCACGACACCTCCCTCATCGCCGCCGGTCTGAAGCGCTACGGGCTCGAAGAGGAGGCGAACGAGCTGATCAGCCGGGTCTTCGAGGCAGCCCAGGCGTTCCCCGCCTACCGGTTGCCGGAGCTCTTCTGCGGCTTCGAGCGCGAATCGGCGACGGCGCCGGTCCCGTACCCGGTCGCCTGCTCGCCGCAGGCCTGGGCCGCCGGGGCGCCCTTCCTCTTCCTCCAAACGATGCTCGGGTTGCAGCCCCACGCCGAGCGAGGCGAGCTCGAGCTCCTCCACCCCCGGCTGCCGTCCTGGCTGCGGAGCGTCCGGGTTCGCAACCTCCGGGTCGGGAGCGCCGTCGTCGATCTCCTCTTCCACTCCTGGCGCGGCACGACGAGCGCCGAAGTCCTCCGGAAGGAAGGGGACATCGCCGTGACGATCCGCCTGTGAGGCCGCTCTCGGTGCCGCCCACCTCCAGCGTCGTCGAGGAGCTCCGGTTCGGCGTCGCCCGGCTCCGGGAGGCCGGCTCGGAGACGGCGCGGCTCGACGCCGAACTCCTCCTCGCGTGGGCCCTCGGCGTCGACCGGTCGACGATCCTCGCCCATCCGGAGGCGGCGGTAGCCGGCGAGGCCCTCGCCACGTACCGGGCCGCCCTCGACCGGCGGGCCGCCGGCGAGCCGGTCGCCTACATCCGGGGGCTCAAGGAGTTCTTCGGGCTCGCCTTCGGCGTCGATCGGCGGGCCCTCATCCCGCGGCCGGAGACCGAGCGCCTCGTCGAGCTCGCCCTCGCCCACCTCGAGGCTCGACTGACCGCGGCGCCCCGGCCGCCCGGGACGCCCAAGGTCCGGGTCGTCGACGTGGGCACGGGCGCGGGCCCGATCGTCGTCGCCCTCGCCGTCACCCTCCGGCGGCGGGGGATGGTCGGCGACGTCGAGCTCTGGGCGACCGACGTCGACCCCGACGCCCTCGCCCTCGCCCGCGAGAACGCCGTCGCCCACGCCGTCGCCGACGCCGTCACCTTCGCCGTCGCCGACCTCCTGCCCGACGATGGTCCGCCCTGGGACCTCGTCTGTGCGAACCTCCCCTACGTCCGTTCGGCGGCCGTCGATCGGCTCCCGATCGCCGCGACCTACGAACCGCGCCGGGCTCTCGACGGCGGCCCGGACGGCCTGGCCGTCATCCGCCGCCTCGTCGCTCGCCTTCCCGATGCCCTCGCCCCGGACGGCGTCGCCCTCCTCGAGATCGGGGCCGACCAGGCGGCCGAGGTGGAGGCGTTGGTCGCCGCCCTCCTGCCCGGCTGGTCGTGCCGGATCGAAACCGACCTGGCCGGCCTGCCCCGGGTCGCCTGCCTCGAGCGGGGCGACGGCGAAGGTTCGCGTACCGGTGGCTCCACCCGCCGCGCTGCCAGCTCGACCCGCCCGGCCGGAGGCGAAGGCTGATGGCGAGGGCATCGTCCCCCCGCCGCGGGGCCGCGGAACGGCGGCCCGAGCCGCGCTTCCCGATCCGGCTCGTCGCCCTCGACATCGATGGCACGCTCCTCGACCGGGACATGATCCTGCGCGACCGGACCCGGGCGGCAGTTCGGGCGGCCATCGCCCACGGCGCCATCGTCGTCCTCGCCACCGGTCGGATGGCCTCGAGCGTCCGACCTCTCGCCGAGGCGATCGGCCTCCGGGGGGCGCTCATCGCCTACCAGGGCGCCCTCATCCGCGAGCTGCCGGCCCCCGGGGAGCCGGGTCCGGGCCGGCTTCTCCGCCACGACCCGATCCCGACCGAGGTCGCCCGGGCGACCGTCCGCTGGGCCTATCGGCAGGGTCTGCGGCCCCACCTCAACCACCTCGAGCGATTCATCGTCCCGGTCGACGACCCGAACGCCGAGGACTACTCGCTCTTCTTGGGAGCGCGGGCGGAGCTCGTGGACGACCTCGAAGCGGCCATCGAGCACCCGATCACGAAGGTCATCGCCGTCGCCGAGACGCCCCTCCCCGACGGGATCCTCGACGCCGCCCGGACCGAGTTCGCCGGTCGTGCCTCCCCCACCATCAGCCACCCTCGCTTCCTCGAGTTCGTCGCCCCGGGCGTCTCGAAGGGACGAGCGGTTCGCTGGCTCGCCCGCCGGCTCGGCGTCCCCCTCGAGCAGACCCTCGCCATCGGCGACCAGCACAACGACGTCGAGATGATCCGCGCGGTCGGCCACGGCGTGGCGATGGCTGGCGCCCCGGCCGACGTTCGGGCAGCCGCCCGCTATCTCGCCCCGCCGGTGAGCGAGGAGGGGGCGGCCCAGATCCTCGAGGCCCTCGTGGTTCCGAGTCCGACGGCGGCCGAACGAAACGCCCAGCGCTTCCGCATGTGCGACGATCACGGCGGGCAAGCCCACGAGGACGAGCAGGGAAGGAGTGTGCACCGATGACGATGACCCCGACCTCCCGCCTGGCCTGGGCGAGCCTGGCCGAGGTCGACCCGGAGCTCTGGGCGGCGATGCTCGGCGAGCGGGCCCGCCAGCGGAACAAGATCGAGCTCATCGCCTCCGAGAACTACACCGCCGCGGCGGTGATGGAGGCCCAGGGCTCCTGGCTGACGAACAAGTACGCCGAAGGGCTGCCGGGTCGCCGCTACTACGGCGGCTGCGAGTACGTCGACATCGCCGAGACCCTCGCCATCGAGCGGGCCCTCGCCCTCTTCCCGGGCGCCGAGCACGTCAACGTCCAGCCCCACTCGGGGGCCCAGGCGAACATGGCCGCCTACTTCTCGGTCCTCCAGCCCGGCGATCGGATCCTCGGGATGAACCTCGCCCACGGTGGGCACCTCACCCACGGCTCGCCGGTCAACTTCTCGGGCCGCCTCTTCGAGGTCCACGCGTACGGGGTCGACCGGGAGACGGAGCAGCTCGATTACGACGCCCTCGAGGCCCAGGCCCGACAGGTCCGGCCGAAGCTCGTCGTCGCCGGCGCCTCGGCCTACCCTCGTCTCTGGGACTTCGAGCGCCTGGCGGCCATCGCCCACGGCGTCGGCGCTCTCCTCATGGTCGACATGGCCCACATCGCCGGACTCGTCGCGGCCGGCCTCCACCCCTCGCCCTTCCCCCACGCCGACCTCGTCACGACGACGACCCACAAGACGCTCCGCGGCCCGCGCGGTGGCCTCGTCTTCGCCCGACGGGAGCTCCCCGCCGAGGTCGACCCGGCGGGCTTCCCGACGGTCCGCGGCTCGCTGGCGGCGACGGTGGACCGGACCGTCTTCCCGGGCTTCCAAGGCGGCCCGCTCATGCACGTCATCGCGGCCAAGGCCGTCGCCTTCAAGCTCGCCATGACCGACGAGTTCCGCCGGGACCAGGAGCGAACCGTCGAGAACGCCCGGATCCTCGCCGCCGCCCTCGCCGAGCGCGGAGCGCGGATCGTCTCGGGGGGCACCGACAACCACCTCATCCTCATCGACGTCTCGTCCCTCGGGGTGACGGGCCGGGAGGCAGAGCGGCTCCTCGACGAGATCGGGATCACCGTGAACAAGAACGCCATCCCCTTCGACACGCAGCCCCCGAACATCGCCTCGGGGATCCGGGTCGGGACCCCGGCGGTGACCTCGCGGGGCTTCGGACCGGACGAGATGCGGGCCCTCGGGCGGATCATCGTCGAGGCGATCGTGACCCGTGCCGAGCCGGCCGAGCAGGCGCGGCTGGCAGCCGAGGTACGGGAGATGGCCGCTCGCTTCCCGGTGCCGGGCCTCCCGGCCGACTGAGCGTCGGCGCGCGGGGCCGTGCGGTTCATCCCCGAGCTCGGCGGCGTCCTGCCCTGGCTCGTCGTCGCCGCCGTCGCGGCGGCGGCCATCGCTCTCGCGACCACGCCCCTGGTCCGTCGGACCGCCGCAGCCACCGGTCTCGTCGACCTGCCGGATCGGCGACGGGTGAACACTCGGCCGGTTCCCCGAGCCGGCGGCCTCGCCGTCGCGGCCGCCTTCCTCGTCGTCGCCTCGGGCTTCGTCGTCCTCGACGCGGCGATCAAGGCGATCCCGGCCCCCGTCTTCCTCGAGCCGGAACACCTCCTTGCCCTCCTCGTCGGCGGCGCCGCGGCGGCGATCCTCGGTCTCGTCGACGACGCGCTCCAGCTCCGGGCCCGCTGGCAGCTCGCCGGCCAGCTCGCCCTGGCCGGCTTCGCCATCTGGCTCGGCATCGGCGTGGAGGCGATCAACGTCCCCTTCGCCGACCGGCCGTTCGTCCTCGAGGGGATCTTCGGCGTCGCCTTCACGACCTTCTGGATCGTGGGGATGATCAATTCGATCAACTTCATCGACGGCCTCGATGGCCTCTCGGCTGGGATCGGGGCCATCGCCGCCGTCACCCTCGGGCTCATCAGCCTGACGACGACCATCGGCCAGCCCTACGTCGCCGTCCTCTGCTTCATCCTGGCCGGAGCGCTCCTCGGCTTCCTGCGCTGGAACTTCCATCCGGCCGTCGTCTTCGCCGGGACGAGCGGAACGATGTTCCTGGGCTACGTCCTCGCCGTCCTCGCCGTCCTGGGCTCGGCCAAGGTCGCCGTCGCCCTCCTCGTCCTCGGGGTCCCGATCATCGACACCTTCTGGATCATCGTCCGTCGCCTCGCCACCGGGCGGATGCCGTTCAGCCCCGACCGCGGCCACATCCACCACCGGCTCCTCGATTTGGGGCTCGGGCACCGCCAGGCGGTCCTGCTCATCTACGGGATCTGTTCGGTCCTCGCCGTCCTCTCGCTTCTCCTGTCGGGGACCGGGCAGATCTACGCCTTCCTCGGTCTCTTCGTCGGGCTCGGCCTCGTCCTCTTCGTCCTGACCCGGCGCGGTTTCGTCGCCGAGGAGCTCGTCGCGGCGACGTACGATGAAGAGGCTGAGGCAGCGGCCGGTCGGCCGAGCGACGGCTGAGGGACCCGAACCGGGAGGCGAACGGAGACGCGATGGCGCTGGAGGTCCTGCTGGTGGTCCTCGGGCTGCTCGGGTCCGTGCTCGGGCTGGCCGTCGTTGCCGCGCTCGTTGGCCGCCACCGGATGCGGCGCCGGGCGTGGCCGACTCGTCAGGCGCGTCCGGCGCGGGGAGGGTCGCCGCCGAGGCGATCGGAAGCGTCCGCCCTCGTGTCACCGGCGGGGCGATCGGAGGCGGTCTTTGGGCCGGGCCGACGCGTCGAGGCCGTGGCTCCCCGTCACCTGCCGTTCTCGCCCGGCGACGCCGCCGAAGGGGCCGGCCCCCCGGTGGAGCCGACGCGGATCGTGCCCCGGCGACTGGAGGTGAGCGGGGCCCTCGAGGCGCGGCGGTGCGTCGCCGCCGAGTGGGGCGGCCGTTCCTTCGTCGCGCCGGACGATGCTGTGGGGCACGGGGATGCGTCGCTTCTCCGGCGGCTCCGCCTCGTCCGCGACACGGCCCTCGTCGTCTTCGTCGGCTCGCTCGTCGCGCTCGTCCTCCTGCTCCCGGGTCTCGGGCGCCAGGAGGGCGTCGCGTCGCTCACGGGGGCCCCGCCAAGTCTGCCCGGTGGCGCGGGTGACTCCGGCACGGGCGGAGGGGGTTCCGCCCCGACGACGAGCCTCGTTCCGCCGGCGACGGGCGGTCCCGTTCCGCCGGCGACGGGCGGCCCCGAGGCGACGGCGACGGGCGCCCTGCCGCCGACCCCGCGAGCGAGCGCGGCGGCCTCGCCCGGCGCATCCCTCGGACCGACCGCCCCGTCGACGGCCAGCCCGACGGCAACGGCCTCGGCCTCGCCGCGCCCGTCGGCCGCGCCGACACCGACGGTCGCGCCGACGCTCTCGCCGACCCCGGAGCCGTCACCGCCACCGTCGCCGAGCCCGACACCGTCACCGACGCCGGAGCCAACGTCCTCGCCGACCCCGGAGCCGTCACCGCCACCATGAGCGACCGCTGAGCCGTCACCGACCCCGGAGTCCTCGCCCGGCCCCTGAGCCAGTGGTCCCGCTGTTCGCCCGCCCGGGTCCGCGCCACCGATGCGGGGCGCAGGCTGCCAGCCCGACCGGAGCCGTCTCGCCACGCCAGCCGCCTCGTCCGGCCACCTCGGCCGCCTGTGGGTCTCAGACCTGTAGGTCTCAGATATGCACCAGGTGCATACGGTTCGCGGGGTTCACCCCGCCCCCTCCGCCGGCGACGCCTCCGACCGTTGCGGACATGCGCCCGATGGGTCGGCGGGCCCGGCCAGGTCCGCGCCGATGATCAGCCATGCAGCCCACGAATAGATGGCCGCCCAGGCTTGTCGCCCTCGAATCACCCATTCGCCGGGTGCGTCGATGACAAGGAGCGTGCCCGAAGCGACGCCCGCCGCCAGGGCGCCTCGAATCACCCATTCGCCGGGTGCATCGATGACAGACGCGGGCCCGCCGCGACGCCCGCCGCCTGGATGGGCTCGAATCACCCATTCGCCCGGTGCATCGATGACAGACGCGGGCCGCCAAACCGCTCGCCGGGCGAGGGCGGCGATGCACGCCATCCGGCCGACACCCCGTCGATGGCGCTCCACAGACCATGGTCTCGGACGCCCGAGCGTCTCGGGCACGACGGCGGCCGATCATCGAGCGGCGGAGCATGCACCCCACGCATAACTGACAGGACCCG
The DNA here is from genome assembly GCA_034434735.1 of Chloroflexota bacterium. GTDB lineage: Bacteria > Chloroflexota > Limnocylindria > Limnocylindrales > CSP1-4 > BPIH01. The sequence goes on from DAOTYQ010000264.1 coordinate 12,548, forward strand.
GGCGAGAGCGGCGGCGACCGGCGGGCGACGGCGCCGCGCCACGCCCTCCCCGAGCACCTGATCGGGACGCCGGCTCTCGCGGGTGGCCCGTGCCCGCATCGAGGTGCCACCTCCTCCCCGAGCAGCCGTCCCGAGCAGCTGATCACGACCCGGGCGACGGCGGCGGGGCACGACCGGCTGCCCACCGGCGGGCACCGGCCAAGGCTCGCCACAGCCCGCAGAGCCTCTGCTACACTTCACGGCGCCTTGCCAGGTCGCCCATGATCGAGCCCGGACGAGCCTGGGCCTACTTCGCCCTCTTCTCGGAGATCGGAATCGTCCTGCTGGTCACCACCCTGGCCGGCGTGCTGTTCGGATACTGGGTGGACCAGCAGCTCGGTACGGTCCCGATCTTCGTCCTCGTCGGCCTCTTCGTCGGCCTGGCGGCGGGCGCCCGGGCCGTCTACCGGCTCATCACCCGGTTCCTGGCGACCTTCGAAGACTGACGAGCGTCGACAAGACGACATCGCGAGCGCGGCGTCGAGCCGCGCTCCTGTGTGCGGAGCGAGCGTGTCGGACGAGCAAGTACATCCCGACCCCAACCCGAGCGAAGCGGCCACCGCCCTTCCATCGACCGCCCTCGCCGAGGAGGCCGTCGAACGACCCCGACGGTCGCACCTCGTCCGGACCCTCGGGCTCCTCATCGCGGCGGTCGTCGTCATCGACGTCCTCGCCATTCTCTTCGTGCCGCCCTTCCCGCCCGGCGAGCCCGGCGCGGCCTGCGCCTTCCCGGTCTGCTTCATCGAAGGGAACCTCGAGCTCCCGGCGCCCCACGTCGTCTTCGACCTCGATCCGTCGAGCTCGCTGCCGAGCGGCCCGCTCGCCATCGGCTTCGACCCGACCATCAGCTCGACGCTCTTCACGATGTGGATCGTCATGGCCGTCGTTCTCGGCCTCGCCATCCTGGCCACCCGCCGGATGCGAGAGGTCCCCTCGGGGGTCCAGAACGTCGTCGAGTTCGCCTTCGAGCAGCTCTCGAACTTCGCAACCTCCATCGGCGGACCCGGCGTCCGGACCCACGTCCCCTTCTACGCCGCCTTCTTCCTCTTGATCCTCTTCTCGAACTGGAGCGGCCTCGTCCCGCCGGTCGGCAAGGTCCACGAGCTGCGGGCCCCGACGAGCGACGTCAACGTCACCATCGGCCTCGCCCTCGTCGCCTTCGGCTACTTCGAGTTCCAGGGTCTGCGGGCGAACGGCGTCCTGGGCTACCTCGCCAAGTTCTTCCCGGTCGGCGAGTTCCGGAAGGGGATCGGGGCCGGCCTCATCGCGCTCTTCGTCGGGGTCATCGAGCTCATGCTCGAGTTCGTGAAACCCGTCACGCTCTCGATGCGACTTTTTGGCAACATCTACGGCGGCGAGGTCGCCCTCGGGGTCCTCACGGCGCTCACCATCGCCATCGTCCCGGTGGCCCTCTTCGCCCTGGAGCTCATGTTGAACTTCGTCCAGGCCCTCATCTTCAGCGTCCTCATGCTCATCTTCACCCTCGTGGCGGTGGAGAGCCACCACGAGGAAGGCCACGAGCCAGAAGGCCACGCCGAGCCGGCCGATGCGTCGCTCGGCGAGGGGGCGCCGGCCCCGGCGCCCGCCCACTAGCCCGGTCGGCGGGCCCGGCCGGCGAGGGCGTCGCCACCCGGCGGACCCCGAACCGACCGAGCCCTCGACCCGTCCACCTCGGTCCCAAGTACGTGCCGGGCGTCGGCCCGGCTCCACAGGAGGAAGGAACGACCATGGAGAACCTCGGCGCAGGGATCGCCGCCCTCGGCGTCATCGGTCCCGCTATCGGCATCGGCATCCTGGCCGGGATGTCGAGCGCGGCCATCGGCCGCAACCCGGAGGCGGGCCCCCAGATTCGCGGCCTGGCGATCATCCTCGCCGCCTTCGCCGAAGGACTCGGCGTCCTCGCCATCGTCGTCGGCCTGCTCTCGATCTTCATCAAGTAGGCCGGACCGAGCGTCCGATAGGGAGCGCGACACGTGGACCTGCTGGCGATCGCCGGTGCCGCGGCCGAAGCGGCCGTCGGGCCGAGCGCCGAGGCGGGCGCGGAGCCGGGCCTGACGATCAACCTCTTCTGGATCATCGTCAGCGCCCTGAACTTCCTCGTCTTCCTTGCCCTCATCTGGGCCTTCGCCTTCCGACGCATCGCCGCGATGCTCGACGAGCGACGGGCCCGGATCGAGCAGGGGCTCCGGGACGCCGAGCAGGCCCGCCGCGATCGCGAGCAGGCGGCGGCCGAACGCCTGGCGGCGATCCAGGAGGCCCGCAAGGAGGCGACGGAGATCATCAATCGTGCCCAGCGGGCCGCCCAGGAGGCCCGCGAGGCCGACATCGCGGCGACCCGGGCGGAGCTCGAGCAGCTCCGGGCGGCAGCCCAGGCCGAGATCGAGGCCGAGAAGCAACGGGCGATCGCCGACCTCCGGGCCGAGCTGGCCGACCTCGCCCTCGCCGCGGCGGCCAAGGTGGTCGGCGAGACGATGACCGATGTCCGGCACCGCCGGATCGTCGAGGAGTTCCTCGCCGAAACGGCACCGGCCGAGCCGAACGGCGGCGGCCGCAGCGGCCGCGGCTGAGGAGGACCGATGGCGCGTCGTCCGACCACCGCCGCCCGCCGCTACGCCGAGGCCGCCTTCGAGCTCGCCGGGCGCGACGGCACCTACGACGCCTGGCTGGCCGCCCTTACCGCGGTGGCCGAGGCGCTCGCCGACGAGGCGGTCCTCCGGATCGTCGACAATCCGGCCATCCCCCTTCGGGAGCGCCAGGGCGCCGTGGCCTCGATCATCGATGGCCCGGCCTTCGAGCGACTCCTCGAGGCCTCGGCCGCTCGGCTACCGGCCCCCGAGGTGGATCCAGCCGTGATCCGCCGCCAGGTCGCCGAGCGCGTCGGACGGCAGGTCGCCCGACTCCTCGCCCTCCTCGTCGAGCGGCGGCGCGTGGCGCTCCTGCCGCGGGTCGCCGACGCCTATCGCCGGCTCCTCTACGATCGCCGCGGGATCGTAGAGGCCGAGGTGGCGAGTGCCGCCCCGCTCACCGACGGCGAGCGGGATGCCCTGCGCGGCCATCTCGAGCGTCTGGCCGGGCGCCGGGTGGAGCTTCGCGAGCGGGTCGATCCGAGCCTCCTCGGTGGGCTCGTGGTCCGGATCGGCGATCGGCTCTACGATGCATCCGTGCGCGGCCGCCTGGAGCGGCTCCGGACCCAGCTCCTGGCGGCAGGTCGGGGCTGGGCCGCCGGCACCGCCGGAGCGGGTGGGTCGTGACGGCGTCGGCCGGTCACGGCGGGCCGCGAGGCCGCGGCGGATCGCGAGCCCGCGGCGAGTAGAGAGGAAGAACGATGGCCATTCGATCGGACGAGATCATCACCATCATCAAGTCGGAGATCGACCGCTTCGAGGAAGCGGTCGAGACCCGAAGCGTCGGGACCGTCGTCGAGGTCGGCGACGGCATCGCCCAGGTCTACGGCCTCGACGCCGCCGTCGCCTCCGAGCTCATCGAGTTCCCGAACGGGGTCATGGGCCTCGCCCTGAACCTCGAAGAGGAGACCGTCGGCTGCGTCATCCTCGGCGACGCCACCGCCATCAAGGAAGGCGACACGGCCAAGACGACCGGCCGCGTCGTCGAGGTCCCCGTCGGCCAGGCCCTCCTCGGCCGGGTCGTCGATCCCCTCGGTCGGCCGCTCGACGACAAGGGACCGATCCAGACCGACCGCTTCCGGCCCGTCGAGCGGATCGCCCCCGGTGTCATCACCCGCCAGCCCGTCGACACCCCCGTCCAGACCGGGATCAAGGCCATCGACGCCCTCATCCCCATCGGCCGCGGCCAGCGCGAGCTCATCATCGGCGACCGCCAGACCGGCAAGACCGCCCTCGCCATCGACACGATCATCAACCAGAAGGGCCAGGGCCTCGTCTGCATCTACGTCGCCATCGGCCAGAAGCTCTCGACCGTGGCGAACACCGTCGCCACACTCGAGAAGTACGGCGCGATGGAGCACACCATCGTCGTCGTCGCCGGCGCCGAGGATCCGGCCCCGCTCCAGTACCTCGCCCCCTACGCCGGCGCCGCCATCGGCGAGGAGGTCATGGAGAACGGCGTCGAGGTCGCTGGGCGGCTCGTCAAGGACGCCCTCTGCGTCTACGACGACCTCTCGAAGCACGCCTGGGCCTACCGCGAGATGGCCCTCCTCCTCCGCCGGCCGCCGGGCCGCGAGGCCTACCCGGGTGACGTCTTCTACCTCCATAGCCGGCTCCTGGAGCGGGCGGCCCGCTTGAACGCCGAGCACGGCGGCGGCTCGCTGACCGCCCTCCCGATCATCGAGACCCAGGCGAACGATGTGTCGGCCTACATCCCGACGAACGTCATCAGCATCACCGACGGCCAGATCTTCCTCGAGACCGACCTCTTCAACGCCGGCCAGCGACCGGCCCTCAACATCGGCATCTCGGTCAGCCGGGTCGGCTCGGCGGCCCAGACGAAGGCGATGAAGAAGGTCGCCGCGCCGCTCAAGCTCGACCTGGCCCAGTACCGTGCCCTCGCCGCCTTCGCCCAGTTCGCCTCCGACCTCGACAAGGCGACCCGCGACCAGCTCACCCGGGGCGAGAAGCTCTCGGAGGTCATCAAGCAGCCCCAGTATCAGCCCCTCCCGGTCGAGAAGCAGGTCGCCATCCTCTACGCGGCGACGAAGGGCCACCTCGACGACGTCCCGACCCCGAAGGTCAAGGAGTTCGAGGCCCAGTTCTACCGCTTCCTCGAGCACGAGCGGCCGGCGATCCTGCGCGAGCTCGGCGAGAAGAAGGACCTCACCGACGAGTTGGCAGCCGCCCTCGACGAAGCCATCGCCACCTTCCGGAGCCAGTTCCTTGCCTGAGGAGGTCGGGCGGACGATGGGCCTCCGGTCGGGCGACGCCCCGGGGCTGGGGTCGTGAGCCATGGCGAGCCAGCGTGAGATCCGGCGGCGGATCGGCGCCGGCCGGAACATCAAGCAGATCACCCGGGCGATGCAGTTCGTCGCTGCCTCGAAGCTCAAGCGAGCCCAGGACGCGACCCTCGCGGCCCGGCCCTACAGCGAGAAGATCGACGAGGTCCTGGCCGATCTGGCCGCGGTCCTCGGGGGCGAGGAGCACCCACTCCTCCTTCGCCGGGAGGGCGGCAAACGCTGCATTGTCCTCATCACCACCGACCGGGGCCTCGCCGGACCGCTGAACACGAACACCATCCGCTTCGCCGCCCGGATCATCACCGAGCACCCCGGCGACCTGACCGTCATCAGCGTCGGACGCAAGGGCCGGGACGCCATGCGCCGGGCTCGGGTCCCCATCGAGGCCCACTTCCCGGGCTTCGGCGACCGACCCACCTTCGCCGACGTCCTACCCCTCGCCCGCCTCGTCACCGACGACTACGTGGCCGGGGTCTACGGCCGGGTCGACATCATCTACTCCCACTTCGTCTCGACCCTCGTCCAGCGGCCGACCCTCGCCCCGCTCCTGCCGATCAGCCCGGCCGATGACACGGCCGTCGGGATCCCCGGCCGCCAGTTCCTCTTCGAGCCGAACGCGGCGACGGTCCTCGAGCAGCTCCTGCCGCGCTACGTGGCGACCCGCCTCTACCAGGCCGTCCTCGAAGCGAAGGCGTCGGAAGAGTCGAGCCGGATGGTCGCCATGAAGAACGCCACCGAGAATGCGGAAGAGCTCATCGAGGACCTCACCCTCGTCTACAACAAGGTCCGCCAGGCAAACATCACCCGCGAGATGATCGAGATCGCGACCGGGGCCCGGGCGATCTGAAGCGTCCCGGGCGCGCCCAGCGACGATCCACTACGGAGGCACGAACTGACGACGATGGCAACCGCCACGACCACCGCCCCGGCCGTCGGCCGGGTCATCCAGATCACCGGGCCGGTCGTCGACATCGAGTTCCCGGCCGGCCAGCTGCCGGCGATCCTGAACGCCGTCGAGATCGAGCGGCCGGGCGACCTGCCCCTCGTCTGCGAGGTCCAGCAGCACCTCGGCAACAACTGGGTCCGGACCGTCGCCATGACGACGACCGACGGGCTCGCCCGCGGCGTCCCGGCCCGCGACACCGGTGCGCCGATCACCGTCCCCGTCGGCGCGGCGACCCTCGGCCGGGTCTTCGACGTCCTCGGCCGACCCATCGACGGCAAGGGCGACGTCGTCGCCGAGGTGAAGCTCCCGATCCACCGCGACGCGCCGGCCTTCGACGAGCAGTCGACCGAGGTCGAGGTCTTCGAGACCGGCCTCAAGGTCATCGACCTCATCTGCCCCTTCAAGAAGGGCGGCAAGGTCGGGATCTTCGGCGGCGCCGGCGTCGGCAAGACGGTCATCATCCAGGAGCTCATCCGAAACGTCGCCCAGGAGCATGCCGGGGTCTCGGTCTTCGCTGGTGTCGGCGAGCGGTCCCGCGAGGGCAACGACCTCATCCGGGAGATGACCGAGTCCGGGGTCATCGAGAAGACCGCCTTCGTCTTCGGGCAGATGAACGAGCCGCCCGGGGCTCGCCTCCGAGTCGGCCTCACCGGGCTGACGATGGCCGAGTACTTCCGGGACGAGGAGGGCCGCGACGTCCTCCTCTTCATCGACAACATCTTCCGTTTCACCCAGGCCGGCTCGGAGGTCTCCGCGCTCCTCGGCCGGATGCCGTCGGCCGTCGGCTACCAGCCGAACCTGGCGACCGAGATGGCCGCCCTCCAGGAGCGGATCACCTCGACGAAGAAGGGCTCGATCACGAGCCTCCAGGCCGTCTTCGTCCCCGCCGACGACTACACGGACCCGGCGCCGGCGACGACCTTCGGTCACCTCGACTCGACGATCCGCCTCGAGCGGAGCATCGCCGAGCTCGGCATCTACCCAGCCGTCGATCCATTGACCTCGACCTCCCGGGTTCTCGACCCGAACGTCGTCGGGATGGAGCACTACGAGGTCGCCCGCGAGACGCAGCGCGTCCTCCAGCGCTACCGGGACCTCCAGGACATCATCGCCATCCTCGGCATCGACGAGCTCTCCGAGGAGGACAAGGCGATCGTCGCCCGGGCCCGGCGCCTCCAGCGCTTCATGAGCCAGCCGTTCCACGTCGCCGAGGTCTTCACCGGCCGGCCGGGCGTCTACGTCCCGATCCGCGACACCGTCGCCTCCTTCAAGGAGATCCTCGAGGGCAAGGGCGACACCTTGCCCGAGCAGGCCTTCTTCCTGGCCGGGACGATGGACGACGTCCGGCGCCAGGCGGCCAAGCTCGGGGCGGCCTGAGCCATGCGCCGGCGCACCGACGACCAGGCGCCGCAGCCCGGTGTCGCTCGTCGCCTGTCCAGGAGGCTGGCCCGATGCCCCTGAAGCTCGAGATCGTCACCCCCGAGCGCCTCGCCTTCTCCGACGAGGTCGACGCCGTCGTCCTGCCCGGCATCGAGGGCGAGCTCGGCGTCCTGCCCCACCACGCCCCGCTCGTCTCGATGCTCGGCTTCGGCGAGCTCCGGATCCGGAAGGGCCCGATCATCGAGTCCTTCGCCATCGTCGGCGGCTTCCTCCAGGTTCGACCGGACAAGGTCGTCGTCATGGCCGAGACGGCCGACATGGCCTCCGAGATCGACCTCGAGAAGGCCCGCCAAGCCCAGCGGGAGGCCGAACGGGCCCTCGAGACCGGCTACCACGAGGGGGCCGACCTCGCCGCGGCCCGGGCCGCGCTCCAGCACGCCCTCCTCCGGGTCCGCGTCGCCGAGCGGCACCACCGCGAGGGCCGGCGCCACGGCGGCTGATCCGGTGGCCGACGCCCGGCCGTTCCATTGGGAGTACCGGCCGGAGCCGGTCGCCCGGGAGCGCTATCGGATCGAGGGCGGTCGGCCCCTCGTCGGCCGGGTGCCCATCAGCGGCTCGAAAAACGCCGCCCTCAAGCTCCTCGCCGCAGCGACCCTGACCGGCGAGCGCTGTCGCTTCGAGAACGTCCCCGAGATCGAGGACGTCCGGGTCATGGCCGAGACGCTCCGCGAGCTCGGCGTCGTCGTCGACCACCCGGAGCCGAACGTCTACGAGGTCGCCGCGGGGGACATCGACTGGCTGTTCGTGCCCCTCGAGGCGGCGGCCCGGATGCGGGCCAGCTTCATCCTCCTCGGCCCGCTCCTGGCCCGTCGCGGTCAGGTCATCATCAGCAACCCCGGCGGCGACCGGATCGGCCGCCGGCCGGTCAACCTCCACGTCGACGCCATGCGGGCGATGGGCGCCCAGATCGACTACCGCTACGGCTACTACTACGCCCGGGCCCCGGGTCGCCTCCGCGGGGCCGACGTCCGCTTCCCCTTCGTCACCGTCATGGGGACCGAGAACGCCCTCCTCGCCGCCACCCTCGCCGACGGCCACACGACCATCGAGCCGGCGGCCCGGGAGCCGGAGGTCGACGACCTCATCGCCTTCCTCCGGAAGATGGGGGCCGAGGTCGAGCGGACGGCGCCGGATCGGATCGAGGTCGAGGGGCGCCGCCGCCTCCGAGGCGCCGAGCACCGGGTCCTGCCCGACCGGATCGAGGCCGGGACCTTCGCCATCGCCGCCGCCGTCACCGGCGGTCGGGTCCGGCTCGAGGGGGCGCCCTGCGACCACCTCGGCGTCTTCCTCGACGTCCTCGGGCGGGTCGGGGTCGGGGTCGCCTGTGGGCCCGACTGGATCGAGGTCGACGGCCGCGCTCTCGCCGACGGCTATCGGGCGACGGACATCGAGACGGCCCCGTACCCGGGGCTGGCCACCGACCTCCAGCCGCCGACCTGCGTCCTCTTGACCCAGGCCGTCGGGACGTCCCGCGTCCACGAGACGGTCTTCGAGGACCGACTCGAGTGGCTGGCCGAGCTCGCCCGGATGGGGGCCGACGTCACCGTCCACGACGCCCACCATGCGACGATCCGCGGTCGGACGCCGCTCCGGGGCGCTACGACCGAGATCGGCGACCTCCGGGCCGGTGCCTCGCTCATCCTCGCCGCCCTCGCCGCCGAGGGCGAGAGCATCGTCCGGGGGGCCCACCACGTCGAGCGTGGGTATGAGAACATCGAAGCAAAGTTCCGCGCCCTCGGCGCCCGGATCGACCGGCTGCCGGACGCCCCGTCAGGTGATCGCCCATGAAGATCGGTATCGACCTCGGAACCGCGAACGTCCTCGTCTACGTCCAGGGTCGGGGGATCGTCATCCAGGAGCCCTCGGTTGTCGCCGTCTCCGACGACAATCGGATCGTCGCCGTCGGCGAGGAGGCCCGGGAGATGATCGGCCGGACGCCGGGCAACATCACCGCCATCCGACCGATGAAGGACGGCGTCATCGCCGACTACGTCATCACCGAAGCGATGCTCCGCTTCTTCATCGGCAAGGCGACGAAGGGGCGGATCGGCTTCTCGCGGCCCGAGGTCATGATCAGCGTCCCGTCCGGGGTCACCTCGGTCGAGAAGCGGGCGGTCCGCGACGCGGCCCTGAAAGCCGGCGCCAAGGAGGCCTACCTCATCGAGGAGCCCTTGGCCGCCGCCATCGGGGCGAACGTCCCGATCAGCGCGCCGTCGGGGAACATGATCATCAACATCGGCGGCGGGACGAGCGAGATCGCCGTCATCTCCCTCGGCGGGATCGTCGTCGCCAACAGCCTCCGGGTCGGCGGCAACAAGTTCGACGAGGCGATCGCCAACTACATCCGCAAGAAGTACAACCTCATGGTCGGCGAGCGGACGGCCGAAGAGGTGAAGATCCAGATCGGGACGGCGCTCCCCCTCGAGCGTGAGCTCCAGATGGAGGTCCGGGGGCGGGACCTCATCGCCGGCCTGCCGCGGACGATCCCGATCACGAGCTCGGAGGTCATGGAGGCGATCGAGGCGCCCCTCCAGGCCCTCGTCGCCGCCGTCCGGGCCGTCCTCGAGCAGACGCCGCCCGAGCTCAGCTCCGACATCATCGACAAGGGGATGGTCATGTCGGGCGGCGGGTCGTTGCTCCGGAACATCGACAAGCTCCTGACCCAGGTCACCGGCGTCCCCTGCCACGTCGCCGAGAACCCCCTCAACTGCGTCGCCCTGGGGACCGGCCTCGCCCTCGAGCACTTCGACTTCTTCAAGAAGTCCCTCGTCCAGACGATCTGAGGTGGAGGCGGGGGTCGGCTTCGACCGGGGCGGTGGCGCCGGGGAGGGTCGCGCCTTCCTCGACCTCCACTGCCACACGGCGGCGAGCTTCGACTCGCGGGCTCGGCCCCGCGACGTCGTCCGAGCCGCCTTCGAGCGCGGCCTTACCCACCTCGCCATCACCGACCACGACCGGATCGACGGCGCCCTCGAGGCCCGGAGCCTCGCCCCGTCCGGGCTCGTCGTCCTCGTCGGCGAGGAGATCCGGACGGCCGAGGGCGACCTCATCGGGCTCTTCTTGGAGCAGCCGATCCCACCCGGCCTCTCGGCTCGAGCGACCATCGCCGCCGTCCGGGAGCAGGGCGGCCTCGTCGGAATCCCCCACCCCTTCGACCGCTGGCGCGGTTCGCTCGGCCGACGGGCCTGGTTGCGCGAGCTCGTCGAGCTCGTCGACTGGATCGAGGTCCACAACGCCCGGGCCCTCTTCCGGGCGAATGCCCGGGCGGCCGCCTTCGCCGCCGACCACGGCCTGCCCGGGGTCGCCGTCTCGGACGCGCACACGCTCCTCGAGGTCGGCGTCGCCCTGACCATCGTCGAGGGCGACCCCTCGACCCCCGACGGCTTGCGGGCGGCCCTCCCGACGGCGAGCCTCGTGACCGGCCGCGGTGCGCTCGTCGCCCGGCTGGCGACGCCGATCGCGAAGGGGCTGAACTGGTGGCAGGGAAACCGGCGCCGGCGGCCCACCGGGCCCGAATCTCGGGGCGGCGATGGCTGAGCCCCCGACCGAGGGACGGGTCGCGGCGCTCCGGCCCGAGGAGGCGGCGATCGAGCGGGAGCAGCTCTCCATCGTCGCCCGGCTTCGCCAGCCGCGGACCATCGCCTCCATCGTCGTCCCCCTCGTCCTTCTCGTCCTCGTCTTCCGGGTCGTCCT
>DAOTYQ010000265.1:0-2369 GCA_034434735.1 Chloroflexota bacterium
GACCCGCTGCCGCATCCCGCCCGACAGTTCGTGGGGGTACTGCTTCACCCGCCGCTCCGGGTTGTTGATCCCAACCGCCCGGAGCGCCTCGATGGCCTTGTTCCAGGCCTCCTTCTTCGAGAGCCGCTGGTGGAGGATGACGGCCTCGGCGATCTGGTCACCGACGGTGTAGACCGGGTTGAGGCTCGTCATCGGCTCCTGGAAGATCATCGCGATGTCGTTGCCCCGGACGTGGCGCATCTCCTCTTCCGAGAGGGCGAGGAGGTCCCGGCCCTCGAAGATGATCTCGCCGCTGGCGATCTCGGCCGGTGGGATGTCGAGGAGGCGCATGATCGAGAGGGCCGTCACGCTCTTGCCGCAGCCCGACTCGCCAACGAGGCCGATGGTCTGGCCGCGCCGGATCGTGAACGACACGCCGTCGACAGCCTTCACCGTCCCGTCGAGGACGTGGAAGTAGGTCCGCAGGTCGCGGACCTCGAGGAGGACGTCGCTGCCGCCGGCCGGGCGGGCCGTCGACGTGACGGTGGCGGGGACGGTCACGCTCGTCTCACTCCTTGGATCGCGGGTCGAGGGCATCCCGAAGACCGTCGCCGAGGAAGTTGATGGCGATGACGGTCAGGGCGATGGCCATGCCCGGGAAGAAGGGCCACCACCAGTTCCCGACGGCGATCCGCTCCTGGCTCCGGGCGAGGGCGTTGCCCCAGCTGATGTCCTGGGCTTTCAGCCCGAAGTTCAGGTAGCTGACGAAGGCCTCGAGGATGATCGCGTTGGCCACGATGAGGGTCGCCGAGACGACGATCGGGCCGATGGCGTTCGGCAGGATGTGCCGGAGGGCGATCCGGAGGTCGCCGACGCCGACGGCCCGCGCCGCCAGGACGAACTCCTGCTCCCGAAGGGAGAGGTAGAGGGCCCGGACGAGGCGGGCCAGGCTCGGCCAGGAGAGGAGCCCGAAGATGAGGATGAGCGGGACGAGCTCGCCCGCCCCGAAGAAGCGGGCTGCGACGAGGACAATGAAGAGGAAGGGGATCGAGAGGACGAGGTCGACGAAGCGCATCAGGAGGTTGTCGACCCAGCCGCCGAAGAAGCCGGCGATCGCCCCGACGAGGACGCCGATGGTCACGGCGATGAGCATCGTCGTCGTCCCGATGACCATCGACAACCGCGCCCCGTTGGCGACGAGGACGAAGACGCTTCGGCCGGAGCCATCCGAGCCGAAGGGCGGCATCTGGAGCGGGTTGAAGCCCTGCGGGCCCGGCAGGTCGCGGCGCAACGCGAGCGGGTCGTAGGGCCAGATGATCGGGCCGAAGATGGCGAGGAAGACCATGACCCCGAGGATCCCGACCCCGACGAGGGCGAGGCGGTGGCGCCGGAACCGACGCCAGGCGAGCTGCCACTGGTTGAGGGACTCGAGGGCGACCTCGTAGTCGGCGGCGGCGGTGTCGGTCAGGGCAGTGACGCGGCTCGTGGCCGGAGTTCGGAGTGGCTGGTCGGACACGGTGGCCTCAGTCGTAGCGGATCCGGGGGTCGACGATGGCGTAGACGACGTCGGCGAGGAGGTTGGCGATGAGGATGAAGATCGTGCTCACGAGGAGGAGCCCCATGAGGACGAAGTAGTCGCTCGCCCCGACCGACTCGATGAAGAGGCGCCCCAGCCCCGGCCAGGTGAAGATCGTCTCGGTCACGATCGCGCCCGAGACGAGGAACGGGAGCTCGAGGGCGACGTTCGTCACGACCGGCAGCATGGCGTTCCGGAAGGCGTGCTTGGCGATGACGGTCCGCGCCGGCAACCCCTTCGCCTTCGCCGTCCGGACGTAGTCCTGGTTGAGGGCCTCGAGCATCGCCGCCCGGACGAACCGCGAGTCGGCGGCGATGTTGACCGCCACGAGGGTGAAGACCGGCAGGACGAGGTGCCGACCGACGTCGACGAGCGCCGCCAGCGGCCGCTCGCCGAAGGCCGCCCAGTACTGGGGCGTGTTGAACGGTGGCCAATCGCGGGTCGTGATGATCCCGCCGGTCGGGAAGAAGTCCGTCACCCCACTCGTCCGTAAGAAGACGGCAAAGAAAAAGATCAACATGAGCCCGAGCCAGAAGGTCGGCAGCGAGTAGAAGACGTAGGCGAGAAAGGTCATCGCCTGGTCGAAGAGCGAGTAGCGCCGAACCGCGGCATACGTGCCGATGAGGATGGCGATGCCGACCCAGAGGACGAGGGCCGTCGTCGTCAAGAGGAGTGTCGCCGGGACCCGCTCCATGATGACGTCGACGACCGGCCGGCCGGCCCGGATCGACAGCCCGAGGTCGCCGTGGAGGATCCCGTTGTCACCACCACCAAGGGCGGCCGGCAGGAGGTTGAGCCCACCCTGGTCCGAGAA
>DAOTYQ010000266.1:0-26641 GCA_034434735.1 Chloroflexota bacterium
CACGGTCGATGTTGGCGGCCGTCATCGAGACGCCGTCGATGATCACCGACGGGACGCCGACGCCGACGGGGAGGGGAGCCGACGGCTTCACCTCGGCCTCCACTCGATGAGCGATCCGGGCAATGACCGCGAGGCAGGCCGCGGGGGTGGACGGGTCGGGCGTCTTGATCCGGATCCGCTCAGAGACGAGGCGACCGGTGCCGGTGTCGACGACGGCGCCCTTGATCCCGCTCCCGCCGAAGTCGATCCCGATGGCGACGGGCCCGACCGGTGCGGCGGTGACCGCTTCGGTCGTGAGTGAGGCGGCCTGGGGTTCGACTTGGTCGTTTTGCTCGACGGGCTCGCTGGACTCGACGGGCTCGCTGGGCTGGGGCGTCTCCACGACTCTCCTTCGTAGCCCGGGTCGGCTGGGCGCGTCCTCCGGGTGGGCTGTGGCTCGTCGGCCGATTGTATCGGGGGTGAACGGGGCCGGCGGCTCGTCGAGCGCTCCGGGTGCGGGTGCGTGTCGTTGGCCGTGATTGGGCGCCGCCCGGGTCGCCCGCGTCGTCTGGGTCGCCCGCGTCGCTGTGGGCGAACAGAACGGGCCGTCCGAGCTCGCCCGTGTCTCCCGCGTCGGCGTCGGCGAACACATCAGCGCCGCAGCCGTCCGGCCCGTCAGGCGCGTCGGCGTGGGCGAACAGAATGGGCTTGGGGCCGTCTCTCTTGTCGCCCGCGTCGCTGTGGGCGAACAGAACGGGCCGGGAAGGCCGCGCGCACGGCGTTCTGTTCGGCTGTGGCGACACGGAGCGCACCCGAGAGGTCGCGGAGTGCGTTCTGTTCGGCCGTGGCGACACGGAGCGCACCCGGGGGGTCGGGGCACGCGTTCTGTTCGGCTGTGGCGACGCGGCGGGCGCGGCGGCCGGCGCGGAGCGCGTTCTGTTCGGCTGTGCCGACGCCGCGTCGCCCAGGCTTCAGCGGGCGGTGCCGGCGCCCTCCTCCTCCGCCGCCGGCACCGCCGCGCTGCTCGTCGCCCCGTCGTCGCGGAGCCGGAGCGGCTGGCGCATCGCCCGGAGCATCCGCTCCAGGATCGGCTCGTTCGGATCGGCGATGGGCGCCCGCGGCCGGCGGCTCCAGACCGTCTCCGGCCGCGTCTGGAGAAGGAAGATCTCCCGTTCGCCGTTCCGCCCCGGGCCGATCGCCCATTCGATGTCCTGGGCCCCCCGATGGGCCCGTTCCACCGCCCGCCCGAGCCGGGCGAGAGCGACGATCTCCGCGTCGGTCAGGGCCGGCAGCGTCCGATCGTCCTCCGGCACGTCCCGGGCGACGACCTCCCGACGATCCGGGTCGAAGTGGTAGGCGAAGGGCTTGTCGTTGATGGCCCGGGCACGGATCTCGTAGGTGACCTTGTCGACGGCGTAGCGGTCCGGCGTCACCTCGCCGCCGACGACGGCGAGGCCGAGCCCGTAGGACGCCTCGATGGTGATCTGGGATGGATCGCCGGTCACCGGATCGAGGGTGATCATGACCCCGGCCGCAACCGCATCGACCATCTGCTGGACGACGACGGCCATGGCGAGGTCCCGGGTCGGGATCCCGAAGTGAGCCCGGTAGGCGATGGCCTGAGGCGTGAAGAGGCTGCCCCAGCAGCGCCGGACGGCGCCGACGACCTCGTCCGCGCCACGGATCCAGAGGTACGTCTCCTGTTGCCCGGCGAAACTCGCCTCGCCGAGGTCCTCCGCCGTCGCCGAGGAGCGGACGGCGACGGGGACCGGTCGACCGCCGCCGAGGTCGCGGTAGGCGAGGGCGATCTCGGTGGCGACGGTGTCGGCGATCTCGGCTCGCTCGAACATGGCCCGGATCGCCTCCGACGCCCGGACCCGGTCCTCGTCGGTCGTGCACCGATCGAGGAGGCGGACCACCTCCGACTGGAGCCCCGGCCAGACGACGCTCTCGCGGTAGGCGTCGGTCGTGACGGCAAAGCCGGGCGGGACCTGGAGCCCCTCCCGGAGGAGGGACCCCAGGCCGAGCGCCTTTCCGCCGACGAGGCCGCGATCGTCCGCCGTGCAGGCCTCAAGGGGCATGATGTGGGTCGGCATCGTGGATCTCGTGCCGCCCCTCAGTCGAGGATGGTGACGAGGCCGGCGTTCGCGTCGACCCGGATCCGCTGCCCGGTCCGGATCTTCTTCGTGCCGGTCCCAGTCCCGACGACGGCCGGCAGGCCGTACTCGCGGCAGACGATGGCGGCGTGGGACATGATCCCGCCGATGTCGCAGACGGCCGCCTTGATCTTGCCGAAGACGGCGCCCCAGGAGGGTGCCGTGATCGGGCAGACGAGGATCTCGCCGTCGCGGACGGTGTCGAGCTCCGCCGCCGTGAGGACGACCCGGGCCGGGCCTTCGGCGACGCCCGGCGAACCGGGCACGCCGCGGAGCTGGTTGTCGGCCGTCGCCTCGCCGGCCCCGAGCCAGACCTTGACCCGGTCGGTCGTGATCCCCCAGAGGAGGACCGTAAACGGCTCGGTGATCTCGTCGGGCACCGGTCCGAGGGCCGGAACCGGCGGCCCGGCCTCGGCGAGGATCGAATAGATCCGCTTCCGCTCGGCGACCTCCTTGCGCCAGTAGCGGCGCGACCGGGTCGGGGCACCCGATGCCCAGCCGGCGACCATGTCGTAGAGGGCCTGGCCGATCTCCCAGCGGTTGAGGAAGAAGATGTCCTCGCGGTCGTCGAGGACGTTGCCCTCGACGAGCCGATCGCCGAACTCCCGGACCTTGTTCCAGAAGATCGTGTGGTACCAGTGCTCGACGTAGAAGTTGTGATCCTCGATGTAGGTCGCGACGGTGCGCGCCAGGCCGATGTTCTGGTCGAAGGTGGCCTTGTCCTCTTCGGTCGACAGGAGGTCGCGGTACTCGGCCGTCAGGCGCTCCCGCCGCTCGAGGACCTCCTCCTTCGGCCGGTTGATGTTCTCGCCGCGCTCGAGCTTGTCGAGGTAGCCGAGCATGGCGCTCCAGGGCACGGTCATGTCGTCGACCCAGGAACGGTGGTGGTGATAGAAGCCGGCCCCGTTCGAGTAGTAGAACCAGGGGTCCTTGGCCCCCTCGAGGGCCTCGACCCACTTCGCCCCGACCGGATCGTTCCGGAGCGAGGCGACGATGTCTCCGGGCTTGCCCGGTGCCCGGAGCCGATCGGCGATCCCGAGATCGAGGCCGAGCTGGGCGAGCTTCTTGAGCTCGTCGTCGGGCCGGAAGAAGAGGATGTCGGCGCCGGCCACCATCTGGGCCAGGGTCTCGTCCTTGATCCCCGGGAAGGCCTGCTTGGCGAACATGAAGAGGTTCAGGTAGGCGGCGTACCCGAGGTTGAGCATCTCGAAGTGGTACTGCCAGGCCAGAAAGATGCTGTCGATGAGCCGGTGGTAGGCGGCGAGGAGGTCGTAGCCGGCGGTCTTGCCGAGGCCCTCGGTGACGACGCGCTCGGGCTCGAGCCGCGGCAGGCTCGGGACCTGGAGGCCCTTGAGGTCGTCGATGACCCGGGTCATCTTGACCTTCCACTCGTCGAAGTAGCGGTTCCAGTTGCCGTAGTACTCGCCGGCTCGCTTCAGGAAGACCTCGATCCGGGCCGGGATCGTGTTCGGGTCGCTGACCGGCACGGCGCAGATGTAGAGGTAGCCATTGACGACCCGCTGCTCGATGCCGTAGGCCGGCAGCGAGAAGACGCGGGTGTTGTACTGGCCAAGGGCGACCCGCCAGCACTCGTGGGTGATCGTGTCGAAGGGGTAGAGGACTTCAGGATGGTGCATCCCATCCTGAAACCAGAGCATGCTGTCCTCCCATTCCCGGTTCTCCTCCGAGAACAGGAGGTAGTAGGGGTACATCCGCTGCCAGCCTTCGGCGCCGGCCGGCGTGGCGATCTCGAAGGGGCTCGGGAACCGCTGCTCGGCGGTCCGCTCGACGGTCTCGACCATGCGCTACTCCTCCACCTCCGCCGGTCCGCCCTCCGGCAGCCCGGCGCTCGCTCGCCGGGCGAACGATCCGCCCGGTCGACTCCTACGGGATGTCGCTCGCCATCTCGATCGGCCGATCGATCATCCGCACCTCCATCCGTCTCCCATCCGCACCTCCGTCCGTCGCTCGCCGTCGCCCTCGCGTCTCAGTCGATCGCCTCGTGACCGTGGTAGCGCTCCACCGGGACGACCGTGAACGTCCCGCCGCAGGCCCGGCACCAGACCAGGAAGCGGGTCTCGTCGGCGACCCAGAACTCCTGGACGAGGCTCTTGGGGTCGGAGAGCTTCGCGCCGCACCCAGGGCAGGACCGGAACGGGACGTGGGGCACGATCCGATCGGGGTCGGCCGAGGCGAGGATCTCGGCCACGGCCTGCTCGACGTAGCCCGCCGGGAGGAGCCCCGACCCCGAGGCACCCGCCGTCTCCGCCGATCCGTCGCCGCGCGCCGGGCGGGCGGCGTCGGCTCCGTTCATCGGTCGCTTCGGCTCGGCGCTCCGGCGCCGCTCAGCCCGCGACACCGGCGAGGGCCTTGTGGTACTCCTCCGCTTCCCGGTAGAGGGAGCGGAGGAAGTCGATCTGCGGGCTGTAGCGGGTGCTCGCCGCGGTCAGGAACTCCCACTCGAAGGCCGGCCCGCCGCCGAACTTGTCCTCCTCGATCGGGAGCTCGATGTAGCGGGCGACGGCCGGATCGCGGACGACGCCCATCGGGTCCTCGCCGCGGCGGACCTTCTCGATGTTCTCGAAGACGAGCTTCCGGAGGAGGATGATCCCCGTATCGCCCTTGCCGAGGTGCTCCTGGGAGCGGTCGGCGATGGCGCCCTGGGTCACCCAGGCCATGATGTCCTGGCCCTCGACGTAGTCGACGATGTGGTTGCCCTTCTCGTCGCGCCACGGGATTTCGTAGTTCGGGAAGCGCTCCTGGCGGGGGATCTCCACGCCACGCGGCTTGTGGGTCGAGTAGAGGATGAACCAGGTCGTCGTGTCGTCGACCGGGACCCGGATCTGCATCTGCCGATGGGCGCCGCCGCCGACCTTCATCATGTACGGGAAGACGAGCGGGTGGCCGATCCGCCAGTCGTCGGCCTCCTCGCTCTGGCCCTCGTAGAGGCGGCGCTTGATGATCCCCCACTCGAAGACGTCGAAGGCGATCTTCCGATGCCGGCGGGTGAAGGTGAGGACCGAGGGGAGGCCCTTGCGGGTCCGGAGGAAGTTCGCGTAGCGACCGTGGAGCCACTCGACGTGGGTCGGGTCGACGGCGTTCTCCATGATCTGCATGAAGTTGATCGGCAGCATCGCCCAGCCGGCGTCCCGGATGACGTCGTCCCAGGTGAAGAGGTCGAAGCGCGGCAGCTCCGGCACCGGGGCCGGGCCGAGGTAGCCCCAGACCAGCCCTCCGAGTTCCTGGGTCGGATACGCCGTCGCCCGGATCCGATCCTTGAAGGTCGAATCGGCCGGCTCGGCCGGCTGCTCGAGGCAGCGCCCGTCGGGGGCGAAGAGCCAGCCGTGGTAGCCGCAGCGGATCCCCTCGGGCTCGGTGACGCCGTAGGCGAGGGACGCCCGGCGGTGGGGGCAAAGCTCCTCGAGGAGCCCGTAGCGGCCGTCCTCGAGCTTGAAGACGACGAGGTCCTCGCCGAGGAGGCGGACCCGCTTCATCGGGAAGTCGTCGAGGTCCGAGGTGAAGGCGACCGGGTACCAGTAGCGGCGCAGGAGCTCGCCGAGGGGCGTGCCCTTGCCGACCCGGGTCAGGATCTCGTTCCGTTCCTCACTTAGCACTGCTCACTCCTCCGCTGCTCGGTGCTGTGCCAGCACGGGATGCCCGGACTCGGGGGTAGCTCCAGATCGACTCGGAGCAGGGACGCCAAAGGATGGGGGGACGTCGACGCCGAGGCCCTGGCCGAGGAGGGCGCTCCGTTCCCGCCACCAGCTCGGCCACTCGGCGGCGGGTGGGACGTGGACTTCGACCGTCCGGTTCCGGTACGTGACCTGCGCCTCGGTCAGCGAGCGGCGGACCTTGACCCGGACCTCCTCGGTGTTGTACGGCTCGCCGGCATCGTGGCCGAGGGCCCAGGTCGCGAAGGCGCGGATCGGACCGGAGTGGGTGGCGATGTAGACGCGGCCGCCGTCCGGTGCCTCGGCGACGAGCCGGCTGATGCCGGCCCAGAAGCGGAGGACGACCGCCGCCGGCGGCTCGAAGTTGAGGAGCGGCACCGTCATCCAGAAGTGGATCGGGTCGCCGCCGCCCATCTGGATCCGGAAGAAGCGATCGATCTCGACGAGCCAGAGCGGCCGGTCGCCGAGGGCGACCCGCTCGTAGCGCTCGGCGACGGCGTGGTATTCGCGGAAGGCGGCCGTGACGTCCTTCTCGCCCGAGGGCGTCCAGACGGTGAAGTTCCGAAACTCGGCCATCGGTTCGGGGCCCCGAACCTCGGCCTGTCGCCCCCAGGCGACGAGACCGTCCTCGAAGCCGCGCCGGAGCTGCTCGGCCGTCTGGGTCGCCCGGGCCGTCGGGGCGCAGACGATCCGGATCGCTTGGCCGTCCGGGACGCCCTTCGAGAGGTCGTGACCCCGCCGGTGGGCCTGCCAGCGACCCATCGGCGTCAGGCCGGCATCGACGCTGTAGCCCTGCGTCTCGGCGTGGCGGATGAGGTGGACGTCGACGACCGCCCGCTCGCCGCTCGTCGGCGGCCGGACCTCCGGCGGCAGGACGAGCTCGGCCGAGCGAGAGGTCTGGGCCCAGGCCTCGGTCCAGGTCGGCGGCGGCTCGCCCGGGATCGGGGCGGCGAAGGGGATCGTCTCGCCGGCCGCCCGTCGGGCACGGAAGCGGCGCAAATAGAGCGGCAGATCGGACCCGTCGGGCCCGTCGACCCCGACCCCCTCTGCGGCGTCCAGGGGCTGGGCCTCGGCGGCCGCGTTCGCCGCCTCCCGGGCCTTGCGCTCCAGGTAGGCCCGCAGGTAGGCCGGCGCGTCGGGGCGTTCGGTCCGCGGCAGCGGGACCTCGTCCGGCCGGCGACCGTTGCGGGAGGGGCGGAGGGACTCGTCGTGGCCGCTCATGTGTGGACCGTCAGGAACGCCTCGTTGATGGCCCCCTCGTAGTAGAAGATCGCCTTGCCCATCTCGTCCTCGGTCCACGTGATGGGCTCGGCGTCGGGGTCGTGCCAGTAGCCGCCGGTGAAGACCTCGTTCCGGTTCCCGACTGGGTCGAAGAAGTAGATCGTGTAGCCGCGGGTCACCCCGTGACGGGTCGGGCCCATGTCGATCCGGACGCCGTGGTAGGCGAGGATGTCGGCCGCCTTGCGGACCTCGTTCCAGTCGTCGAGCCAGAAGGCGAAGTGGTGGAGACCGCCCTGGGGCCCGGTGACGAGGGCGAGGTCGTGGGGCGAGTAGCTCCGTTCGAGCCAGCTGGCGAGACGGTGGCCGTCCCGGGCGACGAGCTGCTCGGTGAGCCGAAAGTCGAGGACGCCCATGAAGAAGTCGGTCGCCAGATCGACGTCCTCGCAGGTCAAGAAGACGTGGTCGATCCGCGGCGGGTGGATCCCGGTGAGGCCCATCGGCGCCGGCGGGGGGTTCGTCCGGGGTAGGAGGTTGCCGACCTTCTCGACCCGACAGGCGAGCTCGAAGACGTGGCCGGTCGGGGTTTCGAAGCGGATCGCCTCGCCCATACCGAGCTCCTCGCCGGCGGCCATCCGCCGGACGCTGCAGCCGTAGGCGAGGAGGCGGCGCTCGAGGTCGTCGAGGTCGTCGGGCGATTCGACCTTGAACATGGCGTGGTCGAGGCCGTAGCGAGGGGCGTAGCGGAGGGTGACCGAGTGGTGGTCGTGCTCGTCCCAGCACTTGAGGAAGACGCGCTCGGGCTCCCGCGCGACCTCGAGGAGGCCCAAGACCTCGGTGTAGTAGGCCGTGGCGAGCTCGAGATCGGGGACCTTGACCTCGACGTGGCCGAGCCGGAAGATGCCCATCGCTGCCCGGCTAGGTGTGCATCGTCAGGAAGCGGTTGTTGATCGCGTCCTGCCAGTAGAAGATGCCGCGGCCCATCTGCTCCTCGGTCCAGGTGATGACGTCCCAGTCCGGATCCGGCTTGTAGCCGCCGGTGAAGACCTCGTTCCGGTTGCCGAGGGGGTCGAAGAAGTAGATCGTCTCGCCGCGGGTGATGCCGTGGCGGGTCGGCCCGACGTCGATGGAGATGTTGTGGTAGGCGAGGGTGTCGGCCGCCCGCCGGATCTCGTCCCAGTCGTCGAGCCAGAAGGCGAAGTGGTGGAGGCCGCCGTTCGGGCCGACGACGAGGGCGAGGTCGTGCGGGGTGTGCGAGCGCTCCATCCAGACGCCGAGCTGGTGGCCGTCGCCGTCGAGGAGCTGCTCGGTAAGCCGGAAGCCGAGGACGTCCATGTAGAACTTGGTCGCGTCGCCGACCTCCTCGGCGGTGACGAGGAGGTGGTCGAGGCGGGGCGGGGCGATCCCGACGAGCCCGTCGGGCTTGGGCGCGGTCGGGTTGACCGTCGGCAGGAGGGAGCCGACCCGGTCCATCTTGTGGACGAGCTCCATGACGTGGCCCGACGGCGTCTCGAAGCGGATCGCCTCGCCGACGGCCCGCTCCTCGCCGGGCGACATCCGGTGGACGATCGCCCCGTAGCGCTCGAGGCGGGTTTCGAGGATCTCGAGGTCGTCGGCCTTCTCGACCTTGAAGCTCATGTGGTCGAGGCCGGGGCGGGGGTGATAGCGGAGGACGACGGAGTGGTGATCCTGCTCGTCCCAGCACTTCAGATAGACGCGGTCGCTCTCGCGGGCCACCTCGATGAGGCCCATGACCTGCGTGTAGTAGGCCGTGGCCAGATCCAGATCCGGGACCCGGATGTCGACGTGGCCGAGGCGGACGATGCCCATCGGTGTGCCCTCGCTGGCAGGGTTCGATCGCTGTGCTGTCGCTGTCGGTTCTGGCTCGGTGGTCCTCCGCTCCGGGTCGCGAACCCCTCGTCCGGGTCGCGAAACCCCTTGCCGACCGCCGACGGTTGTGCGATCATACGGGCCGCGCTGTTCCGCTATCAACACCTGCGTTCCGCTATAGCGAACGTGGCGCGAAAATCGGTGACGAGGACGAAGGAGGACAGGTGAGCGAAGCGCCTCGACCGGATGACGGGCGGCCGGGTCCGGAGCGGATGCGCCAGGCCGTGGCCGACTACGTCCGCTGGGTCCACGAGGCGTACGTCACGGCGGCCCGAACCTTCCCGCCGGCCGTCCAGGGGCGGATGCCGCTCCTGGCCGGGGGGCCGTTCAGCGTCGCCGCCGTCGGGACGCGCCACCTCCACCTCGTCGCGACCCGGGAGATCCTCGGCGACGCCGCGGCCACCGGCCGCGGTCCCGTCGTCGCCGTCGAGGGCGAGGCGCCGCCGCTCCGCTGGACGATCCACTTCTTCGACCCGGTCGTCCTGCCCGCTCTCGGCCTCCTCGACGAGCGTTCGGGGCCGGCCTTCGACGAGGTCCGACGCCTGCTCGGGATCCGGACCCACATCTACCACCTCACCCTCCAGGCGGCCTCGCTGGCCGCCCATCACGCCGGTCACACGGGTGCCGGCCTGGCCGGGGCCCATGCCGCCGCCGCCCGCGACTTCGAGGCGATCCGGGCCGCCCTCGACGATTCACGGATCGGGCTCGCCAACGAGCTCGAGGGCGCCCTCCTCGCCGGCCTCCCGCGGGCGGCCGGGCTGCTCGCCCGATCGCTCGCGCCCGACGACCCCGAGGTCACCCGTCTCGCCGCCGAGGCGGTCCCGGACCCGGCGGCGCTGCGCCGCGCCGTCCTCCATGCCGTCCGGGCCGCGGCGGCCGGCGGTGCCTCGGGCGGAGGGCCGGCGCGGTGAGCACCCTCGTGCCGGAGCGGCGGACGGAGCGTCCCTCGGTGCGGCCGGGGGCCGATCAGCCCGTCGCCCACCCCGGACGAGGGCGCGGACGGGGGTCCCGGGGCGAGGGTCTCTCCTCGGTCCGGAACGCGGCACGGCTCCTCTGTGCCTTCACCCCGGCCGACCGCGACCTCGGCGTCTCCGAGCTCGCCGCCCGGCTCGGCCTCGCCAAGAGCACCGTCCACCGGATCCTGACGACCCTCGCCGCCGAGGGCCTCATCGAGCGCGACGCCTCGACCGGCCGCTACCGGCTCGGCCTCCGTCTCTACGAGCTGGGTGCCATCGTCGCCGACCACCTCGATCTCCACGAGGTCGTCGCCGGGCCCATCGACGACCTCCGGAACCGGACCGGCGAGACGGTCCACGTGGCGATCCTCGACGGGGCGGAGGTCGTCTACATCGCCCGCCGGGAAAGCCCCCACACGCTCCGCCTCTTCAGCCGGGTCGGGCACCGGAACCACGCCCACTGCACGAGCACCGGCAAGGTCCTCCTCGCCTTCTTGAGCGAGACGGAGCGGGCGGCGATCCTCGACGGGCGGCCCCTCGTCGCCCACACCCCGTACACGATCACCGACCGAGCCCGACTCGAGGAGGAGCTCGAGCTCATCCGACGGCGCGGCTGGGCGGAGAACGTGAACGAATCGGAGGTCGGCGTGACCTCGGTCGCGGCGCCGATCCGGGACGCCACCGGCCGGGTCGTCGCCGCCATCTCGGTCGCCGGGCCAGGCCCCCGGCTGAGCCGCGACACGCTCCGCCGCTTCGCGGCCGAAACCGTCCGCACGGCCGAGATCATCAGCTCGCGGCTCGGCTATCGGCCCCGCGAGTACGGCCTCCGGATCGGCCTGACCGGCCGCTGGTCGGGGACCGAGCCATGACCCGGACCATCGACGAGGCGACGGCGACGGCCCTCGGCGAGCGGCTCTTCGAGGCCTGGCGGACGCGGCAGCCGATCCCGCCCCTCACCGCCGAGCGGCCGGACCTGAGCCCGGCCGACGCCTACGCCATCCAGCAGGTCGTCGTCGCCCGGCGCCTCGCCGCCGGCGAGCGGATCGTCGGCTGGAAGCTCGGCCTCACCTCGCGGGCGATGCAGGAGCAGCTCGGGGTCGATCAGCCCGACTATGGGCCGATCCTCACCGGCTACCTCGCCGCCGAGGGGGAGGCGATCGAGACGGCGAGCCTCATCGCCCCCCGGGTCGAGGCCGAGATCGCCTTCCGCCTCCGCGCCCCGCTCCGGGGCCCGGGGGTGAGCGTCCTCGACGTCCTCACGGCGACGGACGGGGTCGCCCCGGCCATCGAGGTCATCGACTCGCGGATCGAGGCCTGGCGGATCCGGCTCGCCGACACCATCGCCGACCTGGCGAGCTCGGCGCGGGTCGTCGTCGGCGGTCGCCTCACGCCCGTCGCGGGGCTCGATCTGCGGACCGTCGGGGTCGTCCTCGAGCGCCGCGGCGAGGTCGTCGCCACCGGTGCCGGGGCCGCCGCCCTCGGCCACCCGGCGGCGGCCGTCGCCTGGGCGGCGAACACCCTGGGCGCGCTCGGGGTGACCCTCGAGGCGGGGTCGCTCGTCATGCCGGGGGCGCTCCATGCCTCGGTCCCGGCCGTCGCCGGGGACGCCTTCCGGGCCCGCTTCGACGGCCTCGGGTCGGTGACGGTCCGCTTCGTCTGAGGGAGGACCCGATGCGCCAGCCTCCCATCACCCGGAAGAGAGGGATGCCATGACCACCGATGGTCGCCTCCCGGTCGCCATCGTCGGCTCCGGGAACATCGGGACCGATCTGGCCCGCAAGCTCCTCCGCTCGTCGATCCTCCGACCGGCCTGCGTCGTCGGGATCGACCCCGCCTCCGACGGCCTCGCCCGGGCCCGGCGCTGGGGGATCGAGACGAGCGCCGACGGCGTCGACTGGCTCCTCGCCAACGCCCGCCGCCTCGGGGTCCGCCTCGTCTTCGAGGCGACGAGCGCCGCCGTCCACGCCGCCAACGCGCCCCGCTATGCCGAGGCCGGCCTCGTCGCCATCGACCTGACCCCGGCCGCCGTCGGGCCGGCCGTCGTCCCGCCGGTCAACCTCGAGGCCCACCTCGACGCCCCGAACCTGAACATGATCACCTGCGGCGGCCAGGCGACGATCCCGATCGTCGCCGCGGTGACCCGGGTCGCCCAGGTCCCCTACGCCGAGATCGTGAGCACCGTCGCCTCCCGCTCGGCCGGCCCCGGGACGCGGGCGAACATCGACGAGTTCACCGAGACGACGGCCCACGGCTTGGAGACGATCGGCGGCGCCGGGAAGGGCAAGGCAATCATCATCCTCAACCCGGCCGAGCCGCCGATCCTGATGCGGAACACCGTCTACTGCGCCCTCCCGGCGGACGTCGACCGGGCGGCCATCGAGGCCTCGGTCCGGGCCATGGCCGACGAGGTCGCCCGCTACGTGCCCGGCTACCGGATCAAGGGCCTCGTCTTCGACGAGGGGCCGTTCCGGACCCCGGGCGGCGAGGCGGCCGCCCGCCTGACGGTCCTCCTCGAGGTGACCGGCAACGGCGACTACCTGCCCCGCTACGCCGGCAACCTCGACATCATGACCGCCTCGGCGGTTCGGGTCGGCGAGATGCTCGCCCTGCGGCGCTTCGCCGAGGTGGCGGCGTGACCGGCCCGACCGGGCCGGGGGGCCTCGCCCCGGCCAGCGGCCCGACCCCGACCGAGGCCGCCGCTCCGGCTCCGACCGAGGGACAGCGGCCCGCCTTCCGGCTCACCGACTCGACCCTCCGCGACGGCTCCCACGCCCTCCGCCACCAGTTCACGCCCGAGCAGGCGGCCGCCATCGCCGCGGCCCTCGACGCGGCCGGTGTCCCGGTCATCGAGATCAGCCACGGCGACGGCCTCGGCGGCAGCTCGTTCAACTACGGCTTCAGCGCCGTCGACGAGCGCGAGCTCCTCCGGGCCGCGGCGGCCGTCGTCCGGCGGGCGAAGCTCGCCGTCCTCTTGCTGCCCGGGATCGGCCTCGCCCGGGACCTCGCCGAGGTCCGCGAGATCGGCGTCTCGGTCGCCCGGATCGCGACCCACTGCACCGAGGCCGACATCGCCATCCAGCACATCCGGACGGCGAAGGACCTGGGGATGGAGGTCGTCGGCTTCCTCATGATGGCCCACATGATCGAGCCGCGCCGCCTCCTCGAGCAGGCGCGGATCATGGAGGACGCCGGCGCCGACGCCGTCTACGTCGTCGATTCGGCCGGGGCGATGACCGTCCACGACGCCCGCGCCCGAGTCGCCGAGCTGAAAGCCGGCCTCCGGCCCGAGACCCAGGTCGGGCTCCATGCCCACAACAACCTCTCCCTCGCCGTCGCCAACAGCATCGGCGCCCTCGAAGAGGGGGTCGACCAGATCGACGGCTGCAGCCGCGGCCTGGGGGCCGGGGCCGGCAACTGCCCGACCGAGGTCCTCGTCGCCGTCGCCGAGCGGCTCGGCTACCGGACCGGGGTCGATCCGCTGGCGATCATGGACGTCGCCGAGGACGTCGTCCGGCCGATCATGCCCCGCGAGCAGATCATCGACCGGAGCGCCCTCACCCTCGGCTACGCCGGCGTCTACAGCAGCTTCCTCCTCCACGCCGAGCGGGCGGCGGCGCGCTTCGGGGTCGACGCCCGGGAGATCCTCCTCGAGCTCGGGCGGCGGAAGGTCGTCGGCGGTCAGGAGGACATGATCGTCGACGTCGCCCTCGAGCTCGCCCGGCGGTCGTGAGGCGGGGAGGCGGGATGGCGCCGACGGTGACGAGGCAAAGGTGGGCGCCGCTCCGGCACCGCCGACCCGGGTGGCGGGCCGGGCCGGGCTCAGGGGGCGGTGAGGCCGTCGTCTGGACGGTCGAGGAACCAACCGACGAGGCTCGCGAACTCGGTCGCTCGCTCCACCTGGACCCAGTGGCCGCAGCGGGGGAAGACGACGAGCCGACTGTCGGGCACGAGATCAGCGACCCGGATCGAGGTCTCGAGGGGCACGACCCGGTCGTCGCGGCCGTGGATGGCGAGGAGGGGCGCCCGGATCGCCCGGAGCGAGGCCTCCGGGATGACCGCCGCGTCGACCCAGCGCTGGCGCGGTGCGGGGAAGAGGGCGGCGTAGGTCTCGGCCAGGGCCGGATCGGCGCTCGTCTCGTACCGGAGGCGGACGAGCTCGTCGTCCTCGGCGTAGCGGGGGTCGAAGGCGAAGAGCCGGACGAGCTCGCCCATCGCCTCCAGGCTCGGCCGGTAGCCCCAGACGGCGTCGAGGCCCGGTGTCAGCTCGAAGGGGACGCCGACCGTGCCCATGGTCGCCAGCCGCCGAACCCGATCCGGGGCGCGGACCGCGACGGCGAGGGCGACCGCGCCGCCCATCGAGTTGCCGACCAGATCGACGCGCCCGACTCCGACGGCGTCGAGGAGGGCGAGGACCTCGTCGGCCCAGCGCCAGACGTCGGGGCTCGGCGGGCGATCGGTCCGGGTCCGGCCGAAGCCGGACAGGTCGGGAGCGAGGCAGCGGTGCTCGGCCGCCAGGCCCGGAATCGCCAGGCGCCAGTTGGAATAGGCCGAGGAACCGGGGCCGGAACCGTGGAGGAGGACGACCGGCGGGCCGTCGCCGACGTCGAGGTAGTGGGTCGTCGCGGCCGCCGTTCGCAGGGTTCGGCTCCAGTCGTCCATGGTCTCGTCCTCCGGCTCGACGTCTGCGGGGCGATGGGCCCTCAAGGGTATCCGTGGGGAGGTCGGTCGTGAGCGCGGGCGGACCGGCGGGCGACCGGATCGCGGACCTCGCCCGACGCCTCTACGAGGCCGCCCGCGAGCGACAGGTCATCGAGCCGCCGAGCGCCGACGGGATCGACCTGGCGATCGACGAGGCGTATGCCGTCCAGGCGGCCCTCCTCGATCTCCACCTCGCCGACGGCGCCCGGCTCGTCGGGCCGAAGCTCGGGCTCACCTCGCGGGCGAAGCAGGTCGAGATGAACGTCCACGAGCCGATCGTCGGCTGGCTGACCGACCGGATGGCCCTCGAGCCCGGCGAGGCCCTGCCCGTGGCCTCCCTCGCCCAGCCGCGGGCCGAGCCGGAGATCGCCTTCCTTCTCGGTCGGGACCTGGCCGGGCCCGGCGTCACGGCGGTCCACGTCCTGGCGGCGACCGAGGCGGTCTTCGGGGCCATCGAGATCCTCGACTCGCGCTACCGGGACTACCGCTTCACGCTCCCCGACGTCGTCGCCGACAACGCCTCGGGCGGACGCTTCCTCCTCGGCGGCGCCATCGCCCCGGCGACCCTCGATCTCGCCGAGATCGGTTGCGTCTTCGAGCGCAACGGCCGGCTCGTCGCCACGGCGGCCGGGGCGGCGGTCATGGGCCATCCGGCGCGGGCCGTCGCCTGGCTCGTGCGGCGGCTGGTGGCCGAGGGGCGCGGGCTGACGGCCGGTCAGATCGTCCTTTCGGGCGGGTTGAGCGGGGCGATCCCGATCGCCGCCGGCGACGTCGTCACGGCGACCTTCGGGCGGCTCGGAACGGTCACCCTCGCCTGTCGCTGAGGGCGAAGGAGCAGACGGGATGGTCGAACGAGGAGTCGATCCCGAGGTGCGGCGCTCGAGCGTGTGGGCCGACCCGACGGGCGGTACGGTCGCCGGCGACGAGGCGGCCGTCGCCCTGTCGGCGGCGGAGATCGAGGCCCTCGCCGCGCGCCTCGACGCGGCCGAACGGACGCGGACCCCCATCGCCCGGCTCACCGACGAGCGACCCGGTCTCTCCCTCGCCGACGCCTACGCCGTCCAGGCCGCCCTCCTGGCCCGGCGTCGCCGTCGCGGCGAGACGATCGTCGGGGCGAAGCTCGGCTTCACGAGCCTGGCGATGCGGCGTGCCCTCGGGGTCGAGGTCCCGAACTTCGGCTGGCTGACCGACGCCATGCTCCTCGACGGACCGGCGGTCCCGCTCGGCCAGCTCATTCACCCGAAGGTGGAGCCCGAGATCGCCTTTCTCCTCGGTCGCGACCTCCGCGGGCCGGGGGTGACGGTGGTCGGCGTCCTGGCCGCCACGACCGCCGTCGTCCTCTGCCTCGAGATCGTCGACTCGCGCTACGAGGGGTTCCGCTTCCGAGCGGCCGACAACGTCGCCGACGACAGCTCGGCGGCGCGCCTCGTCCTCGGTGGCCGGCTCGGCGACCCGCGGCGGCTCGATCTCTCGGCGCTCGGGGTCGTCCTGAGCGTCGACGGGCGGCTCTCGGCCACGGCCACCGGTGCGGCGGCGGAGGGCCACCCGGCGACGGCCGTGGCCTGGCTGGCGAACCGCCTCGCCGCCGACGCTCGGGGTTTGCGGGCCGGCGACCTCGTCATCGCCGGCGGCCTGACGGCGCCTGTGGACCTCCGACCGGGGACCCTCGTGACGGCCGAGGCCGGCTGGCTCGGGAGCGTGAGCTGTTACGGAGAGGAGGCTGCCTGATGCCCTTCGTTCGGATCGACGTCCTCGCCGGCCGCCCGCCGGCGCTGCTCGAGCGGCTCATCGAGACCGTCAGCGAGACCGTCGCCCAGACCCTCGACGTCCCCATCGAGCGGGTCCGGGTCCTCGTCAACGAGGTCCCGCCCCATCACTGGGGGATCGGCGGCGTGCCCGCCTCGAAGATCCCCGGTCGGGCTCCGGCCGGGGAGGGGCCGGGCGATCCGCCGGCACCTGCCTCCGCCCCGCCCGACCAGGAGCACCTGCCCAAGGAGGAAGCCCGATGACCCTTGCCGCCGATCGGCCGGCCAGCCCGGCCATCACCCACCACTTCCGGCTCTTCATCGACGGCCGCTTCGTCGACGCGGCCTCCGGCGAGACCTTCGAGTCGATCAACCCGACGACGAACGAACCGTACGCCCGGGTGGCGAAGGCCGGTCGCGACGACGTCGAGCGGGCGGTTCGAGCGGCCCGAAGAGCCTTCGACGAGGGGCCCTGGCCGCGCCTGAGCCCGGCCGAGCGCAAGAAGATCCTCTACCGGATCGCCGACGGGATCGAGGCGCGGGCCGATGAGCTGGCCCGCCTCGAGTCCATCGACATGGGCAAGCCCATCGCCGAGGCCCGGGAGAAGGACGTCCCGCGGGCGGCCCTCAACTTCCGCTTCTTCGCCGACTACGCCGCCTTGAGCCACACCGAGATGTACGAGCAGCGGGCCATCGGCGTCCTGACCTACACCCTCCGCGAGCCGCGCGGGGTCGCCCTCCTCATCACGCCCTGGAACTTCCCGCTCATGCTCGAGACCTGGAAGGTCGCCCCGGCCCTCGCCTTCGGCAACACGGCGATCCTGAAGCCAGCCTCGGCCTCGCCGGCGACGGCGAACGTCCTCATGGAGATCTGCGCCGAGGCGGACCTCCCCGAGGGGGTCCTCAACCTCGTCTACGGCGACGGCGAGACGGTCGGGATGGCCCTGGTCGAGCACCCCGGCGTCGACTGCATCTCGCTGACCGGCGAGTCGTCGACCGGGAAGCGGATCGCCGCGGCGGCGGCCGGGACCCTCAAGAAGCTCTCCTTCGAGCTCGGCGGCAAGAGCGCCTCCATCGTCTTCGCCGACGCCGACCTCGACGTCGCCCTGCCGGGCTCCCTCGACGCCATCTTCCGGAACCAGGGCGAGGTCTGCCTCGCCGGCTCGCGCCTCCTCGTCCAGCGGCCGATCTACGACGAGTTCGTCGCCCGCTACGTCGACGGGGCCCGAGCCTATCGGGTCGGCGATCCGCTCGATCCGGCGACCCAGATCGGACCCCTCGTCTCGCCGGCCCACTGGGAGCGGGTTCGCCGCTACGTCGGGATCGGGATCGCCGAGGGCGGAACGCTCCTGACCGGCGGCGGCCGGCCGGCCGGCCCGGCCTTCGAGCGGGGGAACTTCTTCGCCCCGACGGTCATCGGCGACGTCCGGCCCGAGCACCGGGTCTTCCAGGAGGAGATCTTCGGCCCGGTCCAGGTCGTCACCCCCTTCGACACCATCGAGGATGCCATCCGCCTGGCGAACGACTCCCGGTACGGGCTGGCCGGGATGGTCTGGACGACGAACCTGGACACGGCCCATCGGGTGGCGGCCGGGGTCCGGACCGGCACGATGTGGGTGAACTGCTTCTTCGTCCGCGACCTGCGGGTCCCCTTCGGTGGGTTCCGGGAGTCGGGGACCGGCCGCGAGGGCGGCAAGTGGAGCGAGGACTTCTTCACCGAGTCGAAGTCGGTCGTCCTCAAGCTCCGGGCCTGACGGGGCGGTGACCGGCGGCCGGCTGGGCCTTCCGAGCATGGTCGAGCGACGACGGATCGACGCTGGCGAGGCGGCCTCGCTCCGGGAGGGCGAGGGGCGCGCCCTCGTCGTCGATGGGCGACCCGTCGCCGTCTGGCGGGTCGACGGCGTCTTGCGGGCCTACGCCGGGGCCTGCCTCCACCGGGGCGGTCCCATTGCCGCGGGCCACGTCCGGGACGGGGTCGTCACCTGCCCCTGGCACTGGTGGCGCTACGATCTCCGGACGGGCTCCCTCGTCGGGGCGCCGGCGGTCCGTCTCGCCGCCTATCCGGTGGCCGAGGTCGACGGCCGGATCGTCGTCGAGGTCCCGCTCCAGGAGCCGCCCTCCTCGGCCGAGGACTCGATCCGGGAGCGGCTCCTGCGCCGAGCCCGCTCGGGCAGCCTCGCGGAGGCCCGCCCGGGACCCTCGTCCGTCGACCCGAGCCCGCCACCGGAGGTGCGTTCGTGAGCTGCGTGGAGACCGGCCCGTGAACCGGACGATCGTCGGCGTCATCTGGGACATGGGTGGCATCCTCCACCCGACCCCCTTCGAGCTCCTCGCCGAGATCGAGGCGGCCCACGGTCTGGCGCCGGGCAGCCTCCCCCGGGGGCCGTTCGCCCCGGGTGGCGACCCGGAGTACGACGCGGTCCGGCGAGGCGAACTCGAGGAGCCGGAGTACTACCGTCGCTTCGGGGCACGGCTGCGGGCCGCCGGCCTCGCCGCCGACCTGCGCTCGATCATCGACTGGACGGGGCGCGATCGGCCGGAGGTCGTGGCCGCCATGCGCCGCCTCGGTCGCCGCTACCGCCAGGCGATCCTGACGAACGACGCGAGTCACTGGCTCGGCCCCGGCTGGCACGCGACGTGGTGGCTCCGGGACGCCTTTGCCGCCATCGTCGACTCGGCCGAGGTCGGCGTCCGCAAGCCGGCGCCGGCCATCTACCGGCGCTGTGCCGAGGCCCTCGGGCTCCCGCCCGAGGCGTGCCTCTTCATCGACGACCTGCCGGTCAACGTCGCCGGCGCCTCGGCCGTCGGGATGGAGGGGTTCTGGTTCGACATCGCCGATCCCCGGGGGAGCATCCGTCGGCTCCTCGACCGGCTCGATCCGCCGGCGGGACCCGGACCCTGGGCCGACGGCGAGGGCGGGACGGTCCCCGGGCGGATCGCCGCCGAAGCGATCGAGGAGGGAGGAAGAGAGCGATGAGCGACGTGGTGACGACGACGACCGTCAGCCTGGCCGCCGCCGAGCGGGCCGTCCGCGCCGCCGTGGAGCGGGCGACGGAGCTCGGGGTCGCGGTCGTCGTCGCCGTGGCCGATGCCGCCGGCGAGCTGAAGGCCTACGCCCGGATGGACGGCGCCCCGCTCCTCTCGGTCCGGATCGCCCAGGACAAGGCCTGGACGGCCGCCGCCTTCGGGCTCCCGACCGACGCCTGGTGGAACCTCGTGAAGGACGAGCCGCCGCTCCTCCACGGAATCGTCAAGACCGACCGCCTCATCATCTTCGGCGGCGGGCTGCCGCTCGTCGTCGAGGGGCGCGTCGTCGGCGGGATCGGCGTTTCGGGCGGCTCGGCCGAGCAGGACCGGGCGATCGCCGCGGCGGGGGCGGCGGTCGTCGGGGCGGGCTAAGCGCCGCGGGCCGCGGACGGCGGCGCGGCGTTCGTGGCCTGCCGCTCGGATCGTGGCGGGCGGCACCGGGGCCGGCGCTTCCGGCGACGCGCCGGTACGGGTCAGTCCTCGGCCGCGCGATCGGCGAGCCAGCGGACGTCCCGGGCGAGGGGTGCCAACCGGCCGTCGGCGACCATGCGGGCCCACTCGTCGCGGGTATACACGAGGAGGTCGGCCGGGACGGGGAGCTCGAGGGCGTCGAGGCGCGCCGCGCGTCGTTCAAAGGGGAGCGGGCTCTCGGCGACGATGACGACGAGGTCGACGTCGCTCCCGACCCCCCAATCGCCGCGAGCGTAGGAGCCGACGAGCCCGACCCGGTCGACGGTCGGGTCGGCGGCGAGGAGCCGCTCCGCCCAGGCCCGCGCTGCGTCGACGACCGTCGCCGGGTCAGGCCATCGAAGCACGGACGAACGCAAGGATCGCACGGGCATGGTCGATGGCGAGTCGGCTCTGGAGGGGCCCGTAGTGCTCGAACGGGGCGCCCTCGGGATGGCTGTTCGGGTACCGCGACGGGACGTAGAAGTTGTCGAGGACCTTCGCCTCCTCGATGAGGTCTGGTGGCGGCCGGTGGTCGGCCGGAAGCTCGTCGAGGAGGCGGGCGACGACGTGGCCCCAGGCCTCCTGACCGAGATGGAGGTGGAGGGCTTTGACCGCCTTCTCGGCCGCCTGCTGAGCGGCGAAGCACGCCCACTCGTGGCGATCCGCCCGCGCCGCGTCGATGGCGTGGTCGAGATCGCGTTCGGCCTGCCGGAGCCAGTCTCCCGCCCGGTTCGTCATCGATCGTCTCGTCATCCGCTGTCGCGCTGAGGCTGGCCAGCGCTCTGCTCAGGATAGCGTTCGCCGCTGGGCTCGCGACCGGGCCGAACCGCCGATGGCTCGGCCCTCCTGCTCGGGCGCTCGGCGCTCCATCCGGGCCCACAGCCCCATCCGGGCCCTCACCGATAAGTGGCCGATACGTGGGCTGTGGCAGGCTTCGGCCATGCGCCGTCGGACTGACCGCCATCGTGCCGCCCGCCGCCTCCGCCGACGCCTCGAGCGCCGGAAGCGCTACGCGACCGTCGCCATCGGGCCGAACATGCTCCTCGCCAGCCCGGAGGCCGTCCGCGAGGCGATCGCTGCCCTGCCTGAGGACCTCGACTGGTCGATCCTCGCCGAGCACGTCGTCCCCCTCTTCGCCCGACGGCGACCGCTGCCGGACGGCGTCCCGGCCCCGATCCAGGTCGTCCTGCCGCCGGGACTCTCGGTCGGCTTCGGGGTCGACATCGGCCCCGCCTTCCTCAGCGTCACCGAGGGCCTCCTCGAGCGCTGGGGGATCGATCGGGCGGGGCTCGTCGCCCAGGCCCTGGCGAACACCGAGCGGCGGGCCCAGCTCCTCGAGCCCGCCGACGTCCGCCACGGCGAGCTCCTCGACGGGATCCCGATCGCCGGGCTCATGGCTCGGATCATGCCGGCGTCGGCGCTCCTCCTCGCGCCCCACCAGCTCGAGCGTCTCTTCGGCCCCGAGGAGCGCCTCTTCGTCGCCCCGATGCGCGACCTCCTCATCGGCCTCCCCGGGGACATCGACCCGGCGCTGGCGGCCCTCATCCGGGATGCGATGGCCGAGGAGGATCCGAACGCCATCGCGCTGGAGGGGGTTCGCCTCCGCGACGGCCGCCTGACCTGCGAGGCCCTCGACGGTGTCGCTGGCTACGGCTGACGGTCCGCTGGCGCGGTGACCGGACTCGCTCTGCCATCCACCGGGTCAGGGGGCTCAGCCGTTCGGCGTCGCCGGGGCGAAGCCCGGCGACGGCTCGGGGGAAGGTCGGGGTCTGGGCCCGCGGGCAGGGTCTCGGCGAGGGCCGCCCCGAGGTAGCGGTACGTCCACTCCTCGGCCAGGGGCCGCGTCTCGGCGAAGACGATCGGGATCGAGGGATACCGAACGGTGACCCTGGCGAGGAGGTCGGCTAGGAAGCCGGGCGCGGCGTACGGCTGGCGGAGGAGGGCCGAATAGCGATCCTCGACGACGATCGCCGCTCGAGGCAGCTCGGCGAGCTTCATGAGCGAGTAGACGAGGGTCCCGTCCGAGAGGGCGGTGGCCAGATCGGCGAGGGACTTCCGCTCGACGACCGCCAACCAGCGCCCCTCGGCGTCGCAGACTCCGTAGTCGCCGGCCGGGAGGGCGCCCCGTCGCGTCGTGACCTGCTGGCGGGCGAAGCGGTAGGGGTAGTGCTCCCGGGTGTCGACGAGGATCTCGAAGGACGGCAGACCCGCCGCGCGGCGACCGGGGATCCGTGCGCCCGGCCGGGCCGTCGCGACGACCTTGCGGGTCTGCCAGAAGATCGCCTCTCGCCCGCTCGGGCGGAGGGTGAAGACGAATTGGGACCGGTTCTCGCGACGCCGCTCGAGGACGAGATCGATGGCCGGACCCCGCCGGGTGAGGACGGTGATCGGGACGTCTTCGAGGATCTCGGCCCCCTCCGGCCAGGCCTCGAGCCGATGGCAGTAGACCCGGCTCGTCCGGGGCCACCGATCGCCGACCTTGAGGGCGAGCCCACCCTCGATCGGGAGCCAGACGAGGTAGGGGAGGCTCGACTCGGGATCGGGGTTGCGAGCGACGAGGAAGCGCCGGGCGGTCGGCGGGCCGGCCCCCAGCGTCAGCGGCTCGGGCCCGGGCGTCGGCGGGCTGGGCTCCGGCGTCGGCGGCTCCGCGGCGGGACGGTGCGGCGTGGGGGCCCCGGGCGTCGGCCGTGACTCCTCCGGCTGTGACTGGCCCGGCCGTGACTCGTCCGGCCGTGACTCGTCCGGCTGTGACTCCTCCGGTCGTGGCTCGGCCGGCGGCGGACCGACCGGGTCGGTGGGGCCGGGCCTGGTGGAGCGTCGCCCGGCGAGCCGGCGCGGCGGTTCTCGTTCGCTCGGCACGTCGCTCCTCCCTCGTTCGGCGCCGGCGTTTCGGTGGCCGGCCCCCGTCGGGTCAGTAGATGATCGTCGCGCCGTCCGGGAACTCGAAGTCGAAGGCCGTCGGTGGCAGGACCGCGTCGGGCTCGAGGCGGACGACCTCGGCCCAGCGGGTCCAGGTCCCGCCCATGGACTCGACGAGCCGGGTGACGATGCCGGTCGCCGCGTCGACGGCGAGCTCGATCCCGAAATCCGGCCGGTCGGCGACGCGCTCGATGGTTCGGGGGTGGGCGCAGCCGAGGAGGATCGCTTCGCGGCCGGCCACCTCGTCGGTCCCGAGGATCGTGCAGGCGCCGGTGGCGAGGACGTTCTGACAGTAGCCGGCCGGATGGACGAAGAGCTCCGGGAGGCTCTCGGCCGCGAGCGGCGTGATCGGGACGTAGACCCGGGCCATGCCGGGCAGGTCCGGATCGTCGAGGCCGACGACGCCGCGTCGGAGGGGCCGGACGGCGCCCCGCCGGTCGCGGGAGGCGTAGGTGCGGACCGTCTCGCCGTCGGAGCACCAGATCTCGACGCTCCCGAGCGGGCCCGGTTCCGGGAACCGGCGGGTGATCCGGGCATGGCCCGGATGGCGGATGAACGTCTCGATGGTCGCCGCCTCCTCCCCGACCGCCGTCCGGGTCGTCTCCTCGATCTCGAGGCGGAGGGTCCGGAAGCGGAGCTCGGCGTCCCGCATGAAGTCGAAGAGCTCCGGGACGGTCGGTGGGCGGTCGGCCGGCAGGGCGGCGATCTCTGGCTCGGGGAGGGCGAGGGCCGTCCCGGCGGCGAGGAGCCGGAGGGACGGGGCGATGGACCGGGCGCCGGCCCGGTCCCAGAGGCGGGTCGTCATCGGGGCGATTGTAGCGGCGGGCTCTGGAACCATGCCGGGTTCCTCGGCCGGCAGTGTCTGTGGCACCCCGAGCCGGGACGCCTCGCGGTCATCCGGCGACCGGCCCGCCGCCGAGACCCGGCTCGGTCATCTTCGCCGGATCGAGGAGCTCGTCGAGCTGGTCCTTCGGAAGCCCGCGTTCGAGGGCGAGCTCCCGGATCGTCCGTCCGGTACGGAATGCCTCCTTGGCCAGCTTCGCTGCCTCGTCGTAGCCGATGACCGGGGCGAGGGCGGTCGCCAGCATGAGGCCCTGTTCGACGAGGGCTGGACCCCGCTCGGTCGCCTCGAGGCCCTCGACGCAGCGGGCGCTGAAGTTGGCCGTCGCCTTCCCGAGGAGCTCGGCCGACTCGAGGAGAGCGACGCCGGCGACCGGCCACATGACGTTGAGCTCGAAAAAAGAGCCGGTCTGGGCGAAGCCGATGGTCGCGTCGTTGCCGACGACCCGGGCCACGACCATGGTCAGCGACTCGATGATGACCGGGTTCACCTTGCCGGGCATGATCGAGGAGCCCGGCTGCGTTTCCGGCAAGGCGAGCTCGGCGAGGCCCGCCCGCGGCCCCATCCCCATGAACCGGATGTCCGAGGCGATCTTCCACAACCCGAGGGCGACGGCCCGCAGGCCGCCGTGGGCGGCGACGAGGGCGTCGAGGGTCGCCTGGGCGTGGAAGTGGTTCGGCGTCTCCCGGACCGGGAGCCCGAGGGCCGTCGCGAGTCGAGCGCAGGTGCGGGCGGCGAACTCCGGGTGGGCGTTGATCCCGGTCCCGACGGCCGTCCCGCCCAAGGGGACGACGAGGAGCTCGGCCTGGGCTGCCTTCGCCCGTCGGATCGCCTCCTCGACTTGGCCGGCGTAGCCCCGGAACTCCTGGCCGAGGCGGATCGGGGTCGCGTCCTGGAGGTGGGTCCGGCCCGTCTTGACGATCGGCCAGAAGGCCTCGGCCTTCGTCTCGAGGGCGGCCCGCAGCCGCTCGAGGGCCGGCAGGAGCTCGGCCTCGATGGCCTGGGCGGCGGCGAGCTGGATCGCCGTCGGGATGACGTCGTTCGACGACTGGCAGCGGTTGACGTCATCGTTCGGGTGGACCCGCCGGCCGAGCCGCTCGCCGGCGAGCCGGGCGATGACCTCGTTGGCGTTCATGTTCGTCGAGGTCCCCGAGCCCGTCTGGTAGACGTCGACCGGGAAGTGCTCGTCCCAGC
Organism: Chloroflexota bacterium; assembly: GCA_034434735.1. Classification (GTDB taxonomy): domain Bacteria; phylum Chloroflexota; class Limnocylindria; order Limnocylindrales; family CSP1-4; genus BPIH01. The sequence goes on from DAOTYQ010000266.1 coordinate 24,745, forward strand.
GACCCTCGGCGACCTCGCCGGCGGCGGCGGCGATGGCGGCCGCGACGTCGGACGGAAGGAGGCCGAGCTCGGCGTTCGTCTCGGCGGCGGCGGCCTTGATCCGCCCCAGGATCCGGATGATCCGACTCGGCATCCGCTGCCCGGAGATGGGGAAGTTGAGGACGGCGCGCTGGGTCGAGGCGCCCCACAGGGCGTCGGCGGGGACCTCCATCTCGCCCATGGAATCGCGCTCGATCCGGGTGGGGGATGGGGTGGGGCTCGTCATGACCCGAGTGTACGCCCGGGACCGAGGCGCCCGGGCGCCTTGCTCGGGGCCGGGCCGGTAGACTGCCATGCCATGCTCCCCGACCCGGACTCCTTTCGGCGCGTCATGGGTCACTTCGTGACCGGCGTCAGCGTCGTGACCACGTTCCGGGCCGACGAGCCCGAGCGTCCCTACGGGATCACCGTCAACGCCCTCACCTCCGTCTCCCTCGAGCCGCCCCTCGTCATGGTCGCCATCGGCCACGGCCGGCGGATCGAACCCCACATCCGGGCGACGGGTCGCTACGCGGTCAACATCCTCGCCGCCGACCAGCAGCGCCTCGCCGACTGCTTCGCCGGGGCCGCCGTCGAGCCCGACCGGGAGGCCTTCTGCGGGGCGGAGTGGGTGCCGGGGCCGACGGGGCTGCCGCTCCTCCGGGGCGCCATCGCCTACCTCGAGTGCACGACCGTCCAGGTCATCTCGGTCGGCGACCACGACCTCCACATCGGGCGAGTCGATCATCTGGCGACGCTTTCCGATCACGCCCCGCCGCTCCTCTACTACCGCCGCCGCTACGTCCGGATCGAGCAGGCGACCGAGACGGCGCCGGAGGGGCGACCGTGAGCCGGAGCCGCTTCGGCCGATGCGTGGGCGCCGACCGGCCGACGGTGTGCCAATGATCGACCATGTGGCGATGATCGACGGCGGCCGATGATCGAGCGACGGACCATCGAGGCGAACGGCCTCGCCGTCGCCTACGGCGTCGCCGGCGAGGGGCCGCCGCTCGTCCTCCTCCACGGGGCGAGCTCCTCGGGCGGCGACGGGTTTCGGGCCCAGGTCCCCCGCTTCACCCGGGCCTTCCGCTGCTACCTCCCGGACGCCCGAGGACACGGCGGCACCCGCTGGGACGTGGGGGCCGGCTTCTCCTACAGCATCCTCGTCGACGACCTGGCCGCTTTCCTCGACGCCCTCGGCCTCGAGCGCGCCCACCTCCTCGGCGTCTCGATGGGTGCCCAGACCGCCCTCGGCCTCGCCATCCGCTCGCCGGATCGGGTGGCCTCGCTCGTCCTCGTCGGCCTCTCCGTCGCCAGCGAGCCGCGGCGGAGCGTCGTCCGGCGACTCCTCGACGTCGAGCGGATCGAGCGCGACGACCCGCGTTTCGCCGCCGAGCTGGCCCGCCGCCACGATCCGGTCCAGGGTCCCGGCGCCTGGCGGTCGCTCCTCCGGGCCCTGGCCGCGGCGATCGACTGTGAGGCGCCGCCCGGCCCGGCGGAGATCCGTCGGGCGGCCGTGCCGGCCCTCGTCGCCGTCGGCGACCGGGACCCGATCGCCCCCGTCGATCAGGCCTGGGCCCTCGCCCGTCAGCTGCCCGACGCCCGCCTCCTCGTCCTCCCCGCTGCCGGCCACGAGGTCCACGCCCAGCGGGCCGGCCTCTTCAACGCGGCCTGCGAGTGGTTCTGGCGCGCCATCGGCGCCATCGAAGGCGGGAGCGTGCCGCCGCCCGCCGCAACGTGGGATCCTTGTCCGACCGAAGGGTGGCGTGACGGTGAGTCAGGACGACGAGCGGCCGAAGGAGTCCGGCCAGCCCCGCGACAGCCTCCGCGTCGAGGTCCCGGCGCCGCGGCCGAACGATCCCGCCGGGACCTCGACGCG
>DAOTYQ010000267.1:0-4199 GCA_034434735.1 Chloroflexota bacterium
ACCACGGGCGGCCCGGACAGACCGACCGCGAACGCGCCGCCCTCGTCGAGCGAGGCGTCCGCCGGTCCATCTACGCGCCCCTCGGTCTCCACGGCGAGACCGTCGGCCTCCTCGTCCTCGGCCTCCAAGACGACGACCGCGCGGCGGCTCTGGAGCGGCTACCGGCGGCGGCCGAGTTCGCCGCCCTCGCCTCGACCCTCCTGGGGCCCGCCCTCCTCGAGCAGCGGCTGGTCGATGGCCTTCGGACCCGGATCCGGGCCATCGTCGAGGAGCACGCCTTCACCACCGTCTTCCAGCCGATCGTCGATCTCGCCTCGGGCGCCGTCCTCGGCTACGAGGCCCTCACCCGCTTCGCCGACGGGACGCCGCCCGATCGAGTCTTCGCGGAGGCGGCGCGCTCGGGTCTCGGCCGCGGGCTCGAACTGGCGACCCTCGAGGCCGCCCTCGAGGCGGCGCGGCCGCTCCCGGCGAACGCCTTCATCGACCTGAACGTCGGCCCCGAGCTCGTCCTGGCCGGCGAGCCGCTCCGATCGATCCTCCGTCGTGCCGGCTGGGGCGTGGTGCTCGAGATCACCGAGCACACGCCGATCGGCGACTACACCGCCTTCCGGGCAGCGGTGGCGGCCCTCGGACCCGGCGTCCGCCTCGCCGTCGACGACGCCGGCGCCGGGTACGCCAGCCTCCGCCACGTCCTCGAACTCCGGCCGGCCTTCGTGAAGCTCGACCGTTGGCTCGTCGCTGGGATCGACGCCGACCCGCCGCGGCAGGCCCTCGTCGCCGGCATGGTCCACGCCGCCGAGCGGACCGGCTACACCCTCGTCGCCGAGGGCGTCGAGCGGGAGGGAGAGCGACGGACCCTCCTCGAGCTCGGCGTCCGGGTCGGGCAGGGCTACCTCTTCGGCGAGCCGGCCCCGGCGGCGGCCTGGGTCCAGCAGGCACCGGCCGAGCGCCTCGGCCCGGTCCTGGCCTCGCTCCGGGTGTCGATGGCGGAGGCGGTCGGGTCCGCGGGCGCCGGCTCCGTCGCGGCCTCGGGCGGGGCGCGCCCAGAGCGGCCGGTCGCGGCGCGATCGCCGGGCCGCCGAGCGGAGGGTCAGTTCGGGATCGGCGCGGGGCGGCCCAGGAGATAGCCCTGGCCGAGTCCGACCGCGAGCGACCGGAGGGCCGTCCGTTCGGCCGACGGTCTCGTCCCCCCGCCGGTCCGGGACGCCGAGGGCCGCCGGTTCGGTCGGGCGGGGGCCTGACCCATCTGGGCTAGTCACCGGTGGGCCGTGCCCGAACGCACCGGCGGGCCAGGGTGGAGGACGGTGGGCCGGTGGTACGGGGGTGGTACGAGTTCGCGATCGACCGGGGACCGGCGCCGGCGTATCGTGCGAGCCACGATGCAAGGCGTGCTGCAAGGCCGAGCGACCCCGAGCTGCCCCGACGGACGCCGGGCGGGCCGTTCGAGGGTGGGCGCCGAGGGCCGTCGGGCGGGCCGGCAGCGGTGATCGTCGAGGCCCTTCGACGCCGCCTCCGACTCGTCCTCGGCGGCCGCGGCGCCGGGGTTCGACCGGATCCGGCCGCCACCGGCCCGGCCTCGACCCGGCTCGGGGCAGAGACGCAGGACGTGCTGGCCCTTGCCCCGGAGGTGGAGTTCGTCGCCTATGCCGAGGACTGCCGGATCTTCGGCCACGTCCGCCTCACCGCGGACCGCCTGACCGACCTGCTCAACGAGCACGAGGAGGTCCTCCTCGTCGACGTCCTCGTCGAGCGCCTCGCCGACGGTGCGATCTTCGAGGCCAAGGAGGTTCTCGTCCCCCGCGAAGAGATCCTCGCCGTCCACGCCAGCGGACCGCGCGGTGCCCCAGGGCGGCGGACGCGGGCGCGCCCCTTCCCGATCGCGGTGCGCGTCGGCCCGTACACGATCCGGGGCCACTTCCATGCCCTCCCGGGGACCGATCCCATCGCCAGCTTCCGGCGCCGCAAGCCGATGGTGCCCCTGACCGAAGCCTGGATCGAGTACCAACGCGGCGGCGAGCTCCGCCAGGGCCGGACCGGGACGCTCATCGTGAACCGCCATCTCTGCGAGTGGGTCCAGCTCGTCGACGACGAGGAGATCGCCCTGCCGGAGCTGCCCGTGGAGACGAAGCCGGGCCTCTTTGCCAAGGACCTGACCGGCCACGTCCTCACCTTTCGCGACGTCTGATGGCCGGCACGGGGAGGCAGGCGACCGGGGTCGCCGCCGGGGGTGAAGGGCCAGGGCGTGGCCAGGATGTCCCACCGCCGCCGCGACGGTTGGGGGATCCCCGGCGCAGATCCGGGCCGAGTAGGGTTCGGGTCGTGCGTCTCCGTCCCTGGATCAGCGCCGCCGTCCCTGCCTGCGTCCTCGGCCTCCTCGCCATCGTCGCCGCCCTCGGGCTCGGCGGTGGGGGTCGCTCCGCCGCGGCCGGCGAGGCGACGCCCCTCGTCCTCGGTCTCGCCGCCGCCGGCTTCCTGGCCGGGGTCGCGGCCTGCTGGCTCTACCTGCGGGGCTCGCTGACGGAGCTCCGACGGGCCGCCGACCGACTCGCCGCGGGAGAGCTCGGGGTGAGCGTGCGGGGACCGGTGGCGCGTCCCCTCGTTCCCCTGGCCGCGGCCCTCGACGCCGCCGCGGCCGCCTTCCACGAGGCCTGGGACGCGGCGACGACGGACCGGTTGACCCGGGTGGCGAACCGGGCGACGCTCCTCTCGCAGCTCATCGGCGAGGTGGAGCGGGCCCGTCGCTACGGGCGGCCGCTCTCGGTCGCCTTCGTCGATCTCGACCGCTTCAAGGCCATCAACGACACCTACGGCCACGATGCCGGCGACCTCGTCCTGCGGGGCGTGGCCGATATCTTCGCCCGCAACGTCCGCGAGAACGACCTCGTCGGGCGCTACGGCGGCGAGGAGTTCATGCTCATCCTCCCCGAGACGACGCCCGAGGCGGCAGCGATGGTCGCCGAGAAGCTCCGCCTCCTCGTCGAGGGCCATCGGTTCGCCCTGGCCGATGGCACCACGACTTCGGTGACCGTGTCCATCGGCATCGCCGGCGGCCGGGGCGAGCACATCCGGATCGAGACCCTCGTCCGGGACGCCGACGCCGCGATGTACTCGGCGAAATCGCTCGGCCGAAACCAGACCTACGTCTTCGCCGAGCTTGACGAGGAGGCCCGGGTCCCGCGGGCTCCCGTCTCGCCGGTGGGGCGGGCCATCGCCAGCGAGGTCGCCGAGGCGGCACGACGGGCTGCGGAGGCGGCCCTCGTCTCGGCGGTCGACGGCCTACCGACGTATCGAGGCCGGCCGTCCTCACTCATCGCCCTGGTCGCGACCTCGATCGCCCGGCAGCTCGGGTTGCCGGACCAGGAGGTGGAGCGGATCCGGGTCGCTTCGCTCCTCCACGACATCGGCAAGCTCGCGGTGCCCGAGGAGATCCTCGAGAAGCCGGGGCCACTGACGCCGACCGAGTGGCAGTCGGTGACCCAGCATCCGCGGGTCGGTCAGCTCGTCCTCGATCAGGTGACGAGCTTCCGCGAGGCGGGGACGATCATCCTCCATCACCACGAGCGGTTCAGCGGCCACGGCTACCCGTATGGGCTGCGGGGCACCGACATCCCGCTCGGGGCTCGGATCGTGGCCATCGCCGACGCCTACGAGGCGATGCGGGACGAGCGGCCGTACAAGCGGGGGATGAGCCACGAAGAGGCCGTTCGGGAGCTCCGCCGTCACGCCGGCACGCAGTTCGACCCGCAGCTCGTCGAGGCCTTCTGCGACCTCTTCGCCGACCGCCCGCCGGTCGTCGAGGGTTGGGTACCGACGGGCGGCGCGGCCGCGGGCGGGAGCTCGCGCGGGAACGGCCACGCCGAGGTCGCTCCCGGGCGTCGTCGGCGCCAGTCGGTCCACAAGGGGGTCGCCCTCGGCGGCGGGTCGTCGACGGCGGCATCGGCCTGAGTTTCGGGTCGCGACCGAGGCAGCATCGTCGCGCCGGCAGGCAGCCGCGTCGTGAGGGCGGCCCGGGCCCGGCCGCTCACTCCCCGAGCGAGGTCGGGACGCCGATGGCGTGGAAACCCCCGTCGACGTAGACGACCTCGCCGGTGACCGCCGCGGCGAGGTCCGAGGCGAGCCAGACCGCGGTCCCGCCGACGTCCTCGATGGTCACGTTCCGGCGGAGCGGCGCGATCCCGGCGAAGGCCCCGTAGAGGCGC
>DAOTYQ010000268.1:0-3352 GCA_034434735.1 Chloroflexota bacterium
GACGGTCCGTCTCTTTCGCGCTCCGCTCCAACCCGTTCAGATCGAAGGGCGGCTCGAGCGGGCGCTCGAATCGGCCAGGCTCGCCGGGCCGGACGGTCCCACCGTGCCCGATCGCTACCGCATCGTCCTCCGGCCCACCGATCTCCTCGGCCTCGGCGTCGCCGCGGATGAGCTCGCCCTCGGCCTCGCCGAGACGGTCCTCTCCGTCGCCCGCCGGCGCGGTTACCGCCTCGCCGCGCGGCCGCGGGTGGAGGTCGTGACCTCGCCGCGGGTCGCGCCCGGAGACGTCGTCGTCGCGACGGCCTTCAGTCGTCGGCCCGAGGCCGTTCGCCGGGCGGAGCGGTCTGCCGATCGAGCGACCCAGCCGTCGACGGAGCCCGCAGCTGAGCCATCGACCGAGCGGCCGACCGAGGCGACGGGGATCCTCGGCCCGGTCGGTCCGTCGCCCCGGGCGCAGCTCGTGGTCCGGACGGCCGGCCGACGGGCCCAGACGGTCCCGCTGGACGGCCGCCCCATCGCCATCGGGCGAGCGGCGGACAACGACGTCCGGATCGACGACCCGCGGGTGAGCCGCCACCACGCCCGGATCGTCGCCCGCGAGGGGGGCCTCGTCCTCGTCGATCTCGGGAGCACGAACGGCACCTGGGTCGACGGCCTGCGCGTCTCCGAGCTGGCCCTCGGCCTGGGGGACCGGATCGACATCGCCGGGGCGGCGGAGCTCCGCCTCGAAGCGACGGAGTCGGGGCCGACGCCGGCCGACGCCGGACCCCGCTGAGGCATGGATCCGGCCCTCGCCGCTGCCTGGCTCGTCCGGCTGACCTTCCTCGCCCTCCTCTACCTCTTCCTCGCCGCCGTCGCCCGGATCCTCCTGCGCGACCTTCGAGCGGCGGCGCGGGCCGCGCCCGAGTTGGGGCGGCTCGTCGTCGTCGAGGCCCCGGCCGGCCAGCCGCCGGCGGGGGCGCACTTTCGGCTCGGGGCGGTGACGACCCTCGGCCGGGACGTGAACAACGCCATCGTCCTCGAGGACCCCTTCGTCTCGAGCCGCCACGCGGTCTTGAGCTTTCGGGGTCGGACCTGGTACGTCGAGGACCTCGGCAGCACGAACGGCACGTACGTGAACGGGATCCGGGTCGAGGCTGTCGTCCCCGTGGGCTGGGGCGACGAGCTCCAGGTCGGCGGCGTCCGGCTCCGGCTCGAGCGGGGCGAGCCGCGGGCCGAGCGGTGAGGCAGGCGAGGTGAGCGTCGTCGTCCGACCCGGCGGCCTTCGACCGCGTCTCCGGCGGCGAGAACTCGGTCTCCTCGTCCTCGTCGCCCTCGCCCTCCTTGTCGGGTGGTTCTCCCTCGAGCTGGGTCGGCGCCTGGCCGACGCCTCGGCCGACCCGGCAACGAGGGGCGCGGTTTCCGCCGGTCCCGAGCGGATCCTCGTCTATCTCGCCGCCCTCTTCGTCGCCCATGGCATCCTGTCCCTCTCGGGTCGGCCGAGCGACGAGATCCTCCTGCCCACGGTCGGTCTCCTCGGCGGGCTCGGCCTCCTGGTCATGGAGCGCCTCCCGCAGAGCCTGGCCGGGTCCCTCGGCGGCCTGGCGACCAGTCAGCTCTTCTGGCTCCTCCTCGCCCTGACCGCGATGACCGGCCTCGGCGTCCTCGTCCGTTCCGACGCCTGGCTCCGGCTCTACAAGTACACCTGGGCGAGCGTCGGGATCGGGCTCCTCCTCCTCACCTTTGCCGTCGGCATCGAGACGAACGGCGCCCGCCTGACGCTCCAGGTCGGGCCCTTCGCCGGCCAGCCCTCGGAGTTCCTCAAGATCATCCTCGTCGTCTTCCTGGCCGGCTACCTGGCCGAATACCGGCCCCTTCTCGTGGCCGGCGTTTGGCGTCTCGGACCCCTCCGGCTGCCGCCGATCCCGTATCTCGCCCCGATGGTCGTCCTCTGGGCCCTCGCCCTCGCCATCGTCGTCGTCCAGCGGGACCTGGGGACGGCCCTCCTCTACTTCCTGACCTTTCTCGGCCTCCTCTACGTGGCGACGGCCCGGCTCGGCTACGTGGTCGGCGGCGCCCTCCTCTTCGTCGCCGGAGCTGCCGTCGCGGCCCGCCTCTTTCCCCACGTGGCGGCGCGGATCGCCGTCTGGCTCGACCCCTTCGCCGACCCCCTGGGTGCCGGCTACCAGGTCGTCCAGGCCCTCTATGCCTTCGGCCGCGGCGGCCTCCTGGGGACGGGTCTCGGGGCCGGCCTCCCGTCACCGGAGGGCCGGCTCCCGATCCCGGCGCTCCACACCGACTTCCCGCTGGCGGTCATCGGGGAGGAGCTCGGGCTCGTCGGTGTCGTCGCCGTCCTCGCCTGCTACCTCGTCCTCATCGAGCGGGGCTTGCGGATCGCGGCGACCGCGGCGGACGACTTCCGGGCCCTCCTCGCCGCCGGTCTCGCCCTCGTCGTCGCCGTCCAGGCCGCCGTCATCGCCGGCGGCAACCTCAAGGTCATCCCCCTGACCGGGATCACGCTCCCCTTCGTCAGCTACGGCGGCTCGTCCCTCCTGGCCAACGGGGTCATCGTCGGGCTCCTCCTCGCCCTCTCGGACCGCTCGATCCGCCTCCCGACGGCTCGGCGGCCGGGCCGGGGTGGGCGGTGATCGGGCGGCCGGGAGGGTGCGGGCCGTCCGGACGGGGTACCGGATGACCGGACGGCCGGCGCCGCCGCCCCTCGGACCGACCATCGTCCGGCTCGCCCTCGTCGTCGTCCTGGCCTACGGCCTCGTCGCCGCCGGGGCGGGCTACTGGCAGGTCGTCGAGGGGCCTCGTCTCGCTCGGGCGCCCGACAATCCGGCCGTCGTCGCGGCCGCCCGGAGCGCACCCCGCGGCCGGATCTACGACCGCGACGGCAGGCGTCTCGCCTGGGACGCCCGTGACGCCGCTGGGCGGACGTACCGCGTCTACGTCGACCCCTCGGTGAGCCACCCCATCGGCTACGCCTCCCGCCGCTACGGGAGTGCCGAGCTCGAGCGGGCCCTCGAGGCCGAGCTCGTGGGTGCCGTCTCGGACGACCCCCTCGCCGACCTCTTGGCCAAGTTCCGCCGCTCGGGGCCGCGGCCGGTCCATCTGGTCACGACCCTCTCGCTGCCGCTCCAGCAGGCGGCCGTCCGCGCCCTCGGGTCGGACCGGGGGGCGGTCGTCGTCCTCGATCCGCGGACGGGCGACGTCCTCGCCCTCGCCTCGACCCCGACCTACGACGCCTCGGCCGTCGCCAACCCGGCGACCGCCGACGCCGCCTTCGCTCGTCTCCGGGACGACCCGGGGCAGGCACTCTTGCCCCGGGCTACCCTCGGCCGCTACACGCCCGGGAGCGTCTTCAAGATCG
>DAOTYQ010000269.1:0-1993 GCA_034434735.1 Chloroflexota bacterium
GGCGGGCCTGTTCGAGGCCGAAGGCGACGATCTTCTCGTAGGCGAAGGCGTCGATGGGTTCGCCCCGGCGGACGATGATCTCGCCCCGCTGGACCGAGACGACGAGAGGGCTGACGGCCTCGGCCGCCCGGTCGCGGGCCTGGTTCGTCAGCTCCTCGCTGTACGAGCTGTTCGGGACGATCAAGGGGCCGATAAGCTCGGCGGCGAGCTCCGCCTCGGCCGGCGAGAGGCCGACCATCCGACCGGCGAGGCGGGCCCGTACCGCCGCAACCTCGGTATCGCGGAGCTCGGAGCGCTCGACGGTGTCGAGGACGCGGCCCGCCTCGTCGCGGACGGCCGCCCAGCGCTCCGGGGTGAGCTTGCGGAGGGTCGTCCGAGCGGCCTCGCTCAGCTCGTCGGCGAGGACCCCGGCCAGGATCTGGTCCCGCTCTTGGGGCGTCAGGGGCGCGGCGAAGGCGGCCTCGATGGGGGCGATCCGACGGGCGTACTGGGCCGCCTGCTCGGCGGCGACGGCGGCGGCGTTCTCGGGCGTGTAGTCGTACTGGGGCGGGACGGCGTCGCGGGCCGCTTGGCGGGCCGCCTCGGTCCGGACCTGGCTCGTGTAGGTCAGGGCCCGGGGAGCGACGATGTCCGCCGGAGCGACCGCGCCGACCTGGACGGCGAGCCGGTCGGGCACGATGTCGGCGGCAAAGATCGCGGAGAGGACGGCCACGAGGACCGTCGTCGCCACGGCGAAGCGGACCCCGTCGCGGCGGGTGAATCGGCTGCTGGCCTGGATCGTCTGGGCGAGCATCGGGGTTCGGTGGCCACGGTCGGCGGGTCTACCGACCTCCGCCGACGGCCTCCTCTGCGGTCCCGGCTGCCTCGAGGGCGGCGAGGGCCTGGGCGACCCGCTCGCTCACCGCGCGGCCATCCGCCCGACCTCGGGTCCGCGGCGCCAAGACGGCCATGACCCGGCCGAGGTCGCGACGGCTCCGGGCGCCGGTCTCGGCGATGGCCGCGGCGACGAGGTCGTCGAGCTCGGCGTCGCTCAACGGCTGCGGGAGGAACTCGGCCAGGATGGCGATCCGGGCCTCCTCCTCGGCCGCGAGATCGGGGCGGCCGGCGGCCTGTACCGCCTCGACGGTCTCCCGGCGGGTCTTCAGCTCACGCAGGAGCGCCGCCACGACCTCGTCCTCGGTGAGGGGTCGGCGGGCGGCCTTCTCGGCGTTGTAGACGGCGTTCCAGGCCATCCGGAGCGTGTCGCGCCGCCGGACGTCCCCGCCCTTGATGGCGACGGCGAGCTCGGCCTGGAGGCGTTCGCGAAGGGTCATCTCGGCTCCCGGAGGGGTCCCGGTGGCTCCGGGTCGCGTGGCCGGCCGCGGGTCGACGCGGCCTCGGGCGGCGAGGGACCGATCGGCTAGCCCTGCTGGGCGCGGGCGGCCTTCTTGCGCTTCGCTTCCTTCCGCTTCCGCTTCACGCTCGGCTTCTCGTAGTGCTCGCGCCGGCGTGCCTCGGCGAGGATGCCGCTCTGCTGGATCTTCTTGTTGAAGCGGCGAAGCGCGCTCTCGAAGGTCTCGTTCTCACCCACTCGGACTTCGGCCAATCAGCGTCACCTCCTTCGGCTCCACGGTTGTCGTTCGCCGGACGCGCCGGTGAGCCTCGCGGCGCGCCGTTGGGCCCGGAGACGAACAGCGCGATGGGGACGGCGAATCGGCCATCGGCAATCGGGCCCGGCGAAGTGTAGCCGCGGGTTCGGTCCGGGTCAAACTGCAGGTCGGGGTGGTCGGGGTGGCGCGCGGGCCGGGCGCCGTGCGACCACCGCCGTTAGCCTGGCACCATTGCGTTCAGCTGCAGTGATCGTGGCGATGGAGGCAGCCCGCTCCGCCGTCGCCATCGAGGGCCCGGAACCATTCCGTTTTACTCACAGTGGGAGTGCGCCGGTCCCTCGAGGCGCCGGAATGGTCGCGTTTACTCTCCCGGGGAGTGGAAGAGAAGATCGTTCTTCTCGTCT
>DAOTYQ010000270.1:0-7150 GCA_034434735.1 Chloroflexota bacterium
ACCCAGTCACGCAGGCTGGGCGGCATCAACAAGAGGCTGTCCTGGTCGTACGGGCGGAACGTCTTCTGGCGCATGGGCGATTCTCGCATGCCGGGAGGGCCGTCGGCTGGCATTACCGACACAGGCTCCTAGGGACCCAGGTTGGCATTGCCAACGGTCAGTGGCACTTCTTCAAGATAGAGCGGGTGTTTGAGGACACCTTCAACCGTTACAAGTTCTCGGTCGACGGTGTCATTAAGGGAACGATGAACAGCAATCAGACCGGGGTGCGCGTCGAGGTCGGCCTTGAGAGCTACGCGCAGGCAGCGACCGTCCGCGGGCACAACTTCACGACGTTGCAGTACCAGCAGAACAACGGGGGGTTCGTGAACTGGCAAGGTATGGACGGGTCTCGCGTCGATGCGCCGCTGTGCGGCTTCTGGGTTGCGGCGATCTCGTGGCGAGCCGGTCAAGGAGCGGGACAATGCTAGGCAAGCTCGCCAATTGGGGCCGAAGAAGTCTTCGCTCGATCCTGGTGATCCTCGTTCTTGCAGCGTCGGCCATCGTCGTCGCGTCGACGTCGCTGGCCGAGCTCACTGATCAGGCCAAGGGCGACGCCACGTGCCGGAGTGTCCTGGACAAGGCCAGCGAGTACGGAAGCTCGGTCGAGTTCTTCCGAGCCCAGCAGAGCACTGCGGGCGCCGTCGCTCGGTGGCAGGAGGAGCGCCACGCCCCCGAGGTCGGTGGGCTTGTCTCGCCGCTCCGGGGGCGGGATCCGGCCGAGCCGGTCACCATCTGCCTCTTCTCGGGGAGCTTCGTCACGCCCCACCCACCGGGCCTTCCGGACCACGACATGCTCCGCCTCCTCGTCCTGGCCGACGGGAGCGTCGTCCTCGATTCGGCCGGCTATCGGGGCGTCATCGACCGGGAGGCACCCGCGAAGTAGCAGACCCCGAGCCCTTCTCGGACCCGCGGCGGCATGGTCCTCGAGGACGACTGGCGCGCGGCTGCCTCGCGGTCCTCGCATCGGGCACGTCGATCGTCGCCCTGCTTCGGGTGCGTCTGGATCGTCGTTCCGCCCGCCTGGCCGTTTCGCCAGGCTGCCGGCAGGTCCGCACTCAGGAGGTCCGTTCCGGCCCCAGGAGGCGACGGAGGGCCTCGAGGCCGGCCGGGTCGCCCGGCCAGGCGGCGGCGAGGCGCTCGGCGGGAACCCCGCGGACGACCCAGCCGAGGACGAGGAGGGCGACGATGGCGTCGTCGAGGGGCCCGACGACCGGCAAGAACTCCGGCACGAGGTCGATGGGGCTGACGAGCCAGATCGCGAGGCCGAGGAGCCCGAGGCGGTAGCGGAGGGGGACCGCCGGGTCCCGGGCGAGCCGACCGACGAGGCGGACCACGGCGGGAAGGAGACGGACGGCGGCCCGGAGCCGCCCTTCCTCGGGCCGTCGCCACCAGAGGACGGCGACGAGGGCGGCCCAGACGAGGAGGAGCGTGACGACGACGCCGACGACGAGCTCGATCACGACGGGCCCTGCCTCGGGCACACGGCCCTGGAGTCGCTAGAGCCGAACGATCCGGAGCCCCTCGATGAGGACCCAGAGCACGGCGAGGATGCCGACGAGGCTGCCCTGGACGATGAGGATCCGCCGGAGGTCGCGGGCGACGTAGGCGTACTCCTCGCTCGGGTCGAGGAGGCGCGCCCCGCGGGGCACGGCGACGACGGCGGCCGCTCCGCGGCGGGGCGCCGGGGCCGCGGCTCGCTCCGCCTCGACGGCGCGACGCTCGAGCTCGGCGGCCCGGGCCTCTTCCTCCGGGGTGAGACCGACGGCGGCCCGCGACGTCGCCTCGGCGGGTTCGGTCGGCCGCCGGTCGCGGGCGGGGCCGCTCGTGGCCGGGCGGGCGGGTCGGTCGAGCGGGCGGCGCTGGCCGGGACGGATTCGGCCGCGCGAACGCTTCGCCATGGTGGGATTGGCCTCCGTGGTGGCTGCATCCGCCGGGTCGGTTCGGCCCGGCGAACGGAGGATAGCACCGCCGCCGACGGCTTCGAGACGATCGGCCGGAGAGGCGCGGCTGGTAGACTCGGCCCCGTCGGGTTCGGTCGAGATCGACGTTCGGAGGCCCCAGCTCGTGCCTGCCACGGAACTGCTCCTCGTCGCCGTCGTGGTGGTCCTGGCGGTCGTCGTCCTCGGCGGCCTCGTCGGGCTCGCCTGGCGTCGGCGCCGAGGCCGGGTCGCCGACCGGGGCGAAGCGGGGCCGGCCGAGCTCGGGGCGGTTCTTGCGCCCCTCGAGGCCCGCCTCGCGATCCTCGAGCGGCGGCTGGCCGGCATGGAGGACCGGACGGTGGCCCTCGAGGCGGCGAGTCGGGTCGCCGTGTCGCGGGTCGGGCTCGTCCGCTTCAATCCCTTCGAGGACACCGGCGGGAACCAGAGCTTCGCCCTCGCCCTCCTCGATGCCGCCGGCGACGGGATCGTCGTGAGCAGCCTCCACGCCCGCTCCGGGACCCGGATCTACGCCAAGGCGATCCGGGCCGGCCGGTCGGCGACGGCGCTGTCCGAGGAGGAGACGGCGGCGGTCCGCCAGGCCCTCGGCGAGCGGTCGGGGTGAGGCCGTCGAGGGTCACCGGTGCCGTCGACCGGGTCGTGACGGCCAAGGTGGCACGCCGAGGGGCGATCCTCGGGCCATGGTCCTCGACAGAACAGCGGCCGTCGAGCCCGGGCCGGCGCCTGGGTGGGAGGAGGTCGTGAGCGGGCGGCGGGTCCGGACGGAACCCCCGCCCCTCGATCAGCTGCCCGTCTGGGACGAGCTGGCCGGGCCGACCGATGGGGCGGACGGCAATGAGGGGCCGGCCGTCGAGCGCCTCCTGGCCGGCCTGAACCCGGAGCAGCGGCGAGCGGTCACCCACGGCGAAGGCCCCCTGCTCATCGTCGCCGGGGCGGGAACGGGCAAGACCCAGGTCATCACCCGCCGGATCGCCTGGCTCATCGCGACGAAGCGGGCCCGCCCGTCGGAGATCCTCGCCCTCACCTTCACCGACAAGGCGGCCGAGGAGATGGAGACCCGGGTCGACGAGCTCGTTCCGTACGGCTTCACCGACACGGCTATCTCGACCTTCCACGCCTTCGGCGACCGCCTGATCCGGGAGTTCGCCTTCGAGCTCGGCTTGCCGACGAACGTCCGGGTCCTCTCGCGACCGGAGGTCGTCATCTTCCTCCGGGAGCACCTCTTCGAGTTCGAGCTCGACCGCTACCGCCCGCTCGGCGACCCGACCCGCTTCCTGGCCGCCCTGGCCACCCTGTTTTCGCGCTGCAAGGACGAGGACGTCGGCCCGGCGGCGTACCTCGCCTACGCCGAGGGACTCCTCGCCGCGGCTCGAGCAGGCCGGGCGGGCGCCGCCGATGGCGGGCTGCCGACCGCGGTCGGCGAGGCGGCGGGGCTGGTGGCCGAGACCGCAGCGGCGAGGCCGACTATCGCGGCGACGGACCGCGCCGCCGCGCTCGAGGAAGCGGAGCGCCAGCTCGAGCTCGCCCGGGCCTACGCCCGCTATCAGGAGCTCCTCGCCGCCAACGGCTTCATCGACTTCGGGGACCAGGTCGGCCTCGCCCTCCGGCTCCTCCGCGAGTCGCCGGCCGTCCGGGCGACGGTCCAGCGCCGCTTCCGCTACGTCCTCGTCGACGAGTTCCAGGACACGAACCGGGCCCAGGCCGAGCTCGTCGCCCTCATCGCCGAGCCGCACCGGAACGTGACGGTCGTCGGCGACGACGACCAGTCCATCTACAAGTTCCGGGGCGCGGCGATCAGCAACATCCTCGACTTCCAGGCGCGCTACCGGCGCGCCCGGACCATCGTCCTCCACCGGAACTACCGGTCTCGGGCCCCGATCCTCGACGCCGCCTATCGACTCATCCGCCACAACGACCCCGACCGGCTCGAGGTCCGGGCCGGGATCGCCAAGCGGCTCCGCTCGGAGCGGCCGATCGAGGGCGCGAAGCCGGTCAGGGTGGAGGCCTTCGCGACCGGGTCGGAGGAGGCCGACTGGGTCGCCGCCGAGATCGGGCGCCGGATCGCGGCCGGGGCCCGGCCGCGCGATCACGCCGTCCTCGTCCGGGCGAACGCGCACGCCGATCCGATCATCCGGAGCCTCAACGTGGCCGGCATCCCGTGGCGCTTCTCGGGCACCTCGGGCCTCTACACGCGGCCCGAGGTTCGGCTCCTCCTCGCCTTCCTGCGGGCCGTCGCCGACCCCGATTCCTCGGTCGACCTCTTCGCCCTCGCCGCGTCGGAGGTTTATCGGCTCGACGGCGAGGACCTGACGGTCCTCGCCAACGCGGCCCGTCGCCGCAACCGCTCCCTCTGGGAGACGGTCGGCGAGGCCGTCACCGACCCGTCCTTCCTCCGGCTGAGCCAGGACGGGCGGCGCCGTCTCGGCCGGCTCGTGACGGACCTGCGCCGCTATCTCGGGCTCGCCGCGGAGCGGCCGGCGGGTGAGGTCCTCTATGCCTTCCTCAAGGAGTCGGGCCTCCTGGCCCGCTACGCCGAGGTGGAGACGGCCCTTGCCGAAGAGGCCCTCGGCAACGTCGCCCGCTTCTTCGACATCGTGCGGGCCCAGAGCGCGCTCCTCGCCGACGACCGGGCGATCTTCGTCGCCCGCCACCTCGAGACCCTCATCGAGGCCGGCGACGACCCGGCCACGGCCGACCTCGACCCCGACGCCGACGCCGTCGCCATCCTGACCGTCCACAAGGCGAAGGGCCTCGAGTTCCCGACGGTCTTCATGGTCGGGCTCGTCGACGGCCGCTTTCCGGCGGTCGAGCGAGCGGAGCCGCTCGGCGTCCCCCTGGCCCTCGTCCGGGAGACGCTCCCGAGCGGCGACTTCCGGATCCAGGAGGAGCGGCGCCTCTTCTACGTCGGGATGACCCGCGCCCGGGACGAGCTCGTCCTCACCTGGGCGGCCGACTACGGGGGGCGGGCGCGGCGGGTCTCGCCCTTCGTCCTCGAAGCCCTCGACCTCCCGCCGACGGTCCGCCCGATCGGGAGCGCGGGGACGGCGGCGGGTGCCCTCGAGAAGCTGGCGGGCTTCCGGACCCCCGACCGACCGGCCGAGCCGGAGCGGACCCGGCCCGAGGGGCCGCTGACCTTGAGCTTCTACGCCATCGACGACTATCTGACCTGCCCGCTCAAATACAAGTACGCCCACCTCCTCCGGGTCCCCCTCGCCCCGCACCACGCCATCGTCTACGGGGCGGCGCTCCACGCCGCGGTCTCCGAGTTCCACCGCCGCCAGCTCCGGGGCGAGGTCATGACCGAAGCCGAGCTCATCACCGCCTTCGAGGCGGCCTGGACGTCGGAGGGCTTCCTCTCGCGGGCCCACGAGGAGGCTCGCCTCGAGGCTGGCCGGGCGGCGCTCCGGCGCTTCCTCGCCGATCAGACCCGGCCCGGGGTTCCCAGGCCGGCCTGGGTCGAGCGGGACTTCGCCTTCGTCCTCGACGGCGACCGGATCCGGGGTCGCTGGGACCGGGTCGACATCGAGCCGGTGGCGACCGACGGGGCGGCGGAGACCGGGCGGCCGTCGATGGTCGGTGCGGGGAGCGGGGAGCTGGAGGTTCCGGCGAGCGTCGGGGCAGGGAGCGACCTCGTCCAGCGCCATCTCCCGCTCGGGCTCGCCGAACGGGTGACGATCACCGACTACAAGTCGAGCGACGTCCGCGACGCGGAGACGGCCCGTCGGCGGGCCCGCGACTCGCTCCAGCTCCAGATCTATGCCCTCGCCTACGAGGCCCTGACCGGCCGCCTCCCCGACGCCGTCGCCCTCTACTTCCTCGAGACGGGGGTCGTCGGTCGGGTCGGGGTCGAGCCGAAGCGGCTCGCCCGGGCTCGCGAGCGGATCCGGACGGCGGCGGCGGGGATCCGGGCCGGCGACTTCGCGGCTCGGCCCGATCCGGTCGTCTGCGGCTACTGCCCGTACCGTGCCATCTGCCCCTCGAGCGCGGCCCGCTGAGGCGGGCGCCCCCGTCCTCGCTGCGGTCCGGGTCGTCAGCTTCGACTTCGGGAACACCCTCGTCCCCGTCGACCGGGCGGGCCTCGAGCGGGTCGTCGCCCGGATGGCCCGGGAGGTGGCGGCGCGGTCGGGGCCGTTGCCGGTCGACGCCTTCCGCCACCTCTGGGCCGAGGAGCGGGAACGGCAGCTCGCCGAGGCCCTGGCCGAGCGACGGGAAGCGGACCTCGGGGAGCGGGTCCGGCGCGTCCTGGCCCGGCTCCGCGGCCTCGTGCCGCCGGCCGACGGGCGCTCCTGGGACGAGGCCGCGCTGGCCCGACTCGTCGACCCGGAGGAGGCGGCGGTCGCCCTCGAGGCGTACGCGGCGGCCTTCGTCGCCCTCCTGCCGCCGCGAGCCGGCGCCGCGGCCGTCCTGGAGCGGCTCAGCCGGAGCCTCCGGCTCGCCGTCGTCTCGAACTGGCCCCACGCCCCGACCATCGACCGCTATCTCGCCGCCCACGGCTGGGACCGTTTCGCCGCCGTCGTCGTGAGCGCTCGGGTCGGAGCGATCAAGCCCGACGTGGCGATCTTCCGGGCGGCGGAGGCCGCTCTCGGGCTCGGGGCGGCCGACCGGGGGCGGATCCTCCACGTCGGCGACGACCCCCTCGCCGACGTCGCCGGGGCGAAGGCGGCCGGTTGGTTGGCGGCCCACCTCCACGGTCGGCCGGAGGATTCGCCGCTGCCCGTCGGCGAGGCCGGGACCGGTGTCGCGGCCGACCTCGAGCGGGGGAGCCTCGACGAGCTGCCGCCCCTGCTCGGGGCGTGAAGGCGCCGCCCGGCCGGACCGAGGGGCCCGCTAGACTGACGGCGACGACGGTGTCCGCCGGCCCGTCTCCCGTTCGAGTTCGACCCGTGGAGCTGCGCGACCGCCTCGCCAACCTCGCCCTCCTCGCCCTCGGCCTCGTCGCCTGGGGCCTCGTCGGCCTCGTCCTGACGACGCGAGACCCCCTCGCCGACCCGACCGCGGGTCCGGTGGGGGCGGCCCTCATCGCCCTTGCCAGCGGTGTCACGGCGGCGCCCCTCTTCTGGCTCGCCGTCTTCGCCCGCCACCGGCGGATCGCCTACCGCGGCGACTGGTTGCGAGCCCTCCGCCGCGGTGGCTGGGTCGGGCTCGTCGTCGGCCTCTTCGTCGTCCTCCGC
>DAOTYQ010000271.1:0-7402 GCA_034434735.1 Chloroflexota bacterium
CGCCGTCGTTGTCGACGACGACGACCGTGGCCCGCAGGCCGGACGCCCGGATCGTGGCCAGGGCGTTGAGATCGTGGAGGAACGACAGGTCGCCGACCACGGCCAGGACCGGCACACCCGTCGCCGCCGCCCCGAGGGCCGACGAAACGACCCCGTCGATCCCACTCGCCCCGCGGTTGCCGAGCCAGCGGATCGCACGCGGCCCAGCCGGCAGATAGGCGTCGAGGTCGCGGACCGGCATCGAGTTGCCGACGTAGACGATCGTCCCCTCGGGGAGTCCATCCGCCAGGTCGAGGAACACCTCGCCCTCGAAGGGCTCGCCGAACTCGCTCGCCGTCGCCCGGATGGCAGCGGCGGTCGCCGCATCGAGTGCAAGCCAGGCGGCGAGCCAGCCCGACCGGACGCGATCGCCCGACCGCGCCGCGGCGAGGGAACCGACCGCGTCCAACAGCGCCGCCGCGAGGGTCACCGGCTCGGCCTGGATCATCGTCCCCGGCAGGAGCGTCGGCTCGTTCCAGCCGCCGTCGTCGACGACGATCTGGGGCGCCGCCGTTTCGGACAGGAACCCGAGGACCGGCTTCGAGGTCGGCGAGGCGCCCCAGCGGACGACCAGGTCGGGTCGGAGGGCCGCCCGAACGGCCGCCGAGCGGAGGACGAGGTCGGCATGGGCGACGACGTTCGCCCGCGGGTGGGAACCCGTCCGGAGGTTGGCGAGGCCATCGGCGAGGATCGGCGCTCCGAGCACCGCAGCCAGGCCAGCCAGGGCGGCCGCCCCGCCCGGGGCGTCGAAGGGGCCGCAGACGAAGAGCGGCCGGCGCGCACCGACGAGGCGCTCGGCGAGGGCGCGGACGGCCGCACCGGACAGGACCCGCGCCCCGACGAGGACCTCGGTGTGGGGCGCCGCCTCGGGGTCGGGCTCGAGGGAGCCCACCGGCACGAGCGGTTCTCGGAACGGCCAGTTCACGTGGACCGGCCCGGCTGGGGCCGCGACGGCCGTCGCCACCGCCCGGGCGGCGACCCAGCGGACGTGGGCCTCGGCCGTCGGCCCGACCTCGGGGACCGGCAGCTCGCTGAACCACTTCACCTGCCGCCCGTAGAGATGGAGCTGGTCGATGGTCTGGTTCGCCCCCCGGTCCCGGAGCTCGGGCGGCCGGTCGGCGGTGAGGACGACGAGCGGGACCCGCGCCTCGCGGGCCTCGGTCACGGCCGGCCCGAAGTTCACGGCCGCGGTGCCCGAGGTCGAGAGGAGGACGACGGGCCGCCGGGCCGCCCGAGCCAGGCCGAGACCGAAGTAGGCCGCCGCCCGCTCGTCGAGATGGACGAAGACCCGAAGCCCTGGGTGGCAGCGCAGGGCGAGGGCGAGCGGCGTCGACCGCGAACCCGTACAGACGACGGCCTCGCGGACGCCCGCCCCGACGAGGGCCTCGACGAAGGCGCGCAGCGGCTCGGCCGGCGTCACGGCCGCCCCTCCCGAGCGACCGGCCCGCTCACCGCACCCCGATCCATCGACTCAGGGGCCGCACCCCGATCCATCGACTCCCTGGCCGCACCCCGAGCCGCCGGCCCGCTCACCGCACCCCTCCGGACGAGCCGTCCTCGACGACCCGGCCGAGCCCCGCCGCCAAGGCCCGGAGCTTGAGCTCGGATTCCTCCCATTCGCGCTCCGGCTCCGAGTCGGCGACGATCCCGCAGCCGGCGAAGAGGCTAACCGCCGACCCGCGCACGACCCCAGACCGGATCCCGACGACGAACTCACCGTCGCCGCGGGCGTCGAGCCAGCCGACCGGCCCCGCGTACCAGCCCCGATCGAGGCCCTCCTCCTCGTCGATGTAGGCGAGGGCCGCTTCCCGCGGCCAGCCGCCGACGGCCGGCGTCGGATGGAGCCGACCGACGAGGCCGAGGATGCCGCCGTCGGCGCGGAGGCGGCCGGCGACCTCCGTCGCCAGGTGCTGGACCGTGGCCAGCCGGACGACGTGCGGCGTCGATTCGATGGCCAGGGTCTCGGCCAGCGGGGCCAGGGTCGCCCGGAGCATGTCGACGACGACGGCGTGCTCCTCCCGATCCTTCTCGGAGGCGAGGAGTTCGGCGGCGAGGGCGTCGTCCTCGACCGGATCGCGCCCTCGGCCGACGGTCCCGGCCAGGGCGACGGTCCGGAACGACCGCCCCCGGACCTCGACGAGCCGCTCCGGCGTCGCCCCGAGGAAGACAGCCTGGGTTCCGTCCGGCCCGACCGCGCCGGTCGAGAGGGCGAAGATCGTCGAGCCCGGCGCGGCGGCCACGAGGCGCCGGAGGACCGGCTCGACCTCGATGGGGCCGTCGGCGGCCAGATCGACCCGCCGGGCGAGGACGACCTTGTCGAGCCGACCCCGACCCACCGCCCCTGCCGCCCGGGCGACCGCCGCCTCCCACGACCGACGATCCGGCCACCGGGCGACGAGCCGGAGCGCCGGAAGGCCGGATCCGCTGGCTCGGTGGCCGTCGTGGCCGGCTCCGTCCGGGACCGGATCGACCGACGCCACCCGGCGCCCCTCCCCCACCCCGACGCCATCGACGGACAGGGTGTCGGCGGACAGGAGCCGCTCGGCAAGCGCCGCCACGGCCGCCGTCTCCCCGGCCGGATCGACCCCGGGCTCGAGGACGACGCTGGCGGTGACGACGGCCTCGTCGGCCGACGCGACGACGAGGAGCTCCGGCAGTCGCAGCCAACCCTCCCCGAAGCCCTCCCAGATCGGTCCCCGACCCGATCCCCGCGGGCGAGCGAAGGCCGCCCCGCCGAGGAGCCGCGGCCCGGCGCCCGGAGCCACCGCCGCAGGCCCACCGACGAGGGCGACCTCGCCGAGGGCCCGCCAGGCCGCCTCGGCCGCCTCGAAGGCCTCCGGGCCGGCCAGGGGGATCGTCGTCGCGGCGCCGACGCCGACGACGATCTGCTCGTCGAGCGGCTGGCACCAGAAGGCGACCGGGCGCCGGGCCTCGAGCGCGCGCCCGACGAGGGCGATCGGGTCGATCGGCCGGACGGCGACGGCGACGCTGACGAGCCGCCGTCGAGCCGGGTCGCCGAGCCGGACCAGCCCATCGAGCTCCGCGCCCAGGGCCGCCGCGCTGACAGCGGCGCTCACCGGGGCTCCCGCCCCGGGCGGCACCATCGGGCCCGCCACGGCGCGCCCCGAGGACACGCGGCCACCGGCCGCAACGGTCGTCATCGCTCCGGCAGCGAGCGGAGCCGCTCCTCCGGCACCCCGACGCTCCGCAGCAGCAGGAGCCGCAGGGTCGGATAGGCGGTCTCGAGGGGCGGCGGCCGATCGGCGACGAGCCAGCGCAGGACGACCTCGTGGATCGCCCCGAACCAGGCGCTACCGGCAACCCGGGGATCGAGCGGCGGAATGACACCGTCGGCCACCGCCCGATCCAGGTAGCCGGCGATGAGGTCGGCGAACCGCTCGTGGAGCCGGAGGAGCTCGGCCCGGAACGGCCGTCCGGCGCCGAGGGCGTCGACGAGGAGGAGCCGGGCCATGGCCCGGTGGCCGGCGAAGGTCCGCAGGACGGTGTGGATCGCCGCGTCGGCCTGGAGGACCGGGTCGACGTCCCGCTCGACCTCCCGCTCGACCTTGGCCAGGAGCCGATCGGCGGTCGAGCGGATGAGCTCGATGAAGATCGATTCCTTCGTCGGGAAGTGGAAATAGATCCCGCCCTTGCTCGTCGCCGCCTCGCGGGCGATGGCGTCGACGGCGGCGTCCCGGTAGCCGACTCGGCTGAAGACGTGGGCAGCGGCGTCGAGGATCCGCTCCCGGCGACGGCGGGAGCGCTCGGCGGGCGAGCCCCGGGCCTCGGTCGTCATCGACCTCAGTTTACCAACCGACCGGTCGGTCGGTCACGGGGCCGAACGTTGATGCGTTCGATGCGCCAGCTGCTGGAGCCGCTACCTCAGGAGGGCCCGACGCTCACTCGGGTTTCGGCCCACCCAGTCCGAGCTCCTCGGCCGTCAGCACATGATCGGCCCAGTGGTCGTGCATCCAGGCCAGGTGCTCCCACCGCGAGTCGACGATCCGGAGGGTGTCCCAGGCCGGCATCTCCTGCTGGGCGATGATCGTCATCTTGGCCGGATCGACCTCGAAGACGTGCTCGAACCGCTCGATCACGTCGGCGGTCACCCGCTTCGCTTCCGGGGGCCGCTGGGCACTCAGTCGGAATCCAATCATGTCCTCGTCAACCTCACCTACGCCGTGACGAACACCGTCGCCATCGGTCACCGTCACGCAAAGACGTTCGTCTCCAGGCCGTAGGCCCGATCCAGCTCGTACTTTCCCGGGTTCATGATGTTGTTGGGATCGAGAGCGGCCTTGATCTTCATCATTACGTCGAACCCACCGCCCATCTCGATGGGCACCAGCTCGGCATCGCCTTCCCGGGTTGCGCCGTGGCAGGCGGTGATGGAGCCGCCGTGCTCGAGGGCGACCTGGGCGATCTCCCGCTTGCAGGCGACCCAGTCGCGCCACTTCTCCTCGTCGAGCCGCTGCTCCCAGATCCCGATGTCGATCTCGGTGAGATAGTCGCCCCACGGCTTGTAGGCCGCGTTCGTGTAGGCGAACATCCCCCAGTCGTCGAGGATGCCGGTCTTCTCGATGTATTTCGCGGCGATGGCGTGCCATTTCTCCATGACCGCCGGCAGCTGGCTGTAGTTGATGGACGCGTCCTCGCAGTGCCAGCTCATCGGCACCACCTCGCCCGTCCTGAGCCGGCCGTGGAGCGGCGTCGCATAGCGATCGTGACGACTGGCCCAGTCGCCGGAGCTGATCTCGTCGCCGAGGAACCGACCACCCGACTCGCGGGCCACCCGCATGAGTCGACGAGCCGCCGCCTCGACCTCGTCGCGCGTGCCGTACATCGCCGTCGCCACGACGGCCCGGACGTGGTCCGGAAGCGGGATGTACGCCTCGTCATCCCGGCGCAGGTAGGCGATCTTGTACTCGTCGAAGAGGACGACCCCGGCCAAGGACGCGAGCCCCGACGTCGCGATGGCGCCGGTCGACTCCCAGGCGGCCCGATACGACGGGTAGTGGAAGAAGGCCGCGAACTCGGCCTCGGGACGCGGCACGAGCTCGAGCGTCGCCTCCGTGACGATCCCGAGGGTGCCTTGGTGACCCATGAAGAGGTGCTTGAGCTGGAAGCCCGTCGATGACTTGCGGATCTTCCGCCCGCCGCCGTCGCCAACCTCGATGATCTCGCCGGTGGGCAGGACGATCTGGAAGCTGATCACGAGGTCGCGGGTGTGGCCGTAGCGGCCGCCGATGAGCGACCAACCGCTCGTGCCGATCCGACCGCCGACGAGGGAGCACGGGTAGGAGGCCGGGTCGTCCGGGTACATGACGCCGTACGGTCGGAGCGCTTCGTTGAGCTTGAGCATGTTGATCCCGGGCCCGACGGTGACCGTGCGGTCGACGAGATCGATCTCCTTGATCTCGTTCATCCGCTTGACGTCGACGACGATGCCGCCCTTGAGCGGCACCGCCCCATCGTTGAGCCCGGTTCCACCGGCGCGCGGCACGATCGGGATCTTGAACCGGTTCGCCAGCTTGACGACGGCGCTGACCTGTTCGGCCGTCCGCGGCAGGACGACCGCGTCGGGGACGTAGCGGTCCCACTTGTGCACCGGGAACGGCGCGGGGACTCGGGCCCGATTGAAGCGTGCGCTGCGCGTCGTAAAGACGACATCGGGCCCGACGATCGCCCGCAGCTCGTCGATGACGGGGTCGCTGAGGGCTACGGTCGTCATGCCACCACCTCCCGCTGAGGTCCAGCCACGCCGTGAACCCCGCGCGGATCGAGGCCGGCCGCCTCGGCGACGAGCTCGACGAGATCGAGGACCTCGAGGTTCTCGGCCGCCCCGGCGGCCGACAAGGGCCGCTCGGACCAGACACAGGCCGAGACGAGGGTATCGACCCCGAGCTCCTTCGCCTTCGCCACCCGTCGGCGACTGATCTCGGCCGTGATCTCCGGCTTCTCGATACCGAGACCGGCGCCGGCCCCCGAGCAGTACGACCACTGGGTGACGTGATCGACGTCCTTGAAGGTCAGACCCGGGATCGCCCGCAGGATCTCGCGCGGTGACTGGTAGATGCCCTTCCGCTTGTTGAGACGGCACGGGTCGTGGTACGTCACCGTCCGCTGAATCGGCTTGGTGAGCTTGAGGCGGCCCTCTCGGATCAGCTCGGCCAAGAGCTCGGTGATGTAGACGATCTCGAAGTCGTAGGCCTCGCCGAAGTAGTCCGGGTAGTCTTCGGTGAAGCTGATGTAGTCGTGGGGATCGATGGCGATGATCCGCTTGGCACCGACCGCTCGCCAGTCGGCGACGTTGTGTTCGGCGAGCTGCCGAGAGGCCGCGACGTAGCCCATCTCAGCCGCCGGCCCCCCGCAACACCACTGCTCCCGCATCAGTCCGAACTCGACCCCAGCCGCCTTGAGGAGCTGCGCCGTGGAGCGGGCGACCGATGTCCGGTAGAAGGCGGCTTCACAGTCGACGAACATGATCGTCTCGCCGCCGATGGGAAGGTCGAGACCCTCGGCCCAGCGGCGTACGTTCTCCTGACGGACCGGAACCTCGATGACCGGTTCGTTCTTGTAGTCGAGGGTCAGCTCGACCCAGCGCTTCCAGTTGGGCTGCTCGATGCCGGCCTCGACGGCGAGGGCCCGCATCGCCTTGACGAGCTTCACGGTGCGGGTCCGGTGCCGATAGAAGTCGCCCGTGAAGAGGGTGTTCGGGCAGCGCAGCTCGCACGCCCCGCACTGGGTGCAGTAGACGTAGTCGTCGGCGACGTCGGCGATGGAGAGGTGACCCTTCTCCATGGCGACGACGTTGGCATGGAAGGCCGTCGGGGTGTGCTGTTCGTTCCGGGTCACCTGCATGACCGGACAGACCTCCCGACAGAACTTGTGGCCCGAGCTGAAGCAGCCGTAGGCGGCATCGCGCCACCGCTCGGCGAACTCCTGCCGAAGCGTGGCGTCGCGCTCCGGATCGTAGGTCTCGGTCTGCGGCATCGATACCTCCTTGCCCTGGGTCGGCCCGCGACGAGGGCCGTCGCGGGCCGACCGCCTCTTCTCAGTCGCGACGCACCGGTGACGCCGGCAGGTCGCCGGGACGCATCCTCAGCAGCGGCCACGGCACCAGGGCCGGCACCGCCGCCGCATAGCGTTCGTACGCGCCACCGAACTGCCGGCGCAGCGCCGCCTCCTCGCGGCGTGCGAGCTGCCAGTAAAGCCACACCACGACCGGCCACAGCAGCCCCGCCAGCAGCGTCGGCCACTGGACGAGCTGACCGGCGGTCAACAGGATGAGCCCGGCGTACTGCGGGTGGCGGACGAAGCGATACACACCGGTGGTGACGAGTGCACCACCCGACCGATGGAT
>DAOTYQ010000272.1:0-4913 GCA_034434735.1 Chloroflexota bacterium
ACGACCGCAGCACCGGACGCCACGCCGCCAGGTGACCGCCGACCATCGGACGGCCGACCGCCCTCCGGGGCCCGACGACCGGATCGGCGTCGACGCCACCGGCCCGGCGGCGGCTCGCTCGGGCTGGGAGCGCCGGCTCGGCGCCCACCTCTCCCTCGGCGCCGGTCTTCTGCGGGCGGCCGCCCGGGCCGAAACCCTCGGCATCCGCGCCCTCCAGCTCTTCACCGACAATCCGACGGCCTGGCGGCGACGGACGTCCCCACCGCGCGACCTCGACGCCTTTCGGGTCCGCCTCGCCGAGCTCAGGATCGATCCCGTCGTCGTCCATGCCCCGTACCTCCTGAACCTGGCGAGCCCCGATGAGATGGTCTGGACACGGTCCGTCGAGGGACTCGCCCGGGAGGTCGCGGTCGCACCGACCTTCGGGGCCCGGTTCATCGTCCTCCACCTCGGCTCCCATCTCGGCTCCGGCAGCGCCGCCGGCATCGAGCGGATCGCCCGGGGGGTCGCCGCCGCCCTCGAGCTGGCCGGCAGCCGAGGCGAGGTGGCGGGAGGGCGCTCCGACGGCACCGCGGCCGAACCCGGATCGGGGACGCGTCCGGCCGCCGCACGGATCCTCCTCGAGAACTCGGCCGGCAGCGGTGACGCCGTCGGGTCCACGGTCGCCGAGCTCGCCGACGTCGTCCGGGCCATCGAGGCGACGGGCGTGCCGGCCTCCCGGATCGGCATCTGCCTCGACACGGCCCACGCCTGGTCGGCGGGGATCGCCATCGATCGGCTCGCCGGGGTCGACGACCTCCTCGAGGAAATCGAGCGCCGGATCGGCCTCGGCCGGCTCGGCGTCGTCCATCTGAACGACTCACGGGCCGCGCTCGGCAGCCGGGTCGACCGGCACGAGCACCTCGGCGCCGGACGGATCGGGGCCGAGGGCCTCGGACGGGTCCTCGTCCACCCGGCCCTCGCCCACGTCGCCTACATTCTCGAGACGCCGGGCATGGACGACGGTTGGGACGCCGTCAACCTCGCCCGGGCGCTGGCCATCGCCACGGGCCTGCCCCTCGAGCCGCTGCCGGAGGCCGCCTTCACCGGCCGGGGCCGGGATTCGGGGCGATCGGGGCCGCCCGACGAGACGGGCGAGGTCGCGTGACGGGCTCGACGGTCGCTCGCCTGCCATCCGGCCGCGTCGGCCGCGACGGACTCGTCTTCGGCGCCCTCCTCGTCGTCGCCGCCCTGCTCCGCCTCCCCGGTCTCGAGGCCCGGGGCGCCTTCGACGCGGACCAGGGCCGGACGATGCTCACTCTGGAAGCCTGGCTCCGAAGCGGAGCCGTTCCCCTCCTCGGACCACCCGCCTCGGTCGGCGGATTCCATCACGGCGTCCTCTACTACTACATGCTCGCCCCCGCGGCGGCGATCGGCGGTTTGGAGCCGGGCGCCGTCGTCGCCGTCCTCGCCCTGGCGGGGATCGCCACCGTGGCGCTCGTCTGGTTCACCGCGCGGTCCATCGGCGGACCAGTGGCCGGGCTCGTTGCGGGTCTCTTTGCCGCCGTCTCAGCGAGCGAGGTCGCCCGTTCGACGAGCCTCTGGAACCCGAACATCGTTCCGGCCGGCGTCGCCCTCGCCGTGGCGGCCGGCTGGGCGGCCTGGCAGTGGCGCCGACCCGTTTGGTGGCTCGCCAGCGCGGCAGGGGCGGCCGTCGCCCTCCACGGACACCTCCTGAGCGTCGTCGTCGTCGGGCCCCTCGCCGCCCTCGCCGTCGCCGACCTCGCTCGGTCCACGCGGACCGAACGGCGGCGGACGGCAACGTGGCTCGCCGGAGCGGCCGCCGTCGTCGCGCTCACCTACCTGCCCCTCCTCGTCGAGGAGCTCCAGACCGGCTTCGCCGAGGCGCGTGGCGTGGTCGCCTTCGTCACCGCAGGAGGCGGGGGCGAGGGGCCGACGGCCTGGACGGCCCTCGTCATCGTCCTCCGCGCCGCGAGTTGGACGCTCGTCGGCCTCCCGACCCGAGCGCCGGGCCTCGCCTTCCTCGTCGCCGCGGCCGTCGTCGTGGGGGTCGTCTGGCTTGCCGCGGGCGGCGCCCGTCCGCTGGGCGAGGAGCGCTCCGACGAGCAGGCCGCCAGGCGGTGGGCGGCACGGCGAACGGCCGTCCGATGGCTCGGCGGCTCCCTCGGCCTGGCAGTCCTCGGCCTCGTCGTCGCCGGCCGGGCACTGGCCACGGTCGTCGAGGCGCTGCCCGTCCAGCAGTACCACGCCGCCGCCGACCCCGTCGTCCTCGTCTTGGTCGGGGTTGTCGTCGGCACGCTCTGGACGGCGCTGCGGCGCGCTGGGCACGGCGCCGGGGCCGACCGCACCGCCCGGGCCGACCACACCGCCGGACCGCACCCGGTCGCCGGGCCGAGCGGACGGTAGGCGACCATCGCCGCGACCACCCTTCAGGGCGTGCTCGTCACCGCCGTTGCCGGGCTCGTCCTCTGGAACCTCGCGAGCCAGCCGCCGCCCCGTGCACCGGACGCCTGGCCGGCCGTGGAGGCGGCCGCCCGACGGGCCGCGGCCGCGCTGCCGGCCGAGGCGCCCGTTGCCGTCCGAAGCGTCCCGAGCTTCACGGCCCCGGACGCCTACGTCTTTGCCCTCCACGCCATCGGCCGTCCCGCCAACGGCCCGTCGCCCGATTCGGGACTCGGGGATGCCGCCCCACCAGCACCGGATGAGGCCGCGGCGCTCCTCGTCGTCTGCGACGATCGCTTCGCGGCGCCCACCGGCAAGCCCTGCAACGGACCCGCCGAGTCGGCCTGGCTCGGTGAGGAACGCTGGCGCCTCGTCGATCGCTTCGAGGCCGTGCCCGATCGGGTCCTCTCGATCTACCTCCCGGCCCGAGGCGACTGACGGCCGACTACAGCCGATCGAAACGGCGAACGCCGGCCCCCCAGAGGCCGGCGTTCGCTGTCCCCGAGACCCGGACGTGGAGGGGGATCCGGGTCTGTGTCGATGTGCGGTGATTGGCGGGTGGCCCGCCGCGCCGTCGGGCTCGTCGGACCTACCCGCTCCGGTTCGGCGGTCGGCCGACCGGCCGAACGATGGGGCCGCCGACGTAGCGAGGCGGGCCGCTCACCGTCCCGATGGAGCGGTAGGCCGGAGCCTGGCCGACGGTCGCGCCTGGTACCGCCCGCGAGCGGACGTCCCCGGCGACGCCGCCCGAGCCGCCCCCTGAACCGGCCGGGCCCCCGGCGTGCTGGCCGCCGGGACTCGGGCGGCCGGAGCCGTCGTCGGGCGAGCGGTTCGGGCCGTACGTCCGGGCGAGGCCGCGGGCGCGGACGGCGAGGTAGTACTCCATGATCTGGCGAACCTGGGCCTCGGTGAGGAGGTCGTCCGAGCGGAGGGCATACTCGACCCGGGCCGTCGGGTTCGTGTTCGCCCCGCTCAGCATGCCGAGGTAGGCGGGGGCGTCCGCCTCGTCGTGGATCGCCCGCAGACCGCGGGCGAGCTTGGCGGCCGTCCCGAGGGAGGGCATCCGATCGCCTCGGATGAGGCGGGAGATCGTCGAGTGATCGACCCCGGACTGCTGGGCGAGCTGACGCTGCGACATCTTCTTCGCTTTCAGCTGCGCCCGCAGCCATTCGTTGAAGGCTCGCGCGTTGTTCGTCGTCATGCGCTCCCCATCGTGGTGGGACCGGACCGGCTCGGCGGGTGGCTGGCCGGGATGGAGGACCCCGCTCTGGGGGCATGATCGGGTGGTCGACCGAGGGCTCGACATCACCCAGAGGTACCGGTCGGCGGCGCCGACCGGCGGTCCCGGGCGTCTGGCGCCCCCCGGGGCAACGGCGGCCCCGAGGGACCGGCGCCGAACGGCCGGGCGCTACCCGCCCGGGCCGGCGGCTCCGGCCGGCGCCCGCAGTCCCGCGCCCCGGCGCTTCGGCGAGACCGCGTAGGCGAGCGAGCCGAGGACGATGATCGAGAAGACGCTGATCGTCCGGTCGACGAGGGCGATGGTCGTCGCCTCCGTGATCGGGACCCCATAGGCGGTGACGAGGATCCCGACGACCCCCAGCTCGACGACCCCGAGCCCGGCCGGGCTCAAGGGGACGGCCGTCAAGAGCGAGCCGATGAGGGCGACGAAGGCGGCTCCCGAGAGCCCCAGGGAGACGTCCTGGAAGCCGAGGGCGGCGACGACAAGGTAGAGCCGGAGCGCCTCGGTCGCCCAGATCCCGACGGTGACGACCCCCAGGATCGGCAGGGCCCGCCGGCCGACGGCGAGGAAGACGCCCTCCTCGAAGCGGTCGTAGAGCTCGAGGACCCGACCCGGCAGCGGCAGCGCGGCGATGACCCGCCGGCCGAAGTTCCGGAGGGTCACGAGGCCCAGGACGAGCCCGATGACGACGGCGACGCCGAGGGCGCTGACGAACTGGATCTCCGTCGGCAGGCCGGTCCGAAAACTCCAGAAGCCGGCCCCGAGGCCCAGGATGGCGATGGCGATGAGGTCGAGGACCCGCTCGATGAAGACGGTCCCGAAGGTCCGCGAGAGCGAAGCCGTGCTGTTGAACTTCAGGAGCCAGGCCCGGTAGAGGTCGCCGAGCTTGGCCGGGACGAGGCAGTTCACGAGCCAGGACAAGAAGATGATCTCGGTCGCGTCGAGGGTCCCGAGGCGGAAGCCCGAGCCCCGGAGGAGGAGCGCCCAGCGGGCACCCCGGAGCGGAAAGCCGAGGTAATAGA
The DNA here is from genome assembly GCA_034434735.1 of Chloroflexota bacterium. GTDB lineage: Bacteria > Chloroflexota > Limnocylindria > Limnocylindrales > CSP1-4 > BPIH01. The sequence continues at coordinate 4,705 of DAOTYQ010000272.1, forward strand.
CGACGAAGGCGGCGCCGAGGAGCCAGCCGTTCGCCCGGGCGATGCCGGCCACGAGCTGCTCGACGGAGACATCGAGGACGACCCGGAAGACGAGGACGAGAAGGACGAGGGGGACGACGATGGAGGCGATGGTCCGCGGCTGGCGAAGCCGGGCGACGATGGAGAGCTGCTCCCGCTCGATCGCCGCCTCCTCGGGCCGGAGCGCCGCG
>DAOTYQ010000273.1:0-3986 GCA_034434735.1 Chloroflexota bacterium
GGGCTCGCCTGGGCGCCAGCGCCGGAGCTGGCGATGCCGGCCGTCCTCCTCCTCGGCATCGGCTCGGGGGCCTACCTCGCCGTCGACTGGGCCCTCATGACGGCCTGCATCCCCCGGATCGCCGCCGGCCGCTACATGGGCCTCGCCAACATCGCCAACTCGATCTCGGGTCCCCTCGCCATCTTCATCGCCGGCCGGATCCTCGACGAGGTGACGCGGACGGCGGGCCTCGATGCGGGACCGCGGGTGGCGATCGTCACCGGGATCGGCTTCCTCGCCCTCGGCTCGCTCCTTCTCGTCCGGGTCCGGCCGCCGCGTCGGGAGGCACCGGCGGCGGCGCCGACCGAGGCGATCGCGTAGACTCGGCCGACGTGGACGCCCTCGCTGAGTCAGCTCCGGACGCCGAGCCGGTGGGTGCAGGCGAGCCCGTGGGGGAAGGCGCGTCGGTCGGCCCAGCCGCGCCAGCGGGGGCAGCGGCGCCCCTGGCCGCAGCGACGCCCCTCGAGCCGCCGGCGGTCATCGGCATCTTGGGCGGCGGGCAGCTCGGGCGGATGCTCGGCCTCGCAGCCCGGCGGATGGGGTATCGGCTTTGCATCCTCGACCCCGACCCGGACTGCCCGGCGGCCGCCGTGGCCGACGAGGTGGTCGTCGGTGCCTACGATGATCTCAGCGCCGCCCTCCGCCTGGCGGCCGCTTCGGACGTCGTGACCTACGAGCTCGAGCACGTCGATGCCGCCGTCGTCGAGCGGGTCGCGGAGCGGGTGGCGGTCCGGCCCGGGCTGGACGTCCTGCGGGCCTGCCAGGATCGGCTCGCCGAGCGGCGCCTCCTCGCCGAGCTCGGGATCGAGACGGCGCCCTGGCGGGAAGTTCGCGCCGGGACCGACCTTCGGGCGGCCGCCCGCGACCTCGGCTTCCCCGACCAACCCCTCCGTCTCAAGGCCCCCTTCGGCGGCTACGACGGCCGCAGCCAGCTCCGCCTCGTCGACGATGCCGAGCTGGCGACGGCCGCCGAACGCTTGGGTGCCACCCCGGGCAGCGATCTCCTCCTCGAAGCGGAGCTCGACTTCGCGGCGGAGCTCTCGGTCATCGTCGCCCGGGGGGTCGACGGTCGGTCCGTCGCCTTCCCGCCGGCCCGGAACCGCCACGACGACGGCATCCTCGTCGAATCGAGCGTCCCGAGCGGGCTGCCGGTCGCCGTCGAGGCCGCCGCCCGGACCATCGCCGTCCGCCTCGCCGAGGCCCTCGACCTGGTCGGCCTCCTGACCGTCGAGTGCTTTGCCATGGCCGACGGTCGGGTCCTCGTCAACGAGCTCGCCCCGCGGGTCCACAACAGCGGTCATTGGACCATCGAGGGCGCCGCGACGAGCCAGTTCGAGCAGCAGATCCGGGCCATCTGCGGCCTCCCCCTCGGCGACCCCGCCGCCCATGGCCCGGCGGCGATGGTCAACCTCCTCGGGCGGGGCCCGAGGCGCCCGGCCCGCCTGACGGGCCTCGCCGAGGCCCTCGCCGACCCGGCCGTCCACCTCCACCTCTACGCCAAGCGGGAGGTCTTCGAGCGCCGCAAGATGGGGCACGTCACCGTCGTCGGCGCGGCCAGCGTCGAGGACGCCCTGGACCGAGGGCGGCGTGCCCTGGCGGCCCTGCGCTGGTGCTGACGCGGCGCGGCGGGGGCTGGCCGATGAGGCCGCGGTCGGGCAGAATCGGAGCAATCGTCGCAATCGCGCGCGACCTGCCCCAGAAGACGGCCGGCGATGCCGTGGCAGCCCGGCGTCGTCCCCGACTAGCGAGCCGAACCAGATCCAACGCGTCGTCCCAGAGAGGAGCCCGAACCGCATGACCGCCCAGCCGCACCGCGTGACCGTCATCCCCGGCGACGGCGTCGGACCCGAGGTCGTCCGCGCCGCCCAGCGGATCATCGCCGCCGCCGGCGTCCCCATCGACTGGGAGGAGGCTGAGGCGGGGGCGGCGGTCTTCCGGCGGGGCGACACGTCGGGGGTGCCGCGCGAGACCCGCGAGTCCATCGAGCGGACGCGGGTCGTCCTCAAGGGACCCCTCGAGACGCCGGTCGGCTTCGGCGAGAAGAGCGCCAACGTCACCCTCCGGAAGCTCTTCGAGACCTACGCCAACGTCCGGCCGGCCCGCGAGCTACCGGGTGTCCCGACCCGCTACGCCGGCGAGGGGATCGACCTCGTCGTCGTCCGCGAGAACATCGAGGACCTGTACGCGGGGATCGAGCACATGCAGACGGCCGACGTCGGGCAGTGCCTGAAGATCATCAGCCGGAAGGGGAGCGAGAAGGTCATCCGCTACGCCTTCGAGCTCGCCCGCCGCGAGGGTCGGACGAAGGTCACCTGCGCCACGAAGGCGAACATCATGAAGCTGACCGAGGGGCTCTTCAAGCGGGTCTTCGAGGAGGTCGCGGCCGAGTATGCCGCCGACGGGATCGCCGCCGAGCACCTCATCATCGACAACGTCGCCCACCAGCTCGCCAAGAACCCGGCCCAATTCGACGTCGTGGTGACGACGAACCTGAACGGCGACATCATCAGCGACCTCGCCTCCGGCCTCGTCGGTGGCCTCGGCTTCGCCCCGTCCGGGAACTACGGCGACGGGATCGCCATCTTCGAGGCGGTCCACGGCTCGGCCCCGAAGTACGCCGGCAAGGACGTCATCAACCCGACGGCGATGATCCTCTCGGCGGTCATGATGCTCCGGCACCTGGGCGAGGCCGAAGCGGCCGACCGGATCGAGGACGCCGTCCTCGTCACCCTCGAAGAGGGCCGGGCGGTGACCCAGGACCTCCTCCGCCAGACGGGCGGCGACGTCGAGCAGGCGGCCTCGACGACGGCCTTCACCGACGCGGTCATCGGCAATCTCGGGCGCCGACCCTCCCGGCTCCCGGCCCGGGCCCGCCGCCGGCCGGCCGTTGCCCCCGCTCCGCGACCGCGTTGGACGTACGGCCCGGAGCGGTACGCGGCGATCCGGACGGAGCTGGTCGGGGTCGACATCTTCATCGAGGCCGACGAGACGCCGGAGCAGATCGGGCCGAAGCTCGAGGCGGTCGCCGGCGACGAGCTCCGCCTGAAGTTCGTCTCCAGCCGGGGGACCGTCGCCTACCCGCCCTCCGGGGCGAGCCCGGACCACGTCCGCCACTACCGGTGTCGCTTCGTGGCGGTCGACGGCGCGGTCACCGACGAGGCGATCCGCCGCCTCCTCGACCGGGTCGCGGGCATCTACCCGGGCTGGAACCACGTCGAGAAGCTCCGTCGCTACGACGGCGAGGACGGCTTCTCGAAGGCCCAGGGGGAATAGGGGGATGGCCGCGGCAGGCGGCGGTTCGGCGTCGGCCGGCGGCGGTTCGGCGTCGGCCGGCGGGCCTCGGGCAGCAGCGGGCGGCGTCGGGCGGTCGGCGGCAGGCGGGGGCGGTTCGCCCATCGTCGGCGTCGTCGGGGGGAGCCGCTCGGACTTTCCGATCCTCGAGCGGGCCGTGGCGGTCCTCGCCGAGCTCGGCGTCCCGGCCGAGCTCCGGGTCGTCTCCGCCCACCGGACCCCGGACTGGCTCTTCCGCTACGCCGAGGCGGCCCCCGGCCGCGGCCTCCGGGTCATTATTGCCGGCGCCGGTGGGGCGGCCCACTTGCCCGGCATGCTCGCCGCCAAGACCCAGCTCCCGGTCATCGGCGTCCCGATCCCGACCCAGCACCTGGGCGGCCTCGATTCGCTGTTGTCCATCGTCCAGATGCCGCGCGGGATCCCGGTGGCGACGGTGGCCATCGGCAACGCCGAGAACGCGGCCCTCTTGGCGGCGGCGATCCTCGCCCTCGGCGAGCCGGCCCTCGCCGAGCGCCTCGCCGCCTACCGGGCGCGGCAGACGGCGACGGTCCTCGAGGACCCATCGAATGCCGACGTCGCCGATGTCGTCGCCGGCACCGGCGCCGCCGGGGCCGGTGTTGCCGGCACCGGGAGCGTGGCCGATGCCGCCGACGGCC
>DAOTYQ010000274.1:0-2817 GCA_034434735.1 Chloroflexota bacterium
AGTGCAGCAGCAGCGGCGACGGCGAGCGTTATGACTTGTACATTTCGATTGGGATCGTTCGCCACGCCTGCTCGGGGTGCTACGAGTGGGCGATCAACGCCTGGGCCGACTGGCGAGGGACGAACGGGTTGGATCCCTTCAACAGCGCGGAAGAGTCGTTTGGTGTAGCTTGGGCGGGTGGCTTGTACCTGTCCTCGGACACGTACACCGGACAGTACATGCCGGATACGACCGGGACTCGAAGGCCGCTCGACATCTACCGTTCTGACGCGGCCCCGAACGCTGGCGTGGTCTGGTCCTTTCACGAGTGGCGTCGGACCTGTGGTATGGGGTGCTTCGTCCAGGTGGACTGGGCCAACGGGACCGCGTACATTCGGGAGGATCGATGGCAGTACCGAACTGACAACGCCGTGATGAAGTACTTCCACACGTATTCGTCGCTCACGTATGCGCTCAGCTTCAGCCCAACTCCGGGCATTACGATCTCACCAACCGCCGACCAGTGGCCGTTGGCGGCTTACGCCTGCTTCACTCACTGAGCTCGGATGAGACGGGCCCCCGTCGTCCTGACCGCAGCCGTGGCCCTGTTGGTCGCTGCCTGTGCCGTGCACGTCATCGATCCGGCCGCGTTCCTTCCGGTGAAGCCCACGGCGGTCGTTCGCTTCGGAGATGCGGCCGGGGCGGCCCTGGCGACGCAGGGTCGGGTCGAGGTCTGGGTCGCCCGCCGGGAGGGTGGCGAGCCGCGGGCCAACCCGATCGTGGCGAAAGCCGCCGTTCCGCCCCTCGAAGATCGAGTCCTCCTCGTCAGCTACGGCGGCGAGACCGGCGCGGAGTGGAACACCTTCGTCTACGGGACCGCGGAGCCCGGGACCGCCCGAGTCGAGCTCGAGGGCTTCGAGGGGCTCGGCGGCCAGGTCGTCGACGGCTCGTGGCTCATCGTCCTCCGCGAAAAGGACGTGACCCCCGAGCAGCTGCACTGGCGCTTCCTGCGCCCCGATGGCACGGCCCGGCGCGAAGGCACCGGGATCCGGTGCTGTACGGATGTGGCGCCCTGCGGGCCGCTCGAGCACGCCGTGCCGCCCGGGGCCATCGTCCGCTTCGACGAGGTTGCGGCCGCCGCCGTCATCAAGAGCGGCCTCGTTCAGGTCTGGTTCGCGGGCGGCGAGGGCGACGAGGAGCGGATCGATCCGATCTTGGTCGCCGACGCCGTTCCGCCCCTCGTCGACCGGGTCCTCCTGAGCGCCGGCGGTGAAGCGGGCCACGAGGGATTCACCTTCGTCTACGGCACTGCGGAGCCCGGGACCGCCCGGGTCGAGCTCGAGGGGTTCGAGGGGCTCGGCGGCCAGATCGTCGACGGCGCCTGGCTCATCGTCCTCCGCGAGAAGGTCGTCGCTCCCGAGCAGCTCCAGTGGCGCTTCCTTCGCCCGGACGGCTCGGTCCGCCGCGAGGGGACCGGCCTTCGAATCTGCACGACCGACAGCCCGTGCCCGACCGGGCGAATCCGAGCGACGATCGCGCGTACCCTCCGCTGGCTTACCTCTCGGCGAGGGGAGCGAGCCTCATCGCATCGGCGGGCGGACACCGAGGCAGCGGCTCCGAGAGCTCACAGCCTTACGGTGTGACCAACGTTGCGAGGGACAACACCCAGGATTTCCCGTGCCTGGCTTGATGGCGACAATGATGGCCACTCGCTGCGAGTGGTGGGACATGACCCTATGGGAGGAACCGGGCCACTTCCGCAACAAGTGGAATTGTGACTGCTGGTTCGGGATCGGGGCCGACCGCGAGGTTGCATTCCAGATCGCCGTCAAGGTGAATCAGGACACGACGCCGCGATGGACCCTTTCAGCAGGCTTCACCGGCTTGTAGCCGCTCCGGGGGGCGTCGCCTTGGCGTGTCTCCTCGTCCTCGCCGCCTGCGCCGAGCCGCCGGCACTGCCGCCCTCGGAGGCCGACGCGATGGCCCTCCTCGATCGGATCGTGTCGACGGCGACGCGCCACGACTTCGATGCCCTCTGCGCCTTCGGGACCTCGGCCTGCTGGGACTTCCTCGACGCGGCCGGCCGCGATGCCGTTCCGCCGCTTCCACCGCGCGTCGTTTAGGTCCTCCGGCTCGAGAACACCCGCCGCGCGGACGGTCTCTGGACGGGTGGCGGCGTTCTCCTCCAGCTCTGCGGCGTCGACGGCCGGGGCCGCCCATACGCGACCGAGATGCTCATCGTCCGCAAGGGTTCAGCCTCGAACCCCGGTCCACTTGCTGCCTCGGAGCCGGTCTACTGGTCTGGCATGCGAATCGCCCGGGACGCGACGGTCGGCGACGGACCGGAGCCGATCGCCTGCGACTGAAGCCGGGAGGGTAGGGGTGCGCTCGACCTGCCGCCCGGGGATTCCGAAGGCGCCTGAGGTGTAGCAGGGGCGGCTCCCCGTGCTGGACTTGCTGCTTGACAAGCGGGAGAGAGAGAGAGAGATAAAAATCGTGTGATCTGCTAGCGGGCAATCCAACTGCGATCAGTGGGAGTAATACCGTGGCTGGCAAAGCGAGGCGCGGTGCTGGAGTTTTCGGTGGCGTGCTTGCCGCACTCCTGGTGGTGGGCTCAGCGGCGGCTTGGCCGCCGCCGACGGCCACGGCTCTCAGCGGCAGGTTCCGGGGTTCGCTCCAAAAATGCGGTACCGCTGCGTGCGTCACCTGGTTCGGGTCAGCGAACGGGATGTCGCAATGGATCGCGACGTTGATCTTCGAAGACGGCGCGTTCCGATATGCGATTCGTCCCTACGAACAGACGACGCTCCTCTCGCAGGGCAAGACGGCCTGGGGCGT
>DAOTYQ010000275.1:0-1942 GCA_034434735.1 Chloroflexota bacterium
GACCCGGCCTACCCCGATTCCTTCTACTACGTCGACGCCGCCCGGGCCATGGCCGCCGGCCGGGGGATGGAGGTGGACTTCGTCTGGATCTTCGCCGAAGTGGGTGGGCGCCTCCCGCCCCAGCCGACGCTCCCGATCCCTGCCTTCGGCCACTGGATGCCCCTGGCCGCCCTCGTCCAGGTCCCCTTCCTCTGGCTCGTCGGGCCGGTGCCGTTCGCCTCGGTCCTGCCGTTCGTCCTCGTCGGCGCCCTCGTCGCTCCGCTGGCCTGGGCCATCGCCCGCGACGCCGGTCTCTCCGCGTGGGCGGCGACGGCAGCCGGCGTCCTCGCCGCCGTCCCGGGCCTCCTCCTGCCCTTCCTCGCCCAGCCCGACAACTTCGGCCTCTACGAGCCCATCGTCGCCGGCGCGCTCTGGCTGGCGAGCCGCGCCCTCCGCGGCGACGGCCGGGCCTTCGTCGGTGCGGCGGTCCTGGCCGGCCTCGCCGTCCTCTCGCGGAACGACGGCTGGCTCGTCGTGGTGGTCCTGGTCCTCGCCGCCGTCTGGGATCGCCGGCCGGCCCGAGGCAGCGGGTCGGCAAGGCCGATCCGGATCGACGGGCGGGCGATGGCCGGGGCGGCCCTCGCCGTCGGCCTCCTCGTCGGGCCCTGGTATGCCCGCCAGCTGGCGACCTTCGGGACCCTCTCCCCGTCGGCCGCCTCGGGCAAAGCCCTCTTCATCCGCGACATCGGCGAGTGGAACTCCATCGCCACTCCGGCGAGCCTCGAGCACCTCCTCGGGATGGGCGCCGGAGCGCTCCTCGCCAGCCGCCTCCTCGGGGTCGTCGCCGCGACCGGGATCTTCGCCGTGTTGGTCGGCGGGATCGTCCTCGTCCCGCTCGCCCTCATCGGGGCCTGGCGACGGCGCCGCTCGGTCGTCTTCGGGCCCTTCCTCGCCTACGCCGTCCTCCTCTTCGCCTTCTCGGGCCTCGTCTCGGCCGTCCACGTCCCCGGTGGGACGTTCATCCACTCGGCGGTCGCCCTCGCTCCGCACACGGCCGTCCTCGCCGTCGACGGGATCGTCGCCGCCGTCGCCTGGGCGGCCCGCCGGCGGCCGGCCTGGCGAGCCGCCGAGGCGGAGCGGGTCTTCCTCGGCGGCGCCGTCGTCTGGATGACCGCCCTCGCCGCCGTCGGGACGCCGAGCGTCCACGACACCTGGGCCGCGAAGCGGGATCGGATGATCGCCGTCGCCGCCGCCCTCGATCGGGCGGGGGCCGGGCCGTCGGACCGCCTCATGGCCATCGATGCGGCCGGCTATCGCTACCACACGGGCCGGGGCGGGATCGTCCTGCCGAACGACCCCCTCCCGGTCATCGAGACCGCCGCCCGGGCCTACGACGTCCGCTGGCTCGTCCTGGAGCGCGACGACAGCGTCGCCGCCGTCGCGCCCATCCTCCTCGACGACGCCCGGCCGGACTGGATCGGGCCGGCGATCTGGCGGGATGACGCGCAGGTGGCGGTCTACCCCGTCTGCACGACGCCCGGCGACGGGCGCTGTCAGGCCACGGGCAGCGGAGGCGGGGGATGATCTCCGATCGAGTCGCCGTCGCCCTCGTCGCCGCCGTCGCCCTCGGCGCCCGGATCGCCGCGGCCGGCCAGATCGGCTTTCCGATCCCGGAGGACACGGCCTATTACGTCGACGTCGCCCGGAACCTCATCGCCGGCCGCGGGCTCGTCGCCGACGCGCTCTGGAGCTACCAGACGCCGCCGCTCGTCTTTCCGCGACCGGCCTTCGAGGTCTGGCTGCCGCTCCCGACCCTCGCCGCCGCGCTACCGATGGCCGTCGCCGGCGCCACCTTCGCGGCCGCCCAGGTCGTACCGGTCGTCGCCGGGGTCGCCGTCGCCGTCCTCGCCTGGCGGCTCGCCGCCGACGCGGCCGCCGAGCTTCGTCTCCCGCCCGGCCGAGC
>DAOTYQ010000276.1:0-4437 GCA_034434735.1 Chloroflexota bacterium
CCTGGGCGATCACGAGCGGTTTCGCCGATCTGGCCGCCCGTCGGCCGGTCACCCCAGCCACCCCGTTCGCCATCGCCAGCGTCACGAAGACCTTCACGGCCGCCCTCGTCCTCCGCCTCGTCGGCGAGGGCCGCCTCGGGCTCGACGATCCGGTCGAGCGCTGGCTCCCCGAGCTCGATCTCCCGAGCGGGATCACCGTCCGGATGCTCCTCGACCACACGAGCGGCCTCGGCGACCCGTTCCAGCGCGCGGACGTCGATCGGCAGCTCCTCGCCGACCGGTCGGCCGTCTGGACGGCCGACCGGTTCCTCGCTGCCCTTCCGGAGAAGCCGCGCTTCGGGCCGGGGAAGGGTTGGGCGTACTCGAACGCCAACTACGTCGTCCTCGGTCTCCTCCTCGAGCGCGTCACCGGGCGACCGTACGGGGCCCTCCTCCGATCGAGCTTCTTCGATCCCCTCGGCCTTTCGACGGCCCTCGTCCAGCCGGATCGGGTCCGGGCCGTCGAGCCGGCGCACGCCTATCGACTCGTCGGGCGCGGCGGATCGATCCGGCGGACGGACCTGTCGGACGGGACGGCGACCGCGCCCTTCACCGCCGTCGTCACGGCCGCGGGGGCCGCGGGGAACGTCGCCATGTCCGCTCCCGACCTGGCCCGCTGGGGAGCGGCCCTCTACGGTGGCGGCCTCCTTCGGTCGGACCTCCTCGCGGCGATGATCGACGACGCGGCTCGGACGGCGCCCTTCGAGCCTCGCGTTCCCTACGGCCTCGGCGTCCAGGTCGTCGAGATCGCCGGGCAGCCGACCTACGGCCACTCGGGCCGCTTTCTCGGCGCCCGGGCCGTCCTCCGCTATCTCCCCCGGAGCGGCATCGCCGTCGCCGTCCTCTCGAACCAGAGTCGGAGCGACCTGGGCCCCCTCGTGGCCGACCTCGTCCGGCTCATTCTGCCGCCACCCGAGGGCTGTCGCCGATGCGACTGAAGACCGCCAGATCGCGACGGCCGGCTGGGACGCTGCGTCCGGGTACGAAGATGTGCCGAGGCCGGTACGGTCGTGGGATGGCGGACGGCGAGGGACGCGGCGAGACTGGCACAGGCGAAGGGAGGCGGGCCATGCCGATCTCGATCGAGGCCTACACCGCGGACGGCACCCTGAGCGGGGTCGTCGCGCTCGGCGGGCGCCTTCGCGACCTCCTCGACGTCGAGGAGCGGCTCCCCATCGACCGTTGCCGACGGCGCCGGCTCGACGGCCTCCTCGAGCCGCCGGACGACGTCGTGCTCCCGGTCGACGAGCTCCTCCTCGTCGTTGCCGACGGCGCCGAGCTGCCGGTCCACGCCGTCTGGCACGACGTCCACCTCGTCGTCGGCCCCTATGCCGTCGAGGGTCGTCTGCCGACGCCGCCGGGCTTCGATCCGGCTCGCGCCCTCGCCCGCCCGAGCGGGACGTACGTCCTCCTCCGCGACGCGACCGTCGAGCTGGCCGGACGGCCCGGATCGGGCACCGAACACCCATACCTCCTCGTCAATCGCTACGCCGTCGACGAGGTGGCGGCCGAGCTCATGCTCGGCTTCTTCTTCCCGGGTGCGGCGCTCCGGTCCCCTCGGGCCTCGGTCGGGGCCCGGCCACCCGGTGGCGCGACGGCGAGCGGCTGAACGACCCCGTCGGCTACCCTCGACGTCGTGCCGACGCCGTCGTCCTCGACCGCGGCCATCGTCGCCCTGCGTCGAGTCGGGATCGCCCACACCGTCCACGTCGTGCCGGCCGCCATCCGGCCGGGTGATGCCGCATCGCGGGCGGCTGGCTCGTACGGCCTCGCCGTGGCCCGGGCTCTCGGCGTCGATCCGGCCCGGATGTTCAAGACCCTCGTGGCGAGCGTCGACGGTCGGCTCGTCTGCGCCCTCGTCCCGGTCGAGGCGAGCCTGGACCTGCGAGCCCTCGCCACCGCCTGCGGTGGCCGCCGGGCGAGCCTGGCCGAGCCCGCCCTGGCCGAGCGGGCGACGGGCTACGCCATCGGCGGGATCAGCCCATTCGGCCAGCGCCGCCGCCTGCCGATGGTCGCCGACGGCCGCCTCCTCGAGGGGCCGACGGTGCTCGTAAACGGCGGGCGGCGGGATCTCCAGATCGCCCTCGCCCCGGCCGATCTCCTCGCCCTGACCGGGGCGAGCCTCGCCGCCATCGCCCGCTGATCGGTCGGCGCCGGGTCGGCGCGGGTCGGCACCGGTTCTGCGCGGGGTCGGCGCCGCGTCGCGGGCTCGCGAGCGCCCGCCGCTCCCGGCCTCAGACCGTCGTCAGGATTTCGGGGCCATGCTCGGTGACGACGATGGAGTGCTCGAAGTGGGCGGCGAGGGAGCCGTCGAGGGTGGCGATGGTCCAGCCGTCGTCGCGCAGGCCCACGGCCGGCGAGCCCATGGTCAGCATCGGCTCGATGGCGAGGCAGATCCCCGAGACGAGCTCGAGCCCTCGGGCACCGGTCCGGTAGTTCGGCACGTCCGGCGGCTCGTGCATCCGCGTCCCGATCCCGTGGCCGACGCACTCCCGAACGATCCCGTAGCCGCCCGCGCGGGCGACGTCCTCGATGGCCGCCGAGATGTCGCCGATTCGCGCCCCGGGGACGGCGGCCATGATCCCGGCCATGAGGGCGAGGCGCGTCGTCTCGATGAAGGCCGCCACCTCGGCCGGCGGTTCGCCGACGTAGAAGGTTCGCGCCGCGTCGGCGTGGTACCCGTTCACCTCGGCCCCGGCGTCGATGGAGACGAGCATCCCGGGTCGGATGACCCGGGCGTCGGGGAGGCCGTGGACGACCTCGTCGTCGATGGAGACGCAGATGGAGCCGGGGAAGGGCGGCTGGTCGCGGTCGAGGCGGTAGCCCTTGAACGACGGCCGCCCGCCTCGGCGGCGGATGTGGGCTTCGGCGAGGGCGTCGAGCTCGCGGGCCGAGACGCCGGGGCGGAGCGCCTCTTCGACGAGGGCGAGGACCTCGGCGACGATCCGTCCGGCCCGCCGCATCTCGGCGATCTCGCGGGCGGACTTGCGGGTGACGGTTCGCATCGGGGGCGGTGCTTTCGGCTGGCTAGCGTCCGGAGCCCGAGGGGGCGGGGTTCGCGCCGTCGGTGCCGGTCGGCGGCGGGGCGCCGTCGGTCGGGGTCGTCGGGCTCGGCGCCGGTCGTGCCGCCCGTTCGACGGCGGCGGCGATGGTCGCGAAGTCGACGAGGCCGGCGAGGAGTTCGCTGCCGGCCGGCCCGACCAGGCGGAGGGTCGGCGTCGAGTCGATCCCGAGCCGCCGCCCTTCGGCCGTCTCGGCCGTCACGGCGGCGGCGACGGCCGGATCGTCGAGGCAGGTCCGAAACGCCGCCCCGTCGAGACCGGCGAAGCCGGCCAGGGAGAGGAGGACCTCCCGCCGAAAGCCACCCTGGTTCTCGCCCTGCTGGGAGGCGAAGAGGAGGTCGTGGTAGCGCCAGAAGGCGCCCTGGCGCTCCGCGCAGCGAGCCGCCGCGGCGGCGGCGAGGCTCTCGGGACCCAAGACGGCGAAGTCCCGGTAGACGATCCGGGCGCGCCCGGGGACGGCGTACGCTCGGACCAGGTCGGGCTCGATCCCGTGGGCTAGGAGCCGGCAGAAGGGACACTGGAAGTCGGCCCAGATCTCGATCCGGAGGGGCGCTTCGGGCGGGCCGAGGGCGGTTCCGTCGACGAAGGCGGGGCTCGGGCTCGGAGACGGCGACGGGCTCGTGGAGGGGAGCGGGCCGGAGCCACCGGGGCCGATGGCTCCGGTGCCGGCCAGGAGGGCGAGGACGAGGAGGCCGCCGCCGAGGGCGGCGGCGAGATGGGAGATGAAAGGACGGGGTTGCATGATTCGGAGTGTGGCACGTCGCCGATCCCCCCGTTGGGCGTCCCGCCCGGCGGTTCGGTCCCCCGGATGGGGACCCTCGACTCGGGAGGCTCGGCCGCGAGGGTGGTAGATTGCCGGCATGGCCACGACCTCTTTCCCGCCCGCCGACCTGCCCTTCAGCGGCGACCCCGCCGCGGACCGCTTCCTCGCCGAGAACCCCCTCGCCCTCCTCATCGGCTTCGTCCTCGACCAGCAGGTGACGGTCCAGACGGCCTTTCGAGGGCCTCTGGAGCTGTCTCGGCGCCTCGGTCATCTCGACCCCGCCCGGATCGGCGCCCTCGACCCCGAGGCCCTCGGCGCGATCTTCGCCGAACGCCCGGCCCTCCATCGCTTCCCGGGGACCATGGCCCGCCGGGTCGGCGAGCTGTGCCGGACGGTCGTCGAGCAATACGGCGGCGACGCGGCGCGGATCTGGACGACGGCCACCGATGCCGCCGAGCTGGAGCGTCGGCTCCGAGACCTGCCCGGGATCGGACCGACGAAGGCGAAGGTCATCGTCGCCGTCCTCGCCAAGCGGCTCGGCGTCCGCCTCCCCGGCTGGGAGTCCGTCGTCCC
>DAOTYQ010000277.1:0-9180 GCA_034434735.1 Chloroflexota bacterium
CGTCGATCGTGGCCCGGCGCCGCGAAACGATCATCGGGTTGGCGCTGCTCCTGCCTGCTCTGACGGCCATCCTCCTCGTCGTTGGCTATCCGCTCGCCAGGGCTGTTGTCCTCAGCGCGAGCCGGTACCGCCTGACCGAGGGGATCGACTCCGAGCGGCTCTGCGGCCTGTGCAACTTCGAGGCGCTCCTTGGTGATCCCTTCCTCGGCACGTATCTCCGCAACCAGACGATCTGGGTGGCTGGGGCCACCTTCCTCCCCATCCTGCTCGCCTTGGGGATCGCGCTCCTCATGAACCGGCCGCTCCGGCTCCGCTGGCTCTGGCGATCGATCGTCCTCGTCCCGTGGATGATGCCGCCAGCGACGGTCGCGGTCACCTGGCGATGGCTCTACGACCAGCAGTGGGGCCTCCTCAATCACTATCTCGCCAGCGCCGGTCTGACCGAGCGCCCCATCGGCTTCCTCACCGCGCCAGAGTGGGTCTGGCCGTCGATCTTGGTCGCTGCCACCTGGATGTGGTTCCCCTACAACTACGTCGTGCTCCTGGCGTCGCTCCAGTCCGTCCCCGCCGAGCTCTACGAAGCGGCGCGCATCGATGGGGCATCACGGCTGGCCGAGCTTCGCCACATCACCCTGCCCTTGATCCGACCGGTCCTCCTGGTGTTGGTCACCCTCGGTCTGATCTGGACGTCGAACGACTTCACCACGATCTTCCTGTTGACCCAGGGCGGGCCCGGCGTGGAGTCGATGACCGTGCCGCCGCTCATCTACCGAACGTCGTTCCGCGTCTACGACATCGGGCGCGGAGCCGCCATCGGCGTCATCTTGATGCTGGTCGGCCTCATCTTCGTGATCGGCTACCTCTGGCTGGCGCGCAAGCAGGAGCAGGCATGAGATCTGAACGTGTCCGGCGACGTCGACGCCGTCTTTCCTTGGCGACCGTGCTGGCGTACGGGCTCGTTGCCCTCGTCTGCCTCTGGTCGCTCGGTCCCTTCCTCTGGTTGCTCACCTCGTCCCTGCGCCCGTCCGGAGAACTGTTCGTATCGCCGCCGCGCTGGATCCCCGAGGTGATCACTCTCCGGCCTTACGAGACGGCGCTCCGGACGTTCGCCCAGCCGCTCATGAATTCGGTCTTCTATGGCCTCACCGCCAGCATCTGCGCCCTCGTTCTCGCCGTGCCGGCCGCGTACAGCCTCGTCCGGTATCGGTATCCGGGCAAGTGGTTCGCGGTTGCTGGGCTCATCGCCTCGCAGCTCCTGCCGTTCGTGCTCGTGCTCTTGCCGCTCTACATCGCCTTCGTTCGCTTCGGGATCTACAACACCCGGCTGGGCCTCCTCGTCGCGTACACGGCTCTGACCCTGCCCTTTTCCATCCTCATCCTCCGAAGCTACTTTTCGACGCTGCCGGCGGACCTCGAGGAGCAGGCGATGGTCGACGGCTGCACTCGCCTCGGCGCGCTCGTGCGGGTGGTCCTGCCGCTGGCTGGGCCACCGATCGTCGCGACGGCCCTGCTGAGCACGGCGCTGGTGTGGAACGACGTCCTCGTCACCGTCTTTCTGAGCAGCGATGCGAAGATCCAGACGGCCTCGGTCGCCCTCTACAACCTTTTCAACACGCGCTCCGGGATCGGCGATCCCACGGTCCTGTTCGCCGCCGGCGTCCTGATCACCCTGCCGGTGGTCCTGTTGTTCACGCTCCTGCAGCGCTGGATGGTCCAGAGCGTCGCCCTGGCTGGCCTCAAGTAGATCGACACGCAGATGCTCTCGCCACGGAGGAAACCATGACTTCGTCGCCCGCGACCCCGAAGCGGGTCCTCGTCACCGGCGGTACCGGCAAGGCGGGACGCTGGGTCGTCCGCCATCTTCGCGAGCGCGGATACGGCGTCATCAACGCCGACAAGGCCCCGTCCCCAGAAGTCCATACGTTCCAGGTCGACCTGACTGACCTCGGACAGGTCTTTGCCGTTGTCGAGCAGGTCGACGCGATCGTTCACTTGGCGGCCATCCCGTGGCCGGGGGAGCACGCTCCAGAAGTGGTGTTCCGCAACAACGTCATGTCGACCTTCAACGTCCTGCAGGCGGCGACCGTGCTCGGGGTGCGGAAGGTCGTCCTCGCGGGCTCCGAATCGGCGCTCGGCTTCCCCTTCATGTTCCGCCGTTTCGGGCCCCAATACCTGCCGATCGACGAGGAGCATCCGCTCCTCGCCCAGGACGCGTACGGGCTCAGCAAGATCGTGGGCGAGGAGTTGGCGCGAGGGTTCGTGCGCCGCGTGCCAGAGCTGTCGGCGATCTCGCTTCGGTTTTCGTGGATCCTCCTCCCCGAGGACTACCCCAAGGCGGTGGCCGACGCGCAGCGCGACCCGGCCAACAACGATTTCAATCTCTGGGCCTACGTCGACGTCCGCGACGTCGCCACGGCCTGCGAGCGGGCGTTGGTCTACGCGGCGCCCGGCTTCGATGCGTTCTACATCGCCGCGCCGGACACCCTCATGCGGGAACCGACGGTCGAGCTCGTGCAACGGCGCTTCCCTGGCACGCCCGAGATCCGGCCAGGATTCGCGGGGACCGCCTCGCCCTTGAGCTGTGCCAAGGCGGAGCGACTGCTCGGCTGGCGAGCCGAGTGGACCTGGCGGGCCGTCGTGGGCGAGATCTAGCGATGCGCATCGTCGACATGGAGGTCATCCCCGTCGATGCCTCCTGGCGGGTCTGGGTGTTTCTGCGCCTGACGACGGACGAGGGCCTGGCCGGGCTCGGCGAGGCGACGGTCGAAGGGCAGCACGCCGCGGTCGCCGCCACTGCTCGATCGCTGCGGGAGCGACTGCTCGGCCGAGAGGTCGCCGAGTTGGCTCGACTCTGTCGCGAGCTGCTCGACGACAGCTTCTGGGAGGGAGTCGTCCACCGGTCGGTGGTCGGCGCCATCGAAATGGCGCTCCTCGATCTCCTCGGCAAGTCGCTCGGAGTCCCGGTTCACGCCCTTCTCGGCGGCGCCGTCCGAGACCGGATCCCCTGCTACACGCACGTCTCCGAGGCCATCTCGGGCCACGCCATCGAGGACCGTGCCGAAGAGGCACTCCAGGCGGTCCAAGCCGGATGGAGGGGTGTCAAGTGGGATCCTCTGCCACGTCTCGAGGGGCGTCGACTCGATCCCGCCGAGGTCCGCTTCGTCGTGGCCCAGGTCGAGGCGGTCCGACGGGCCGTCGGCCCCGACCCGCTCATCATGCTCGACCTCCACGGACGGCTGGAGCCCGGCAGCGCCCTTCGGCTCGCCCGAGCCCTTCTCCCCTACGAGCCGTACTTCGTGGAGGAGCCGGTGTCCCCGTTCGACATCATCGGCCTCGGTGACGTGACGCGCCAGTCACCGGTCCCGATCGCAGCCGGCGAGCGTTTCCTGTCGCGACCGGTCTGGTGGCAGGTCCTGTCAGGGACGGCGATCGAGCACGCCCAGCCCGACGTGATCCATGTCGGCGGTCTCCACGAGGCGCGGCGGATCGCTGCGCTGTGCGAGGCCAGGGGGGTGAGCGTCGCCCCCCACAATCCGAATGGGCCGGTCGCTACTGCGGCTGCCGTCCACTTCGCCGCCACCCTGCCCAACCTGTCGATCCTGGAGATGCCGGCCGACGACTACATCTGGTTCGCGCGCTGGCGAGACGATCTCCTCGTCGATCCATCCGTTGTGCGCGTCGTCGAAGGCTTCGTCTCGGTCCCTACGCGGCCCGGTCTGGGGATCGAACTCGACGACGAGGCGGTGGCCCACCATCGGGTGGCGATCTGAGATCGGTTCCGGGGTTCGGCTCAACCTCGGCCGGGTCAGCTCGCCCGAGGCAGGTCGGTTCGGCCGGGCTCGGTCAGCGGCCGCCGTCTCCCCCGGCGGGGACGTCGACCGGTCCAACGTGGGCCTTCTCTCGGACGACGAGGACCGACGTCGGCGCGTGGACGAGGACCCGCCGGGCGACGCTCCCGAGGAGGAGCCGGGCGAGGCCGGTGTGACCGCGCGTCCCCATGACGACGAGATCGATGGGGTGGGCCTTCACGTAGGCGACGATCTGCTCGGCCGGGTTGCCCTCCCGAACTTCGGTCATGACCTTGTAGCCGACGTCGCGGAGCTGATCGGCGACGGCCTGGGCCATCTCCTCGTGTTGTCGACGCGCCTCGTCGACGGAGGCGTTGTACGACTCCAGGACCTCGTCGTAGATCCCCGGCGCGATCCCGGCGCTCCAGGGGAGGGCGACATCGGCGACGGAGATGACGGTCACCGGCACGTCCCGGAAGATCGGCCACTCGCGGAGGACGAGGGCGGCGTGGTCGGCCGAGTCGGATCCGTCGTGGGCGAAGAGGATGGAGCGGATCCGTCCGTTGCGGGCGACGAGGACGGGGCACGGGGCATGATCGACGATCTCGGCCGAGACCGAGCCCAAGAGCATCGTCTCGAGGGTGCCGTGCCCCCGGTTGCCGACAACGACGAGGTCGGCCCCGAAATCCCGGGCCTCCTCGACGATGGCGCTCGCCGGTCGGCCGCGGAGGAGGATCCGGTCGACGACGAGGTCGGCCCGTTCGAGGTCCCGGACGGCCGTATCGAGGGCGTCCGTGAGGCGGCGGACGAGGGTCTCCTCCACCGGGAGCGGCTGCTGGCCGAGCGGAGCCATCCGCCACGGGAGGCCGAGCAGGTGGACGGACGGTTCGAGGGCGGCGGCGACCCGAATCTCCGAGCCCGGCGGCCAGGGCAGGCCGCCGACGAGCTGGCGAGCTCGATCGGCCGGGGCCGAGCCGTCGATGGCGAGCAGGACACGCATCGGACGACCTCCTTTTTCCGTCATCGTCGTCCCGTCGTCAAGACGCGTCACGGGCCGACGGTCCCGAAGCGGGGGACGAGCGGCCCGAAGGGGGGCCGGCGGGGCCGTCCCGCGGCGTGGTGCCCTCGCCGGTGGTGCCGTCCGGCGCCGTGGCGCTGTAGGGCGCAGGGCTGTCGGGGGCGGTGGTGCCATCGAGGGCGGCGAGGAGCGCCGCGAGGGTCGGCGTCGTCCCGAGGCCGAGGCGGGCCCCGATCCGGGCGGCGACGGGCGGCTCCAGCCCGGTCGAGGCGAGGACCGGCGCCCGCTCCGGGGCGAAGACCTCCGCCGGCGAACCGTCGAGGACCACCTCGCCGGCCCGCATGACGACGATCCGCTCGAAGTGCTCGGCGGCGAACTCCATGTCGTGGGTGATGGCGACGACCGTGCGGCCGGCCGCGGCGACGGCGTCGACGATGGCCCCGATCCGCGCCACACCCGGCCCGTCCTGGCCGGTCGTCGGTTCGTCGAGGACGAGGACGGCCGGGTCCATGGCCAGGACGCTGGCCAGGGCGACGAGCTTGCGCTCCGAGAGCCCGAGGTCGTGCGGGTTGGCGAGCCGCTGGGGGGCGAGCCCGGTCGCCTCGAGGGCGGCCTCGACGAGCCGGTCGATGGTCGCGGCCGGCAGGCGGAGGTTCGCTGGCCCGAAGCGGAGCTCGCGCTCGACGGTCCGGTTGAAGAGCTGGTCGTCGGGGTCCTGGAAGACGAAGCCGACGGTCCGGGCGAGCTCGAAGACGGGGCGCCCGCCGACCGATGCACCACCGATCCGGACCTCGCCGGCGTCCGGGCGGAGGAGGCCGTTGAGGTGCTTGACGAGGGTCGTCTTGCCGGAGCCGTTCTGGCCGACGATGGCGACCCGCTGCCCGGGCGGGATGCGCAGGGTCACCCCTCGCACCGCCTCGATGCCGCCGGGGTAGCGGTGGACGAGGCCGGCGACCTCGACGGCCGTCGGCGGGTGGTCCCGGACGGGTTCCCATGCGACCCTGGGGCGGGGGCGCCCGAGGACGGGCGGGGCGCTCGTCGGTTGCCGACGGCTTCTCTCACCCCCGGCCCCCTCCCCGGCCCCATGCGCCCTCCCAGCCACCCTCCCGGCCCGTCCGACCTCTGCCAGCGCCGCGGCGACGGCCGCCTCGTCGAAGGCGCCCCGACCGGCGACACCGGCCAGCTCGGCGAGGACGACGATGATCGGGCTGGAAAGCCCGAGGGGGCGAAGGTTCGCCGAACCCAGGGCGATGGCTGGCTCGGCCTCGGCGACGGTTCGTCCGGCCTCGAGGAGGAGGCAGCGCTCGGTTCGCAGGAGAACGCGGACGCTGTGCTCGGCCACGAGGACGGCGATCCCGCGATGCGCCTCCTGCTCGAGGAGGTCGGCGACCGTCGTCGTGGCCACCGGATCGAGCTGGGCGGTCGGCTCGTCGAGGACCAGGACATCGCTCCCCATGACGAGGACGCTGGCGATGGCGACCCGCTGCTGCTCGCCCCCCGACAGGTGGAACGGGTACCGCTCGGCCAGGTGCGCGATGCCGAGGTCGGCCATGACCCGCTCGATCCGAGCCTCCATCTCGGCCCGGGGGACGCCGATGTTCTCGAGGCCAAAGGCGAGCTCCTCGCGGACGGTGAACTTCGTCGCCGAGATCTGGTTGTGGGGGCTGGAGAAGACGACCCCGACCCGGTGGCGTCGTCGGCTCGGGTCCGTTCCGAGCACGGGTTCGCCGTCGACGGTGATCGAACCGCGGACCCGGGCCCGAATGATCCGCGGGACGAGGCCGCCGGCGGCAAGGACGAGGGTCGACTTGCCGGCCCCGTTCCGCCCCGCGACCCCCACGAGCTCGCCCGGCCCGACGCCGAGGTCGAGGTCGGTCAGGGCGTCCGTGTCGCGGCCGTGGTAGCGGACGCCGAGGCCACGGATGACGAGGCCGGCACCGGCCGACCGGACGCCGTCGCCCCGCTCTGCCTCGGCCGTCATGCCGGCGGCAGGGCGCCGGCGGCCCGGAGGGCCGTCCAGGCGGCGAGGAAGACGAAGCCGACGAGGGCGCCCCGACCGAGCCAGCGGTCGGTCGCGTCCTCGACGAGGGTCCGGTAGGCGGTCCGAACGTGGGCGGCTCCGAAGGCGCGGGCCTCGAGGGCGAGGGCGCGCTCGCGGACGTCGATGAGGGAGCCGATGACGAGCGGTCCGACGAGGGGCACGATGGCCCGTGCCCGAACGAGGGCCGAGCCGCTCGTCGGCAGCGCCCGAGCCTGCTGGGCGTCGAGGATCCGGGCCGCCTTGTCGAGCATCCGGGGGATGGTCTGGATCGTGGACAGGACGACGAAGGCGAGCTTCGGGCTGGCGCCGCGCGCGATGAGGGCCTCCATGAGATCGTCGGGTCGGGTCGTCGTCAAAAAAGCGAGGGTCACGGCGATGGCGGCCACGACCCGGCCGGCGGTGGGCGCCGCGAGCTCGAGGCCTTCGCGGGTGAGGTTGAACGGCCCGAGGGCGAGGAGGACGTCCCGGGCGCCGGGCAGGAAGAAGCCGTTGACGAGGACGATGGAGGCGACGATGGGAAGCGTCCCCCAGAAGACCCGGCGGACGTACGTCCGGCCCAGGCCGGCGACCAGGGCCCCGCCGACGGCGACGACGATGAGGACGGGGAGGACAACGAGGGGCAGCAGGAAGGGGGCGAGGACGGCCCAGAGGACGGCGAGGAGCTTCGGCCAGGGATGGCGCCGATGGAGCCACCCCGAGCCGGGCACGTAGAAGCTCGTCACGGGGGGAGTCTAGATGCCGAACCGAGCCACCGTGGGGCGCTCGGGGACCGCGCGTCCCGGGTCAGACGAGCCTGGCTTGGACGCGAGGAGTCGGGGCCTCGATCTCGATGGCGTCACGGGATCCCTCTGCCTCGACGATCTGCCCGAGCAGACGCTTCGCCTCGGTCCTGACCGCGCTCCACAGTCCGTCGAGCTGGTTCGGCTTCTTCGACTGCGCCTCCGCCCAAGCGGGATGATCGCTCCCGACCTGGGGCACCTTGCCGACCTTGAGGGCCAACGGCCCGAAGGGGTAGCCCTCCCGCTCGATCATGGCCTTGACCGTCAAATCGCTCAGCTGCCCGCTCGTCCGGGCGGCCCAGATGCAGGCCGCCCGCTCGACGAGCGCTCGGGCGCGCTCGCGGAGCGCCGAGAGCCGCTCCTCCGCCCGCTTCCTCGCCGCGGCCTGCTCGGCCTCCAGCAGGTGCAATACCGCGCCCGCGAACTGCTCCGCTGCCCGGTCCGCCAAGTCGGCGGGAACCCGGCTCGGGGCTGCATCCCGGAGCGCCGCCTGGAGATCGGCGAGGCGATCGATGCGAACGACGTTGGAGCCGTCCCACCGGTACCAGGCCACGAGGGGACGGCTCGGCTCCAGGAGTGTGACCCGGGCCAGGCTCCGAGCCATCCGGGGAGGTTGCTCCACCATGGCGAGCAGGTCGTCGAGGATCCGGTCACCGAAGGTGAGGAGGCGGACCCGCTCCGGATGCTCGTCGGCCACCGCCGGCTCGAAGGTAACGGCCACCTCCTCGCCTCGGACCCTGACCAGGTAGGCATCTCGGATGTCAGGATGCGGCCGGAAGCGGGACCGGACGGGCGCGACCCGGAGAAGGACGCTCGCCAGATCCCGCAGGGTGGCGGGCGGCTCGATGGTGGCGGGCGGCTCGAGCCCCTCGTCGAGGATGAGATCGAGATCGATGCCCTCTCGTTCGGCCCGATCGATCTCCTCGTCGAGGGCCCGGAGCTTCGCCTGCGCCTCGTCTTCCCGCTTCGGCGGGTCCGCGAGGGCCAGCTCGTGGATCGCCCGCTCGATGCGGTGAAGGATCCGCTGGAGCCGACCGACCACCCCGGTGAAGAGGTCGATGCGCTCCAGGAGGCGGTGGTACACGCGCGCCTCCACGCTGTCCTCGTAGAAGTAGGTCCAGATCCAGACGGTGTCGTAGCGCTGATCGATCCGATCGATCCGGCCGATCCGCTGCTCCAGGCGCATCGGGTTCCAGGGCGCGTCGTAGTTGATCTCGACGCCGCAGGTCTGGAGGTTCAGGCCCTCGGCCAGGGCGTCCGTCCCGAGCAGGATCTGCACCTCGCCCTTGGCAAAGGCGTCCTTGACCTCGTCCTTGGAGACGGGCGCCCAGCCCACGCCGGACCAGCGCTCCACGGCGCCTCCCGTGTAGCACGCGACGCGGCTTCCGTAGAGGAGCCGGAGCCTCTCCTTGAGGTAGTCGACGGTGTCCCCGTACTGGGTGAACACGACGACCGAGTCGCGCTTCGAGAGGGCCAGATCGAGGTCCCGCTGGAGCTGGTCGAACTTCGTGTCGCTGCCGAGCTTGCGGAGGGCGTCCAGGAAGTCCTCGACGT
>DAOTYQ010000278.1:0-9607 GCA_034434735.1 Chloroflexota bacterium
GGCCCTCCTCGCCGCCCGGGCCCGGCTCGCTCTGGCTCGGGTCGGGCAGCGGGTCCTCGAGCAGAAGCGGGACGCCCTCCTCCGCGAGCTCTACCGCGAGGTCCGGGTCGTCGCGGTGGCCCACGCCGAGCTCGACGCCGCCGCCGCGGCGGCCCGGTCCGCCCTCGAGGAGGCGCGGGTCTGGGCGGGCTTCGAGACCGTCGCCGCCGCGGCCGCCGGAGCCGGCGTCGGCCGGAACGTCATCGTCGAGCCGGCCCGGGTCATGGGCGTCCCCGTCCCCATCGTCGAGCCTCGCGGCCTCGTCCGTCGGCCGATCGATCGGGGTCGGGCCGTCGAGCTCTCGGGGCCCGCCCTCGAGCTGGCCGCGACGCAGTTCGAGGAGATGCTCACCGTCGCCGTCCGGGTCGCCACCCTCGAGGTCCGGGTCCGGCGCCTGGCCCGGGAGATCCGGCGGACGTCGGCCCGGGTGAACGCCCTCCGGACGCGGGTCGTGCCGGCCCTCGAGGCGGAGCGGCGAGCCATCGCCTTCGCCCTCGAGCAGCGGGAGCGCGAGGACCGCTACCGGCTCAAGCGGGTGAAGGCCCTCGCCCGGCGCCGGCGTTCGCCGACGGTGGCGGGCCCGATGGTCGGCCCGGAGGGCCCGTCCGAAGAGGCTCAGCCGCCCTCATCGCCACCGTCGCGGACGGAGGCGACGACGAGGAGGAGGCCGAGGGCGACGGCGCCGTAGGGCCAGAGGCGACCGAGCTCGAGCCCGGGGGCCAGGCGCTCGACGAGGAGCCCGAGGCCGAGGAGGACGAGGACGATCCCGAGAATCGGCACGCCCGGTCGCTCCCGGCGCCGGGGCCGCCCCGGACCGCCTCCGCCGGGCGGGCCGCCCTCGGCGGTCGTCGGCGGGGCCGCGGGCGGAGAGACGGGTGGCTCTCGTTCGGCGCCGGGGGCGGGGATCGGTTCTCCAGGGAGTTGCTCCCCCGCGGAGGGTCGCTCGGGGCGCTCGTCGGTCATCGACAGGATGCCTCCGAATTGAGCGAGATCGAGCCCGCGTTCGCCGTCGTCGCCAGCTCGATCCGGGTCGTTGCCGTGAGGTAGGCGGCGTTCGTCCAGACGTTCCCCGAGCGGGTCAACCCGGCCTCCGCGAAGCCGTAGCTGCCGAGCGGGTTGTCCGTCGTCGTGAAGCGGAGGCCGACGCCGGCCGGGGCACAGATGGCGATGGAGCCAGCGTTCACCGTCAGGCTGCCGCGGACGTCGGTGGCCGGGAGCCGGACGAGGAGGGAGCCGGCGTTGACGGTCGTCGCGAGCGAACGGAGCTGGGCGGCGTCGAGGTCGAGGGTGGCGTTGCCCGCGTTGAGGGTGAGCGAGGCGGTTTCGACGGCCGCGGCGCCGGGGTCGACGGTGGCGCTCCCCGCGTCCAGGGTGATCGCGAGGTCGAGGGCGACGTCGGTCGGCAGAGCGACCCGCCAAGCTTCGGCTTCGTCGAAGGGCCAGACGACGGTTCGGCGGCCCGGTTCGGAGCGGACCGCCAGCCGGTCGGCGCCGGCCTCGATCTCGGGCGGGCGATCGGCTGGCGCCGTCCCCGAGACGGTCCAGCCCGACCCCGGCAGCCCCTCGACGACGAGCTCGCCGCAGCTCAGCTCGAGCTCGACGGTGGCCCGGGACCCGGCGAAGGTTCCGGATCGACTCGGGAAGGGCGGACCCTCCGGCCGGCCGCAGGCGCCCCCGATGCGGCCGACGTCGATCCCGGCGGAGGCCAGACCGCCGAGCAGCGCCCCGAAGGTCGCCGCGACGAGGAGTCCACCGAGGGCGGCGAGGGGCGTCCTGCGGAGGACGAGGGAGAGTCCCCAGCCGATGAGGAGGAGCGGCCAGAGCTCCCACCAGCGGAGGTCGGCGGGCAGGAGGCCGGAGCGGATGGCGAGGGGGACGAGACCGAGGACGATGAAGAAGACGCCCCAGCCGAGGAGGTGGCGGTCGAGACGGATCAGGGCAGGGTCTCCTTTTGGGGTCGAAAGGCTCGGTCGACGGGTCCGCTGGACGCGCGGTCATCATCGCCGATCGCGAGTTGGACCTCAAGTCGGCTGCCGGCCGTGCTAGCCTCCCGGTGGTGAAGAAAGGGGGATCACGATGCGCTTCAGCGAGTGGCGGACGACGGCGCCGACGAAGGACGCGGTGACGCCGAAGGTCGTTGGGGTTCTCGAGCCGGTCCTGGCGAGTCTCGGGGCCGGGCGCGATCCGGAGTGCTGGGTCGTCTGGGGTGACGACCCCTCGGTGCGCTGGACGCTCTTCGCGCCAACCGCGGCGGGCCTCGTCGAGTGTGCGGTCCGGGTCAACGTCCCCGGCGAGGGTCCGCGGGTTGCGGCCAAGCTCGTCCGCTGGCCCCGGGTCCAGATCGGCGACCTCGCCGTCGAGGCACAGGGTGGTCATCGTTTGGTCAGCACCCAGGTCGAAGGAGTCGTCCTGCGAGGCGTCGACGCCGAGGCGGATCGGGTGGTCCTCTTCGTCCGGCGGCTCCTCGATGCCGCCGACGGGCGCTGGACGGGGGAGGAGGCCGGGCCGCCGGCGGCAGCGCGGCGCGAGCGTCCCAGCGCGGCCGGGGGCTAATGACGGCCGCGTCCGTCCCCAAGGCGGCGAGCGCGGGCGTGATCCGCCTTCGGCAACGCCTCGCTCGGCTCGTCGCTCGGATCCTCGTCGGGGCGTATCTGCGGGTTCGGGTCGAGGGGCTCGAGCGGCTGCCGCCCGGAGCGGCCGTCCTCTGCTTCAGCCACGCCAACTGGGCCGACCCGATCATTCTCCTTGCTGCGCTGCCGGCGCGACCGACGACCTACTTCTTCGGACCGCTCGAGGCCGACATGTCGCGCGGCCTCCGGAACCGACTCATGCGCTGGTCGGCCCTTGCCGTCCCGGCGCCGCCCGGCCGACCGCTCCCGGCCCTTCGACGGGCCGAGGCGATCCTCGCCCGGGGCGACCGGCTGGCCATCGCCGGCGAGGGGCGAATCCACGCCCGGGAGCGGGAGATCCTGCCCCTCCTCGATGGTCCGGCCTACCTGGCCGTCCGGGCCGGGGTCCCCCTCGTGCCGGTCGCCGTCGTCGGGACGAGCTGGCTGGCCCTCGGGCGCCGCGTCCGGATCCGGATCGGCGACCCGCTCTCCCCGCCGCCGGACCGGGCGCCCCGGCTCGCTGCGGCGGCGCTCACCGAGGCCTGCCGGGCTCGCCTCCTCGACCTCGTGGCGGACGCCCCGGAACCGCCGCCGCCCGGTCCGGTCGGGCGCTGGGTGACCGAGCTCTTCAACGTCTGGCCCGCCGGCCGGCGGCCCGGACACGGCGACCGAGAGGCTGGCATACTCGGGCCCAGCACCAGCGATCGCAGGAGGGATCCGTGACCGTCACCGGCCTTTCCGCCAGCCCCGAGGAGTACCGCGCCCGACTCGCCGAGCAGTCGGACGAGCAGCTCGATGCCTGGGCCGCCGAGCTCATGCGGGACGTCGCGATCCGCCGAGGCGTCGGCCGAGTCGTCGAAGACGTCCTCCGAACGACCGGCCTCGGGGAGGACGAATTCGAACGGGTGTTCGCAGCCGGCGGCGGACCGCCGGCCGTCGTCGGGCGCGACCCGGCCGGGCGCCTCATCGTGCCAGCGATCACCCTTCACGCCATCGTGCCGGGCCTCCGGGCGACGGTCCCAGCCGCCCGCGAGCGGCTCATCGACTACCTCGTTGCGAACTTCGAGGAGCTCGTCTACGTCTAGGGCCGGCACGGGGATCCTTCGCCGGTTCCTCGGGCTCGTCTGGGTCGGCCACCCGGGCCCATCGGTCCTCAACGGCCTCGCGGCCGGAGCGATCGCCGCCGTCGCCGGCGCTGCGCCCGCCGAGGCGGTCCGGCTCGGGGTGGCGATGACCGCCCTCCAGCTCGCCATCGGGGCGACGAACGATCTCGTCGACGCGGAGCGCGATGCCACGGCCGGGCGACAGAAGCCGATCCCCCTCGGCCTCGTCGACGTGCGCTCGGCTCGGCTGCTCGCCGCCGGCTCCGGCCTGGGCGGGCTCGTCCTGGCTGCCTCGGTGAACCCGGCCGTCGGTGGCCTCGCCGCCGTCGGGCTCGGCCTCGGCCTCGCCTACGACCTCTGGCTCCGATCGCTCGGCCTCGGCTGGCTCGCCTTCGTCCTCGGTCTGCCGCTCGTCCCTATCTACGGCTGGCTCGGTGGCGCGGGCGTCCTTCCGACCCCCATCCTCGGCCTGGCCGCGGCGGCCGTGCCCGCGGGGCTCGGGCTCGCCGTCGGCAACGGGCTCCGGGACGCGGCCGCCGACCAGGTCGGCGGCGTCCCGACCATCGCCCTCCGGCTCGGGCGGTTCGGGCCCGCCGTCGCCGCCGCCGCGCACGCCGTCGCCCTCGGCATCCTCCTCGGTGGTCTCGCCAGCTGGGGCGGCGATGGCGTCGGGCTGGCCATGCTCGGGATCGGGGTCGCCCTCCTCGCCGTCGGTCTCCTCCTGCCGGCGGCCGGTCGGGCCTGGGAGGTCCAGGCCGTCGGGCTCGCCGTCGTGGCGGTCGGCTGGCTCGCTTCCCTGCGGGAAGTGGGGGCCCTCTGAGCGCGGGCCGGCCAGTCCTCGGGCCGAACGGATGGGTGATCTCGCCGGCCTGCGGTCGGTGGGGACCGTCCGAGCGGGCTGGCCGGCGCTCGTCGCCCGGGCGGTGCTGCGGTGCGCCGGGGTCGCTCGGCGGACCCTAACGCGGAGGCCGTCCGTTCGTTGTCGGGAGTGAGCCGGCTCCCGCCGGTGTCGCCGAATGATCCGTCGCCATCCCAATCCAGATGGGGAGGACCGTCCATCGTGTACCGACCGCGAACCCTCCTCGTCGCCCTGGCCGCCCTCGCCCTGTCGGCGGGGGTCGTCCTGGGCGCCGATCCGCCGCCCGCCGCCGACGGTGGCCTCGCGACCGCCGGTGAGGCCTCGGGGTTGACCGTCCCTGCCTCCGGGCCGCCGGAGCTCGACCTCCCGGCGCCGGCCCCGACGGACGAGGATGAGGCCGAGGACGAGCCGGCCGAGTCGCCGGAGCCCGCCGAGGACGGCGAGCATCCCGACAACCATGGGGCTGTCGTCTCCCAGGCAGCCCAGGGCGAGACGCCCGACGGCTGGGCGAACCACGGCGCCTACGTCTCCGCCGTCGCGCGGGGGCTCGTCGAGCCCGGGGCCGCGGCGCCCGCAGAGGCGGTCGCCAACGGCGGGCGCCTGAAGCCGACGAAGCCGACGCACCCGGCGGCCGGCAAGCCCGAAGGCGCCGGTCGGCCCTAGCCGAAGAAGCAGCGAGCACGCCGACGGGCGGGCCGGTCTCCGGCCCGCCCGTTTCGTTTGGCCGGCAGGTTCCGCCGTCGATGGCCCCCAGCTTCGACGCCGTCGACGGCCCGGACCCCAGGCCGCGGCGGGCCGGCTCGCTCGGTCGACGCTCAGCGGGCCCGATCGTCGCCGCGGGCGCCGGCACGAACGAGGGCGATGGCGTTCTCGAGCTTGAGCTTGGCGATGGTGAGATACTTGGCGAGGTTCGCCCGGTCGATTTCGCCGATGGCGGCCAGGACGGCTGGGTTCTGGAGGACCCCGACGAGCTCCTCGACGGCCTCGGCGAGCTGACGCTTCGCCGCCAGGAGCGAGTCGTCACGGAGCGGTGCCGCTGGCGCCGGGGTCGCCCACTCGATGGCCTCAGCGGGCTGACCGTCGTCGCGCTCGGTGCCAGCTACAGCCGCGGCCTCGGCACCCGGTTCGCCGTCACCGCCTCGGCGGCGACGCCCACCCTCGATCCGCTCCCGGAGCTTGACGAGACTCAGCTCGCCCCGGGCGACCTGCTCGGCCAGCCGCCGGCGCTTCTTCGGGTCGCTGACCTTCAGGAGCTCGTAGGCATGGGAGAGGGTGTCTTTGCGTACAGACACGAGCTCCTTGATCTCCGGCGGTGCGTCGGCGAGCCGGAGGCGGTTTTCCAGGTAGCCCTTGTCCTTGCCGAGCTTCTGGGCGAGGCGGCGGATCGAGTAGCCGTGCTCCCGGACCATCCGGTCGTAGAGCATCGCCTCCTCGAGGGGGGAGAGGTCCTCGCGCTGGAGGTTCTCGATGATCGCGATCTCGAGGGCGGTGTCGTCGTCGATGTCCTCGATGAGAGCGGGGATCGACTCGAGCCCGGCCCGCTTCGAGGCCCGCCAGCGGCGTTCTCCGGCGACGAGCTGGTAACGGCCCTGCTCGCGGGGCCGGACGAGGATCGGCTGCAGGACGCCGTGCTCGCGGATCGAGGCGGCGAGCTCGTCGAGGGAGGCCTCGTCGAACTCCATCCGCGGCTGGTCCGGGTTCGGCTCGATTCGATCGAGGGGGATCATCCGGACGCCCTGCTTTCGGCCGGCCCCTTCCGAGGAGAGGAGGCTGACGATGGCGGGGGAGAGCTCGCGCTCCTCGGAGAGGCGCCGGGCGGCGGCGGCCCGGAAGTCAGGGCGTGGCAAGGTCGATCACCTCCCGGGCAAGGTCGCGGTACGTGTTCGCCGCATCGGAGGCCGCGGCGTAGGTCGTGATCGGGCGTCCGGCCAGCGGCGCTTCACCGAGCTTGACGGTGTTGCGGACGATGGTCTTGAAGACGTGGTGGTTGCCGACGACCCGGAGCTCCTCGAGCATGTCCCGGGCGAGGTTCGTCCGACTGTCGAAGAAGGTCGGCAGGAGGCCGAGGATCCGAAGGTCCCGGTTCAACTTCGTGCGGATCGTGTTGATGACCTTGACGAGGTTGTTCAGACCCTTCATCGCGTAGTATTGGGTCTGGACCGGGATGATGACGCTGTCGGCGGCGACGAGGCCGTTCACGGTCAGGAGGCCGAGGTTCGGCGGGCAGTCGATGAGGACGTAGTCGTAGCGGTCGACCCGGCCGGCGATGGCGTCGCGGAGGATCGACTCACGACCGAGCATCGTGAAGAGCTCCCCCTCGGTGCTGGCGAGGTCGATGTGGGCTGGCGCGACGTCGATCCCCTCGACCTCGGTCGGCAGGATGATCTCGTCGAGGGTCGCCCGGCCGTCGGAGAGGACGTCGGCCATCGATCGCTCGACGGTGTTGAGGTTGATGCCCAGGCCGGCGGTGAGGTTCGCCTGGGGGTCCATGTCGATGCAGAGGACCCGATAGCCGGCTTCGGCGAGGGCGCCGGCGAGGTTGATCGCCGTCGTCGTCTTGCCGACCCCGCCCTTCTGGTTCGCGATGGCGATGACCTGTGTCACCCGGGAATCACCTCGTCGCTCGTGCGCTCCGCCTCCATGGCGTTCTGCGGTCCGGCGGCCCGAGCCGCGACCCCCGGCTGCTCGGCGGGGCCGGGCCCGTTGCCGCCGACCCATCCTAGCGCAGCCCCTGCCCGGTGGGGCAGCCGGGTTATCCACAGCTTCGTGGAGTTGTTCACCGTTCCTGTGGATATCCGGCCGATGGGCTGGGGATGCGCGGTCGACGGCGAACGGCCGGCGGACGGGCGCGGGGTCGGCTCGGCGGGTGGGACGAGCCGGACCGGGGCAGGCCTCGGGTCGGCGGTGCCTCTATCATGGCGGCCTGTCTTTGCGCAAGGACACGAGCAGTCCAATCGGAGGGAGGCGGCGGTGCCGACGAACCGGGAGCGACTCGAGACCCTCGAACGCCTGCGAGCCCAGGCGCGCCTCGGCGGCGGCCAGGAGCGGATCGATCGCCAGCACGCGGCCGGCAAGCTCACGGCCCGGGAGCGCCTCGATCTCCTCCTCGATCCGGGGTCCTTCGTCGAGCTCGACGCCTTCGTCACCCATCGGACGACGAGCTTCGAGATGGAGCGGATCCTCGGCGACGGGGTCGTGACCGGCCACGGGACCATCGACGGTCGGCTCGTCTTCGTCTTCAGCCAGGACTTCACGGTCTTCGGCGGTTCGCTCTCGGAGGCCTACGCCGAGAAGATCTGCAAGATCATGGATCTGGCGATGAAGGTCGGGGCCCCGATCATCGGCCTCAATGATTCGGGTGGTGCCCGGATCCAGGAGGGCGTCGCCTCCCTCGGCGGCTACGCCGAGATCTTCCTCCGCAACGTCCTCGCCTCGGGGGTCGTCCCCCAGCTCTCGGTCATCATGGGCCCCTGCGCCGGCGGCGCCGTCTATTCGCCGGCGATGACGGACTTCACGATCATGGTCGAGGGCACGAGCTACATGTTCGTGACGGGGCCGAACGTGGTTCGGACGGTGACCCACGAGGAGGTCGACAGCGAGTTCCTCGGCGGCGCGACGACCCATACGACGAAGAGTGGGGTCGCCCACCTGGCCGCCCCCGACGAGGCGAGCGCCCTCGACACCGTCCGGCAGCTCCTCTCGTACCTTCCCCAGAACAACCTCGCCGACCCGCCGTTTCGGCCCACCGCCGATCCGCCCGACCGGGCCGACCCTGCCCTCGACGAGATCATCCCCGAGGATCCGCGCAAGCCCTACGACATGCGGGACGTCATTGCTCGGCTCGTCGACGACGGTGCCTTCCTCGAGATCCAGCCGGCCTGGGCCCAGAACATCATCATCGGCTTCGCCCATCTCGGCGGTCGAAGCGTCGGCGTCGTCGCCCAGCAGCCGGCCGTCCTCGCCGGCGCCCTCGACATCGACGCCTCGGTGAAGGCGGCGCGCTTCGTCCGGACCTGCGACTGCTTCAACGTCCCCCTCGTCACCTTCGTCGACGTGCCGGGCTTCTTGCCCGGGGTGGCTCAAGAGCACGGCGGGATCATTCGCCACGGGGCGAAGTTGCTCTACGCCTACTGCGAGGCGACGGTCCCCAAGGTGACGGTCATCACCCGCAAGGCCTACGGCGGCGCCTACGACGTCATGAGCAGCAAGCACATTCGGGGCGACATGAACTTCGCCTGGCCGACCGCCGAGATCGCGGTCATGGGAGCGGAGGGGGCGGTGAACATCATCTTTCGCGACGAGATCGCCAAGGCCGCCGACCCGGCGGCGACCAGGGCCCGATTGGTGGCGGAGTACGAGGCCGAGTTCAACAACCCGTACGTGGCGGCGGCCCGCGGCTACATCGACGACGTCATTCGGCCGTCGGAGACGCGGACGCGTCTCATCCGGGCCCTCGAGATGCTGGCCGACAAGCGCGACACGAATCCCCGCAAGAAGCATGGCAACATCCCGCTCTGATCTGCGACCCGCGGAGCGCACCCAGCTCACGGGGACGATCGTCAACGGCGTCGAGGCTGCCGGCTCGGTGATCGGGTCGGCGCCGCAGCGCGCCGGCCGGCCGTCTTTGCGCAAAGACGGCCCGGTCGGTTCGGGGTGTCGGCGGCCGAGGGCGGGCCGATGACGGCCGCCCATCGGGGCGACGCCCGGCCGCGGTCGCGGCCGGCTGGCTCGCCGCCGTTCGGTCGCCTCCTCGTCGCCAACCGCGGCGAGATCGCGGTGCGGATCATCCGTGCCTGCCGGGAGCTCGGGATCGAGACCGTCGCCGTCTACAGCGACGCCGACGCAGCGGCCCGCCACGTCCGGCTCGCCGACGTGGCGGTGCGGATCGGTCCGCCGCCCCCGACGGAGAGCTACCTCCGAATCGAGGCCATCGTCGAGGCCGCCCTGCGGACCGGCGCCGAGGCGATCCACCCGGGCTACGGCTTCCTCTCCGAGCG
>DAOTYQ010000279.1:0-2094 GCA_034434735.1 Chloroflexota bacterium
TCGTCGACACGCTCCTCATCGCCCTCGACCGAGGCGCCGAGCTGCGCGACGCTGCGACCCTCCGGGCCTGGCTCCTTCGAATTGCGACGCAGCGTGCCCTCGCCCCCCTGCGGCGCCGCCGGCGGGTCGTGGCGATCGAGGTCGTCGACGAGCCGGTCGGTGGCTTCGGCGAGCCGACCCATCTCGCCACCCGGGCGACGGTCTCGAACGCCGTGAGCCGACTCCCGCCCCGCGAGCGCGCGGCCGTGGTCCTCCACGGCTACGCGGGCTGTCCGGAGGCCGAGGTCGCGGCGATCCTCGGTCCCCCGAGCACGGGGACGTCCGAGCTCCGAACGGCCCTCGACCGCCTTCGAGCAGAGCTCGGCTCGGGGGCAGAGCTCGACCCGGGGGTCGCCTCGGCGGCCGCCGATCGCGCTGCGGCCGCCGATGGGGCTTCGTCCCCCGATGGCGCTTCGCCCCCGACCCAGCCCGATCCGCTCGTCGGGCTCCTCGGGCGCATCTTGCGCGAGGCGGTCCTCGCCGTGGAGATCCCGCCCGAGCGCGTCGTGGCTGCCTACGCCGAGCGCCGGCGCCGAGCCGCCCGCCGACGGTCGGTGGCGGTCGTCGCCGTCGCGGCTGTGCTCCTGGGCGGCCTCCTCGGCGCCCTCTCCAGTACCGGTTCCCGCGACGCCGTCCCGACACCGGCCCCGTCGGGCGGCCCGACGACCGCCGCGACGCCACCTCGTCCGACCAGGCCGCCCTCTCTCACACCGAGCGCGATCCCCGCTCCACCGTCGCTGCCGGCCCTCCCCTCCGGGAAGGTCGCCATCGACCTCGCCGAGGCGGGCTCGCCGACGGGGACGGTCGCCCGACGGTGGGTGGGCGACGTGGGTCTGGCCGCCTCCTACGGGGTCGCCTGGGTCTGCAGTGGGCCGGGGAGCTTCGCCTACGCCATCGGCGAAGAGGGGACGAAGCGGCTCGTCGCCGCCCCCGGAGCCACCCCTTGCGACGGCCGACCTCGCCTGGCGACGTTCCAGGTCCAGACCGAGGGCAACCCGCCGGTCTACGTCACCCCGGTCTACGTCACCGTCGACCGGCGGGCAGCCTGGCGACTCGTCGTCACGCGAGACCCCCTCGCCTTCAGCGAGCCGACGCCGGCGGCGACGGGCAGGGCATCGCTCGACACGCCGGGTGCCGGCGTCGTCGTCTACACCCGAACGTACCGCGGCGCGCCGCTCCTGGTCGTCGACGTCGTCGGTCCGGATGGCGACCGAGGCCGGGTCGCGGAGTACCACGTCACGACCGTCTTCGGCGCTGCCGACGAGGTGAGCGCCCTCGTCGAGGCCGTTCGGTTCGACGGCGCCCGATACCTCACCGTTCCCATCCAGGGGAAGTTCGTCGAGCCGCGCAACTCCGGGACCGTCACCATCACCGACCGCTACGCCATCCTCGTCTACGACCTGCGCGCCCCGGGACGTCCACCGAGGGTCCTCGTCGACACTTCGGCGGCCTGGGGGCCTGACGGCCGCCTCGCCTACTTCGTCGGACGGACGCTCCGGCTCCTCGATCCGGACGGTGGGGTGGAGTCGACGGTCCCCATCCCGGAGGGGGTCGCGCTCGGCGAGGGTGGTCTCGGCGACGGGAGCTGGCTGGCGGACGGAAGCGGCTTCAGCACCGCGCGCTGGGACCCCGGCCGGGAGGAATGGATCCCCGGGGTGCTCGCCATCGACGGCACGTTCCGCGCCCTCGCTGGGCCCACTCCCCCGACCTTCTCGCCGACCGGTCTCCCGCGGCGGCCCGCCCACGGCGGCGTCGTCGGCCCCGACTGTCCCGAACACCCTCCCGGGGGCGCTTGTGGGATCGCCGTCAGCTTCGGTCCGGGCGAAGCGCCGGTCCGCTGGTGGGACCGCTCCGGACCCACCGAATGGACGGCCGACGGCCGAGCGATCTGGGTCGTCGAAGACGTGGACGAGCCAGGGTCCTCGGCCGATGCCCGGCTCGTCCGCGTCGTGGGGCCCGGTCACGCCGAGGTCGTCGCCGCCTGGGAGCCACCCCACCCCGATGCCTTTCCCCTCGTCGCCGCGATCGCCGCCGACGATTCGGCGGTCCTCGTCG
>DAOTYQ010000280.1:0-6937 GCA_034434735.1 Chloroflexota bacterium
GTCGCCGCCCAGCCGCCGGTGAGCGCCGCGGCGAGGAGGCGGAGCTCGAGTTGGCGGACGCGCATTGCGCCCCGGAGTGTACGGGGCGCCCCCGCAGCGTCGCTCGCCCGCGCCCACATTGCGCCGCATGGCCGACCGCGCGGCGCTGGCCGATCGAGAGTACCGACGGGATCGGTACCTTGGGGTCATCGAAGATCGCCCTCGAGCGCGGCAGGATCGAATCGACCGCACCGGACCGCAACGAACCGGTCCGCCCCGGTCGGCCGGGAGGCCCTCCTCCCACGGCAGCTCGACAGGTGAAGCCGGTGGTCGACGAGCGACGGCGACATCCCGAACGGCCTCGCAAGCGAGCCGTCCCGAGCGACGGCGGCCTTCGCGCGGTCCGCCCGGACGGCGACAGCTGGCCGAGGACCAGGGGCCGTTCGCGCGCCGGCCGCCCATCGAAGGAGCCCGTCGCGACCGGCGCCTGGGTCACGACGCCGGCCGGGCCGATGGATCGGCCCGGTACGCCGCCGGCGGCGGTCTCGGCCTCGACCCGGGCCGTCTTTCGACTCCTCCTCCTGCGGGGGCTGTCGGAAGCCGAAGCGGCGAACCTGACCGCCTTCCTGTGCGGGCTTCCGGTGGGGGAACGGCCCTGGCAGCTCCGCGAACTGAACCAGCTCCTCTTCCTCCGCGAGCTCCACCGGCGGGGCCAGCTCGGCCGAGGCGACCTCCCGACCGGCCTCGACGACGTCGCGCCGCCGAGAACCTGACCGGGGGCCGCACGGCTGCCGCAAGACCCGGCGCGGGTCGGCGGCACCGACAACCGAAGATCCCGCCGACGGCGTCCCTCCTCCGCCGCCGGACCGACCCCGAAGCGGCGCTCTCCTCCTCCGGCGCCGCTTCGGGCCGTCTGGGGGATGAGGGCCGATCGCCTCCGCGGACGCGCCGCCGACCGTATGATCGGCAGCCATGCGGCCCTTCATCAGCTTCCTCACCGACTTCGGCCCAGACGTGGCGGTGGCCGTCTGCCGGGGCGTCATGCTCGGCATCTGCCCCGAGGCGACCATCGTCGATGT
This sequence comes from Chloroflexota bacterium, assembly GCA_034434735.1. Classification (GTDB taxonomy): domain Bacteria; phylum Chloroflexota; class Limnocylindria; order Limnocylindrales; family CSP1-4; genus BPIH01. The sequence continues at coordinate 1,059 of DAOTYQ010000280.1, forward strand.
GAGCCACAACGTGCGCAAGTTCGCCATCGACGACGGAGCTTGGCGGCTCGTCTTCGCGCTGCCGTATCTGCCGGTCGGCATCCATGTCGCGGTCGTCGATCCGGGGGTCGGCACCGAGCGCCGCCCGGTGGGCCTGCGGGCGGCTCGCGGGGATGTCCTCATCGGGCCGGACAACGGGCTTCTCGTGCCCGCAGCGGAGGCGCTCGGTGGCATCGTCGAGGCCCGGCTCCTGGCCAATCCGGCCCTCTGTCGCGAGTCGATCTCCTCGACCTTCCACGGCCGCGACATCTTCGCCCCGATGGCGGCCCATCTGGCGACGGGCGTCCCCTTCGAGGCGGTGGGCCCGACGATCCCCGCGGCGGAGCTCGTCCGCCTGCCGCAGCCGGAACCGGTGGCCGTCGCCGGGGGGCTCGAGACCGCGATCGTCTTCATCGACGGCTTCGGGAACGCCTACCTGGCGGGGACCCCGACGGATCTCGAGGCGGCCATCGGCCCGCTCGCGGCCGGGCGTCGGCTCCGACTCTCGTTCGGCGGGTCCGGCACCTCGGCCGGGGCGGCCGATCCGACGATCGCCCCTCGGCCGGCCGGCCCTCGGATCCTCGAGCTGACCTGGCAGCGCACCTTCGGCGAGGTCCCGCCCGGCAGCCCACTCCTCTACCGCTCCTCGGCCGGCCAGCTCGCCGTCTCCGAGAACCAGGGCAGCATCGCTGACCGGCTCGGTCTCGCCGTCGGGCTCCCGGTCCGGATCGAGCCGGCCTGAGGGATGTCGAGCTGAGGGATGCTCGTCGGCCTCTCCCGTCGGGCGTCGACGCCGCCGGCGGCGGCACGGCCGTGAGCGACCATTCGCCGCCGACCGACGAGTCCGGGTCGCCCCTCGTCCTCGTCGACGGTTTCTCCTTCCGCTATCGGCGCGCGACCGAGTTCGCCCTCCGCGACATCTCCCTGACGGTAGAGCCCGGTTCGGTCACCCTCGTTGCGGGGCCGTCGGGCTGCGGCAAGAGCACGCTCATCCGGGCCATCAACGGGCTCGTCCCCCATGCCTACCCGGGCGAGCAGCACGGCGACGTCCTGATCCGAAGGCGCTCGACCCGGGAGCTCCGTCTCCGGGACATCGCCCGGACGGTCGGCACCGTCCTCCAGGACCCAGCTCGCCAGATCGTCGGGGCGACGGTCGAGGCCGAGCTCGCCTTCGGGCCCGAGAACCTCGGTCTCCCGCCGGCCGAGATCCGGCGGCGGCTCTCGACCGTCGCGGCGCGGGTCGGCATCGAGCACCTCCTGGGCCGCGAGACGGCGGCCCTCTCCGGCGGGGAGCGGCAGCTCGTCGCGGTCGCCGGGATCCTCATGATGGAGCCCGCCGTCCTCGTCCTCGACGAGCCGCTCGCAAACCTCGACCCGGCCACGGCCGACCGGCTCGTCGAGATCCTCCGCCGCCTCGTCGGTGACGGTCGGGCCGTCGTCCTCGTCGAACACCGGGTCGAAGAGGCGCTCGCCCTCGAACCCGACCGGGTCCTCTACCTCGACGCCGGACGCGTCGCCTACGAGGGGCCGCCGGCCGGCTTCCTCCGGGTCGCCGATCCGGCCGCGGTCAAGCTCCCGTTCGAGGTCGTCCTCGAGCGCGTCCGCCGAATGGGAGGGCAGGCTGCGTCCGGCCCCGTCGATCCTGGCCGGCTCGGAGACGGCGCCGCCGCTCGGGGGAGCCAGCAGCCGACCGAACCGCCGAGGCTCGAGTTTCGGGCCGTCGACGTCGCCCTCGGCGAGCGCCCCGTCCTGCGTCGCCTCGACGCCCGCTTCGGAGCCCGGGAAACGATCGCCGTCCTCGGCCCAAACGGCTCGGGCAAGACGACCCTCTTCCGGACGGCGATGCGGCTCGTCTCGGTCCAGGCCGGGGAGGTCCTCGTCGACGGGGTCTCGACGAGGACGCGGACCGTCGCTGAGCTGGCCACCATCTTCGGGTTCGTCTTCCAGAGCCCAAGCCAGATGCTCTTCGCTCGGACGGTTCGGGAGGAGCTCCTCTTCGGTCCGCGGAACCTCGGACGGGCCGTGGGTAGAGAGACGGAGCTCCTGGCTCGGGTCCTGCGGCAGACGATGCTCGATGGGATCGAGGGGATCCTGGAGCGGCCGCCGCTCACCCTCTCCTTCGGCCAGCAGAAGCGGCTGGCGCTCGCCATCGCCCTCGCCCTCGAGCCGCGGACCCTCGTTCTCGACGAGCCCTCGGCCGGCCAGGACTATCGGACGGCCCGACGCTTCATGGCCGAGGTGGCCGACATCGGCGGGCTGGAGAGCACGTACTTCATCACCCACGACGTCGATCTTGCATTGACGCACGCAGACCGTATCCTGCTCCTTCGGGACGGGCAGGTCGTCGCCGACGGCCCCCCGGCCCGGGTGACGGAGGACGAGGAGCGCTGGCGGGCGTGCAACTTGCACGTCACCTCGCTCATGCGAGCGAACGCCCGGTGGCGCATGAGCGAGGGGCGCTTTCTCGATGCGGAGACGCTCGCCCGCCGCATCGTCGCCCAGGAGCGCTCGGCGGGTGGGCTGGACGACCCCGTGCTGGACCACCGGGTTCCGTGGATAGATCGGAGGGAGTAAGGACATGGCAACACTGCAGGTCCAACGACCCGGCCTCTGGGAGGTTTCGTCGCGGGTCATCGTCTATGCCGCCATCGGGGCGGCCCTCTACGGCGTCCTCGGGCTCTTCAGCTTCTTGCTCCCGGGGACGCAGAACGTCACCGTCCGACCGGCCTTCGCGATCGTCACCTTCTTCGGCTACTCCTTCGGGCCGATCGTGGGGCTCTTCACAGGGCTCGTCGGCAACGCGATCATCGACCAGCTGACGGGCTACGGGCTCCTGACGGCCTGGAACTGGAGCATCGCCAACGGGCTCGTCGGGCTCATCGCCGGCGTGCTCGGCGCGGGCACGCTGGCGACCCTCGGCGGCTCGAAGATCGTCGGCTCGGCAGTCGTGGCGGCGGTGGCGGTGGTGATCGGCTTCCTCTTCGTCGTCACCGACATCTGGGTCTTCGGCAACAGCCTCGAGACGGTGATCACCGCGAGCTACGTCCCGGTGGTGATCGCCGACGTCCTCGCTGGTGTCATCCTGACGCCGATCCTCGTCGCGGCTTGGGAGCCGCTCCGGGAGTCGCTGGGGCGCTGAGCGACCCCGAGGACGATCGGCGTCGGCGGCCCGCGCCGGCCCTCGGTCGGCGATGATCGTCGCCCCGCGCTATCTCGCCCGAGGGTCGTGGCTCGCCCGCCGCGACCCTCGGGTGCCCCTCGTCGTCGGCGTCTGCGCCGCGGCGACCGTCATCCAGGTCTGGGACGCGCGGATCGTCCTCGGCCTCCTCGTCCTGGCGCTCCTCTACTACCGGACGGCGGCCATTCCGTGGCGCGCGGTCCGGCGCCAGTGGATCTTCGCCCTCGCCTTCGTCAGCTTCCTCGTCCTCGTCAACACGTTCCTCACGGGTGGCGAGATCGGCGGTCTCGACCCGCGGACCTTTCGCCCCCTCTTCCGGATCCCCGGGCTAGGGACGACGATCTATGCGGAGACCGTCGCCTACGGCGCGACCCAGCTCCTTCGGTTCGTCACCTTCGTCGCCGTCGGGTTCCCCATCGCCTACGCCATCGCCCCGGCCGATCTGGGGGTCGCTCTCGCCCGGCTGGGGCTGCCCGACCGTTTCGCGGTCGGGATCGACCTCACGTTCCGGTTCGTGCCGTCCCTTGCCGCCGACTTCCAGGAGACCATCGACGCCCAGCGCATCCGCGGCTACGACTGGGAGCGGGGTCGGCGGAACCCGATCGCCCGACTGCGCCAGGCGACACCGCTCATCGTCCCGCTGACCATGCGGGCGATCGTCGGAGCGGAAGACACCATCGACGCCATGGACCTGCGGGCCTTCGGGACGGGCCGTCGAACGTGGCTCCGGGAGCTGCGGTTCGACCCGCTCGATCGGCTCGTCGTGGGGCTGGCCGTCGCCATCCTGGTGGCGGTGACGGTCGTCGGGTTCGCCGGCTACGCCAGGCTCTGGGTCCCGCCCTTCTTGCTCGGCTGATCGGAGCGGCGGACCGCTCGGTCGCCCGCCGACGAGTTGTGGCACCGATGGTCGTCGCCTGTGGGCGGCCCAGGGTTCCGCGTTCGTTCCCTCCTGGCTCCCATCGCTTTGGCGTTCTGATTGCATGCAAGCCACCGTCGACAGGGTGGGACGCCTGGTCATCCCGCGGGCCTCCGGCCTCGCGGCACCCCGGTCGATGCCTCACTCATCCGCGGACTCGTCGATGCCGACCGGCACCGACCCTGAGGCGGGCCGAGTCGTCCTTCCCCGCCGGCACGGCCAGGCGCTTCTCTCCGCGGACTCCCGCGCGCGAGCGGTCTACGAATCCCTCGGGGTCGAGGTCGAGATGATCCGCTGCCGCGTCGTCGCCGCTGCGGACCGCCGGGGCAGAACCAACCGGGAGCGGCCCAGGGTTGCCTCCCCGTCACCCGGAGCGAGCGGCGGCCGAGCCCCGGCAGGCGTCGACGAAAACCCGCCAGAGCCGCTCGAAGGCCGCCGGCGTCGTCTCGGTTCGCTCCGGATGGCACTGGACCCCCACGACGAACCGCTCGCCCTCCGCCTCGAGCGCTTCGACGATCCCGCCGATGGGCGACCAGGCGAAGCCGGCCGCCACGAGCCCGGGAGCGAGATCGGCGGGCCGGACCGCCTGGTGGTGGGAGGAGTTCACGACCAAGCGCCCCGTTCCCGAGGCCGGGGCGAGGATCCGGGCGAGGCGCGTCCCCGCTACGAGACGGAGCTCGTGTCGCCGCTCCGGGCGCCCGAGGGCGTCGCGCGCCCACCCGGAGCCGGGCTGGCCGAGCCCGGCCGGGCCGAGCTCGGACGACGGCCGATCGTGGCCGTCGACGTGCTGGACGAGTCCGCCCCCGGAAAAGACGTTGATCGCCTGGTGGCCCCGACAGATCCCCAAGACCGGCAGCCCGCGCTCGGCGGCCATCGCCCACGCCTCGGCCTCGAGCTCGTCCCGCGCCTCGTCGACATCGCGGGCTCCCATCGCCGTCTGCCCGTACCGCGCCGGAGCGATGTCTGCTCCGCCCGAGAGGAGGAGGCCGGCCATGGCCGCGAAGGCCCGCCGCCGCTCGTCCGGCGACATCTGGGCGTGGAGCGGCAGCGGCTCGCCGCTGTGCCGGCGGATCGCCTCGAGGTAGCGTGCGTTGACCGCTTCCGTTCGGGCTGGGTCCCCGCCGCCGCCTCGGCCGGGGGCGGCCAGAGTGACGACGATCCGCGGCCCGCGCCCACCTGCCATGGCCGACCTAGCGACCGAACATCCGGTCGAGGGTGACCGGGACGAACCCCCGCGCCCGGAGCCCCTCGACGATCCGTGGCAGCGCCTCGAGGGTGTGGTAGCCGCCCAGGTGCATGAGGACGATCGAGCCGCCCTGGACCCGCGAGAGGACCTTGGCCACGATGTCGTCCGTCGTCGGCCCGCCGTCGGACTCGGGCTTCCAGTCGATGGTGTCGATGTCCCACATGACCGTGTAGCTCCAACCGGCCCCGCCGACGGCGCTCCGGACCGTCGCGTTCTGGGCCCCGTACGGGGGCCGGAACCAGGGCCGGGTCGAACGCCCGGTGATCGGCTCGATGACCGCCTCGGTGCGCTCCAGCTGATCGACCATCTGGCCCGGGGTGAGGGACGTGAAGTTCGGGTGATCCCAGCTGTGGTTCCCGACGCTGAAGAGGTCCGGGCGGGCGGCAGCGCGTTCGATGACGGCCTTGCCGACGGCCGTCGTCGAGACGATCTTGCCGGTCGGGAAGATGGTCGCCGGGACGTCGTTGGCGACGAGCCAGGTCATGATGTCGAGGGCCGGGTCGAGCCGACCGCCCATGTCG
>DAOTYQ010000281.1:0-9398 GCA_034434735.1 Chloroflexota bacterium
TCGTCGAACGGGCCCGGCTCGGCGATCCGAGCGGTCTTCGTGAGCGCGTGAAGAGCTGCGCGTGAATGGGTCCCGGGTCACGGTCGCCCTCGCCCTCGCCGGGCTGGCGCTCGTCCTCGCCGCCTGTGGCCCACCGGCCGGTTTCGTCAGCGGTGCCGACATCGACCGCGAAGCCGAGGACGCCAGGGCGGTGACGCCCCTCCCGCCGGGTGCCACGTACCCCTCCTACACCCACGATCCGGGCGGCGCCTACCAGCCTGGGGCGGGGCGAAGTGAGGTAGAGTTCCAGGCCATGTGCGCCTGGTTCCGCTACTGGGCCGAGGCGATCGCCAAGGACGACCAGGCTGCCATCGACCGCGCCTCGGCGATGTGGGACGAGATCCGCACCTGGTCGGTGTATCGGAGCTTCGACCGGGCGAGTCGGGGCCTTGTGGACTCCATGGTCGAGCGGGCGCGCCTCGGTGACGCGAGCGGACTCGTCAAGCTGTGCTCGTGATCCGGCGCCGGGCGCCCTCTTGGACGACAGCGATCATCGTCGTGGCCCTCGTGAGCGGGGTCGTCGCCCTCGCCTACAGCCCGCTGGTCCGCGGCCCGCGCGGGGCACCCGACTCCCCCGGTGCGAGCCCAACCGGTCCTGCCGAGGTGACCGTGACCCGGGGCACGATCCGGAGCGTCGTCGTTCTCGATGGCGTCGTCGTCCGGCCCCCCGCCGACGGAGGCCCGACGGACCGCCTCGAAGCGCTCGCCGTCGTGCCCCCCGAAATCCTCTACCGCTTCTACGAGGCGCCTCGTTCGGTCGCCGTCAAGCTCGACCGCGGACCTGGACCCTTCGACTGCCCGCTCGTCGAGCTGGGTGCCGGCGAGGGAGACCCGGCGGATCCGCTGGCGGCGCCGGTCCGGCTCCGCTGCCGGATCCCCGATGCCATCCGGGCCTTTCCGGGGGTGCGGCTGAAGGTCGCCGTCGTCACCGGCGAGGTGCGGGACGTCCTCATCCTCCCGGTCACCGCCGTCGCTGGCGAGAGCGACCAGGGCTACGTCACGCTCCTCCAGAACGGGAGCCGCGTCCGCCGGGACGTTCGGCTCGGGCTCACCGATGGTCTCAACGTCGAGATCCGTGCGGGTCTCGCGGAGGGCGATCGGGTCCTCGTCCCACCCGAGGATCCCCTCGGCATCCTCGGCGGGGGGCCCTGACGGCTGATGCTCCGCCTCCGGGGCGGCCGGAAGCGCGTCGTGCTGCCGAACGGCTCGCCCCTCCAGCTCTTCGATTCGGTCTCCATCGACGTTGCACCCGGCGAAATCGCCGCCATCGTCGGGCGGTCGGGGGCGGGCAAGAGCACACTCCTCCACTGCCTGGGCTTGATGGACGACTTCGATGCCGGTGAGTACGACGTCGACGGCGAGCGCATCGAGGGCCTTTCCGACGCCCGTCGGTCCGCCCTCCGCGGTCGAACCTTCGGGTTCGTCTTCCAGCAGTTCTACCTCTTCGAAGGCCGGACGGCGCTCGCGAACGCGCTGGCGCCGGCCCAGCACGGCCCCTGGTCCGAGCTGCGCCGGGCCCGCCGGCGGGCCATCGAGCTCCTCGAGCGGTTCGGGCTCGGCGATCGGCTCGACTCGCCGCCGGCCCTTCTCTCGGCCGGTGAGCAGCAGCGGGTCGCCATCGCCCGTGCCCTCGTCCGCGACCCCCGCTACGTCCTCGCCGACGAGCCGACCGGGTCCCTCGACGTGGAAACCGGGGCGGCGGTCCTCGACGTCCTCGTCGCGGCGTGCCGCGAGGGTCGGAGCGCGCTCCTCATCGTCACCCACGACGAGGCGGTCGCCGGCCTTGCCGATCGGCGGTATCGGCTCGCGGACGGCTCGCTGACGGAGGCGTGAGGTGACGGCCCTCGTGGCCTGAGGCGGCGAGATGCGGCTCTTCGGACTCTTACTGGCGGCTCTGGATGGCGTCGCCGCGCACCGGGCACGGGTGCTCCTCGGCGTGCTCAGCATCGTCGTCGGCGTCGCCTCGGTCAGCCTCGTCGTGGCCATCGGCGACGTCGGTCGGGCCGCGGCCCAGGAGATCCTCGAGCGCCAGTCCGGCCGTCCTGCGACCTTCGCCGTCAGTCTCGCGGTCCCGAGCTGGGCGCCCGTCGATGCGGCGACGATGGCCGACCGGCTCGCCGCGCTCGCGACGGCCGCCGGGGGCGAGACGGCGCGGGTCCTTCGCTCGGACGGCTTCCTGGAATGGAATGGTGCCCGGCAGTCGGCCGGCTTCGTCGGAACCGACCCGAGCCTCGCCGCCGTCCGCCGCTTTCGGCTCGTCGCCGGCCGCTGGCTCGAGCCCGACGACCGGGGCGTCCTCGGACCGGTCCTCGTCCTGAACCGAGTCGCCGCCGCCGACGTCGGGCTCGCCGAGGAGGCGTCCTTGCCGGTGCCGGTCGTCCTCGACCTGGGCCGCCGGGTCGCCGGGCTCGTCGTCGGGATCGTCGACGACGGTGAGCCGTATTCGCGGGCCTATCTGCCGGTCGCCGGCCTGGCACGGTGGACGGACACCCCGAGCCAGCTGCTCCTCCTCGTCTGGGTCGCCCCCGAGCGTTCCGGATTTGTGCTCGACCGGCTGACCGGGCTCGCCTCGCGGCTCGAGGTACGGACCGAAATCCAGCGGACCGACGATCCCCGGGCGGCCGATCAGTTCATCCGGATCATCCAGCTCGCCCTCGGGACGATCGCGGCGCTCAGCCTCGTGACGGGCGGGATCGGGGTCGTCAACTTGGCCCTGGCGATGGTCGACCAGCGGACCAAGGAGTTCGCCATCCGCCGCGCCTTCGGCGCCAGTCGGCGCGACATCTTCGTCATCGTCCTCCTCGAGTCGGTCGTGACCGTCGGTCTGGGTGGCCTCCTCGGTGTCGGGATCGCCCTCGCCGGCGGGGCAGCCATCGGGCTCGCCCTCGCCCCCGTCCTCGGCCTCGACCAGGTGCCTGCGCCACCGCTCGCGACCGCCGGCCTCGGTCTCCTCGTGACGGCCGTCCTCGGGATCGCCGTCGGGATCGTGCCGGCGCGGCGGGCGACCTCGAGGAGCGTCATCCGGGCGATCCGGGACTGACGGCAGGCGGCCGAGCTCGGCAGACCAGCGGGGCTCTCCCGTGGCGGTCGGCGTACAGCCGGCGAGGGTGGCCTGCTACGATCGGGCTCCCATGCCGAACCGCTTCTACATCACGACCGCCATCGCCTACGCCAACAACGCCCCCGGCCTCCACACCCTCTACGAGGTCATCGGCGCCGACGCCATCGCCCGCTGGCATCGGATGATCGGGGACGAGACCCGCTTCTTGACCGGGACCGACGAGCACTCGGTGAACATCGCCATGAAGGCGGCCGAGCAAGGCCTCCACCCGAAGGCCTTCGTCGACGAGATGGTCGAGCGCTTCAAGGCGGCGGAAGCGGCCCTCCTCATCGCCCCCGACCGCTTCATCCGGACCACCGACCCCGACCACGTCCGAGCGGCCCAGGAGATGGTTCGGCGGGCCTACGCCAACGGCGACATCTATCTCGGCACGTACGAGGGCTGGTACTGTCCGAACGAGGGCTTCAAGGCGGCGTCCGATCTCCTCGAGACGGCGAAGGGGACGATCTGCCCGAACCACCCCGACGTCCCCCTCCAGTGGTTGAGCGAGCGGAACTGGTTCTTTCGGCTCTCGGCCTACCAGGAGCGCCTCGAGCGCCACTTCGAGGCCCATCCCGACTTCGTCCAGCCCGACTATCGGCGCAACGAGATGCTCGGCTTCATCCGCCAGGGCCTGGAAGACTTCTCCATCAGCCGAGCTGGGGCGAGCTGGGGAATCCCGTTCCCGATCCGCGAGGACGGCTCCTCGGCCCAGCTGCCGGACGGTTCCTGGGATCCGGCGGCGGGGACGATCTACGTCTGGTACGACGCCCTCATCAACTACATCACCGGGGCGGGCTTTCCCGACGACCCGGCGATGTTCGCCCGCTGGTGGCCGGCCGACCTCCACGTCATCGGCAAGGACATCGCCCGCTTCCACACGATCTACTGGCCGGCGATGCTCTGGTCGGCCGGGCTCGAGGCGCCGCGGCGGGTCTGGGTCCACGGCTGGCTCCTCGTTCAGGGCGAACGGATGAGCAAGAGCCGGGGCAACTTCCTCGACCCGTGGGCCGTCGTCCGGGCCTTCGGCCCCGACGGGGCCCGCTACGTCACCCTCCGCGAGGTCGCCTTCGACCGCGACTCCGACGTCTCCTGGGACAGCTTCGTCCGCCGCTACAACGCCGACCTCGCGAACGACTTCGGGAACCTCGTCAACCGGACGGTCTCGATGGTCCAGCGCTACCTCGATGGCGAGCGGCCGGCGCCGCGCCCGGCGGGTGCGTCGCCGCTCGCCGAGGGCTGGGCCGAGACCCTCGGCCTCGTCCGGGACCGGATCGAGGGCTGCCTCCTCCACGAGGCGCTGGCCGAGCTCTGGGCGTACGTCGGCGGGGCGAACCGGACCGTCGACGCCGAGCAGCCGTGGGTCCTCGCCCGGTCGGCCCAGGCGGGCGACGCGGAGGCCGCCGCTCGGCTCCGGGGGGTCCTCGGCGACCTCGTCGAGGCGTGCCGGCTCGTCGCCCTGGCGGTGGCGCCCTTCATGCCGGGCGCGGCGCCGCGGATCCTGGCCCAGCTCGGGTACGCGTATCCGTACGGGCCCGACGGGAACGGGGGCCCATCGCTCCTCGACGAGCTCCGCTGGGGACGGTACGCGGCCGTTGCGGGACGGGTGGGCCGGCCAAAGCCGCTCTTCCCGCGCCTCGAGGCCGAGGCCGAGGGGGAGGTCCCGGCGGAACGGTGACGGAACCTGGGGCGCCGCTCGTCGACGCCCACTGCCACCTGAACCACGAACGGTTCGGGGCGGAGGCGGCGGCGGTCGCCGAGACGGCCCGGGCGGCCGGCGTCGCCCGGCTCCTCGTGCCGGGCTGGAACCTCCCCTCGTCCGAACGGGCGGTCGCCCTCGCCCGGGAGCTCGGCTGGGTCGACGCGGCGGTCGGGGTCCACCCCCACGACGCGGCGAAGGTGGGCGAGGCCGACTGGGCGCGCCTCGAGGCCCTCGTCGCCGATCCGGCGGTCGTCGCGATCGGGGAGACCGGCCTCGATCTCGATCGGCTCTTCTCGCCGCTCGAGGCCCAGCTCGAGAGCCTCGACCGGCACCTCGATCTCGCCGCCCGGACGGGGAAGCCCCTCGTCCTCCACTGTCGCTCGAAGCCGGGCCGGCGAGACGGCCAGGACCTCCTCCTCGAGCGCCTGGCGCGCTGGCGCGCTGGGGCCGGCCGGGAGACGGCGGTTCCCGTCGTTCTCCACTCCTTCTCCGGCCCCGTCGACTACGCGCTGGCGGCCGTCGCCCTCGGCTGCCTCGTCAGCTTCTCGGGCCTCGTCTTTCGGGCGGGCGAAGAGGCGTCGGCGGAGGTGGCGCGGCGCGTTCCGGGGGGCGTCCTCCTCGTCGAGACCGACGCGCCGTTCCTCGCGCCTCCGGGGGTTCCCGGCCGGCGCAACGAGCCGGCCTACGTCCGGCGAACGGCGGCCTGGCTGGCGGCGCTCCGAGGCGAGGCACTGGCGGAGCTCGGCCCGCGTCTCGTCGCGACGTACGACGCCCACCTCCGACGCGGGCGCCCGGGTCCCGCCCCGCCCGGCTGAGACCTGGGCCTGCCCGGGGCTCGAGGCCCGGCTGGGTGGCGGCGATGGGTCGCGGGCGGGATGGGCGTATCATCGGGCGCCGGCCGTCGGCCACCTCGGCCGACCGGCGCTCGAGCGAGAGGTGATCTGGATGGACTCCGAGGCGCTCGGTTCGGGGTGGCGCCACCGCCCGGGTCGGCTGACCGCCGCCGCCGTGCCACGTCGCGCCGTAGCCGCCGGCCCGCGCGTGGGTGCGGCCGTCGTCGCGCGCGGCGTCGCGGCCAGCGCCGCGGTCCTCCTCGTCGTCCTCGCCGGATGCTCGTTCCTGCCGTCGACCAGCCCCGGCGCGACGGGCCCGGCGAGCCTGCCGCCGAGCTCCGCGTCCGCCGCGGCCTCGCCGATGCCGTCTGGATCGCCGGCGGTGTCAGCGTGCCCGGTCGCGCCGACGAGCGGACGCCTGACGAGCGATCGCCTCGTCGGCGTCGTCGTCGACCCGGCCGGGATGTGGGTCCGCTTCCAGTTCGGGCCCTCGACGGGGCCGGCGGGGCAGGGACGACTCGAGCTGGCGACCCCGCCCTTCGACCAGACCGCGTCGGGCGAGGCGATCGAGGTCGTCGGCGAGCGGGTCGTGCGGATCCATTTCGATGGGCTCCTCCTCTTCGACGAGCTCGGCAATCCGACGTACGGCGGCCCGGACCGGATCCGGCCGGCGGTGGGGCCGATCCGGGACGTCGTGGTCGAGGAAGCCTTCGAAGGGGTCATGAACTGGCTCGTCGGGGTCGACGGCCCGGCCTGCATCCGCCTCCGGCAGGGCATCGATCCGCTCAGCCTCGAGCTCGTGGTCGCGCCGACGGAGTGAGCCGCGTTGGCTCGCGGCCCTGAGGGCGGTGTCGCCGGGTGCCGGGACGGGTGGGCCGAGTGTCGGGAGCCGGAAGCATGGGTTGCGCTCCCTCGTGGAGCGCGCTCGGCCTGCCGGTGGGGCCGATGGTCGAGGTCGTCGGTCGCGTTCCTCTCGGGCACCATTCCGGCTTCGTCGCCCGTCGGCTGGCCGATCTCGGTGTTGTCGCCGTCGGTCGCGTTCCTGGCGGGCACGCTTCCGGCGGGCGCGTTCCCCTGGATCACGTTTTCGTCGCCCAACGGTGCGGGTGTGCGGTCGGCGTTCATCCCGGGAACGAATCCGGTATGACTTCGGTATGACCTGGGCCGGATGGGCCCGGGACCGCCGGCGTTCCCCGGGGGCACGGATCGGCGGCCAGGGCCGGGCCCGATCCCGAATCACGCGGCCAGAATGTGACTGAGGGGAACGCGGGCTTCGGCCGGATGGCGCCGAGGCGGTGACGATGGCTCCGACAGGATGCGGACGACGCTGGTGAGCCCCGGGGTGTTGACAGTCCCCCTACTCGTCCGCTAGGCTGTTAGCACTCTCGCAGCGAGAGTGCTAATCGACGCGGCGACCGCGAGCGGCCGCCGGCGGGCCCGGCGCCGGGCGCGTGAGCAGACGGCCTCGGGCCATTCGCCGACCGCCGGATGCCGGCCGGACCCGGACCGCTCGCCAGACGTGCAGCGTCGAGGTACCAGATCGGTGTCCGGGACCGACGGCCGCTCCGGCCGCGGTCGCCCGGCGAGGTCCATTCAGGCAGGGACGGCCATCGGCCGTCGTTAGGAGGGATCGCACCTTGGCGACTGCTACTGCGTCTTCGACGAAGCTTCGCCCGCTCGGTGACCGGGTCGTCGTCAAGCCGACGCCCCGCGAGGAGATGACGAAGAGCGGGATCGTCCTGCCCGACACCGCGAAGGAGAAGCCTCAGGAGGGACAGGTCCTGGCCGTGGGTCCCGGCCGCATGCTCGAGGACGGGAAGCGCGAGCCGATGGACGTGAAGGAGGGTGATCGCGTTCTCTACGCCAAGTACGCCGGAACCGAGTTCAAGGTCGACGGCGAGGAGCTCCTCATCATCAGCCAGAAGGACATCCTCGCCATCGTCGAAGGCTGACCGGGCGCAGGTTCGACCGGTCGCCAGTCCGGCCGGTCGGCAGACGCCGATCGGCCGTCGTCGTATCGAGAGTTGACAACGGAGGGTAGAAGTTGGCCAAGCAGCTGCTCTTTGACGAGGTCGCTCGTCGTTCGCTCAAGAAGGGCATCGACCGCCTGTCGGACGCCGTCCGGGTGACGCTCGGCCCGAAGGGCCGCAACGTCGTCCTCGACAAGAAGTTCGGCGCTCCCACCATCACCAACGACGGCGTCACCATCGCCCGCGACATCGAACTCGAAGACCCCTTCGAGAACATGGGCGCTCAGCTCCTCAAGGAGGTGGCGACGAAGACCGACGACGTCGCTGGTGACGGGACGACGACCGCCGTCGTCCTCGGCCAGGCGATGGTCAGCGAAGGGCTCCGGGTCGTCACTGCCGGCGCCAACCCGATGATCGTCAAGCGTGGCATCGAGCGCGCCGTCGAGGTCATCGTCGAGGAGATCAAGCGGACGGCCCGCCCGGTCGAGACCCGCGAGCAGATCGCGGCGGTCGCCGCCATCAGCGCCGCGGACCCCGAGGTCGGCGAGATCATCGCCGAGGTGATGGACAAGGTCGGCAAGGACGGCGTCATCACCGTCGAGGAGGGCCAGAGTCTCGGCCTCGAGAAGGAATACACCGAGGGCATGCAGTTCGATCGGGGCTACATCTCCGCCTACTTCGTGACGAACCCCGATCGGATGGAGGCGGTCCTCGAGGATCCGCGGATCCTCATCACCGACCGGAAGATCTCGAGCGTTCAGGACGTCCTCCCGGCCCTCGAAAAGGCCGTCCAGCTCGGCAAGCCGCTCGTCATCATCGCCGAGGACGTGGACGGTGAGGCGCTGGCGACGCTCGTCGTGAACAAGCTCCGGGGCACGATCCAGGTCCTCGCGGTCAAGGCGCCGGGCTTCGGCGATCGCCGCAAGGAGATGCTTCGCGACATCGCCATCCTGACCGGCGGCACGGTCATCAGCGAGGAGATCGGGCGCAAGCTCGACTCGGTAACCCATGAGGACCTCGGCACGGCCCGCCGGGTCGTCGCGACGAAGGACGACACGACCATCGTCGACGGCGGCGGTTCGCCGGAGGCGATCAAGGCCCGGATGACCCAGATCAAGGCCCAGATCGAGGAGACGACCTCCGATTACGACCGCGAGAAGCTCCAGGAGCGGCTCGCCAAGCTCGCCGGTGGGGTCGCCGTCATCAAGGTCGGGGCCGCGACCGAGGTCGAGCTCAAGGAGAAGAAGCATCGGATCGAGGACGCGCTCTCGACGACCCGGGCTGCGGTCGAGGAGGGGATCGTCGCCGGCGGTGGGGTGACCCTCGTCCAGGCGATCCCGGCCCTCGACTCGCTCAAGCTCGAGGGTGACGAGGCCGTTGGCGTCGAGATCGTCCGCAAGGCCCTCGAAGCGCCGGCCCGCCAGATCGCCGACAACGCCGGCGAGCCGGGCGAGGTCGTCGTCGAGCGGATCAAGCAGCTCCCCAAGGGCGAGGGCTTCGATGCGCTGCGCGGCGAGTACGCGAACATGTTTGATCGCGGCATCGTCGACGCGGCGAAGGTGACCCGTTCGGCGCTCCAGAACGCTGCCTCCATCGCGGCGATGGTCCTCACGACGGAGACGCTCGTGACGGACATCCCGGAGAAGGAGAAGGCGCCGGCCGGCGGCCACGGTCACGGCGACATGGACTTCTAGTCCGCGCCGGTTTCCACGCGCCATGTCGCGGCCCGGGGCGGCCCCGCCGTCCCGGGCCGC
>DAOTYQ010000282.1:0-8916 GCA_034434735.1 Chloroflexota bacterium
GACGAGGGGGTCGTCGCCTGGGGCTCGCCGACGCCGGCCTCGCCCGTCGCGCGCGACCCGGACCGGCGGCTCCGGGCCACCGTCCACGAGCTCGGCGCCCTCGCCCTCTACTTCCTCTTCCAGACCAGCCCGGCCAACGAGGAGCCGGCAGGCCTCGACGAGCCCACGGCCGGCACGTTCAGGCCGCCTTCAACGTAGTTCGAAGCGACGTAGATCGCATCGATGGAGCCGTAGGGTTCGCCCAAGACGCGCAGGACGTGGTCCCGACCGCCATCTGATCAATGTACCAGGGACCGCCACTATCGCCCGCTGACGCCAGATCCTGGTTCGAAGCGTTATGAACGAGTATCCCGCCCGCGCAGCCTCCCTCGCCGGTGGGCCCCGCCGGCCGCGAGGCGCCGATCGGCCATCGGGTCGACAACGGACGGCGCCGAATTTCCCCCTTGGCGGCAGGGGATCGTCCGCCTATACTCTCCCTCGGTACTCGCGGAGCGACGAATCCCTTCGGCTTCGCGGAGCCGCCACCACGAAAGCCGCAGCAGTGAGGGATAGGTGAAGCAGGCCGAGGAAGCGTCCTTCGTCGATCTCATCGCCTGCGAACGAGACTGTCGAACTTGTAGTTACGCCGCCGCCCTCGACTGCGACG
This sequence comes from Chloroflexota bacterium, assembly GCA_034434735.1. Classification (GTDB taxonomy): domain Bacteria; phylum Chloroflexota; class Limnocylindria; order Limnocylindrales; family CSP1-4; genus BPIH01. The sequence goes on from DAOTYQ010000282.1 coordinate 647, forward strand.
GAAATTGCGGCGTCTGTCCCCACAACAGCTACTGTCCCTGCGTGAACCCCGTCGTCGCCCGGAGCAAGACCGCCCTCCGCCTCATCGAGCTGCGGCCGCTCCTGCTCCAGGATCTGCGAGCCCGAACCTAGCCATGGACCTTTCCGCCGCCCGCGCGCTCGCCGATCGGATCCGGTCGACCTCGGGGCGTCTTTGACCTCGAGGCGAAGGAGCGCCAGCTCGCCGACCTCGACGCCCTGACCCTGGCGCCCGACTTCTGGGCCGACCAGCGAACCGCCCAGCAGACCCTCCGCCGGGCCGAGGACCTCCGAGCCGAGATCGCGACCTGGCGCGGCCTGGAGGCCCGAGCCGACGAGCTCGTCACCCTCGCGGAGCTGGTCGCCGAGTCCGACGACGAGGAGCTGCGGGCCGAGCTCGAGGCGAAGGCGGCCGCCCTCGGCCGCGACTTCGAGCGGGAGCGGACCGCCCTCCTCTTCTCGGGCCCCTACGACGAGCGGAACGCCCTCCTCTCCATCTCGGCCGGGGCCGGGGGGACCGAGGCGAACGACTGGACGGAGATGCTCCTCCGGATGTACCTCCGCTGGGCCGAGCGCCACCGCTTCGCGACCGAGATCGTCGACGCCACCGAGGGCGAAGAGACGGGCCTCAAGAGCGTCACCGTCGCCGTGAACGGTCGCTACGCCTACGGCTGGCTGCGGGCCGAGCACGGGGTCCACCGCCTCGTCCGGATCAGCCCCTTCGATGCCCAGCGGCGTCGCCAGACGACCTTCGCCCTCGTCGAGGTCCTGCCCGAGGTCGAGGACGAGGTCGAGGTCGAGATCGACTGGGACGAGATCCGGGTCGAGACCTTCCGGAGCCAGGGGGCCGGCGGCCAGCACGTCAACAAGACCGACTCGGCCGTCCGCCTCACCCACCTCCCGACCGGCATCGTCGCCCAGAGCCAGAACGAGCGGAGCCAGGCCCAGAACAAGGCGAATGCCCTCCGGGTCCTCAAGGCCCGTCTCTTGGAGCGGGCCCTCGCCGAGAAGGAGGCCGAGCTCCGGAAGCTCAAGGGCGAGCCGGTCGTCGCCGGCTGGGGCAACCAGATCCGGAGCTACGTCCTCCACCCCTACCAGCTCGTCAAGGACCTCCGGACGGGCCTCGAGACCTCGAACACGACGGCGGTCCTCGACGGCGACCTCGATGCCTTCATGGTCGCCGAGCTCGAACGCCAGGCGACCGGCGCCCCGGTGGCTGCCACCTCGGCCGAGTAAGGGCGGGGCCAGCCCATCGGCCGTCAGGCGAGGGTCATCGCCCGATCCGGCCGGAGCAAGAACGGCGGCAGGTAGGCCGGCAGGTTCGAGAAGGGCAGGACGTCGGGGTGGAGCTCGATGCCGAGCCCTTCCGCCATGAAGCGGCGGCGGGCCTCGATCCGTGCCCAGACGTCGGGGAATCGGCCGGCCAGCTCGGCTCGCAACGCCTCGTCGGCAAGGGCGACTCCATCCTCGATGTTCGTCGTGAAGTAGGGGCTCCCGGTGGCTGGGATCACGTCGACCTGGAGGTACATCCCCGAGCGGAGCTCGACCGGGGAGTCGCGCCAGATCGATGAGTTCACCCACTCGTCGAGATGGATCTGGTGGCCAGGGTTGAGCTTGACGCCAAAGAAGGGGTCACCGAGACGCTCGTGGATGATCTGCCAGAGGATCCCTCCTCGCACGCCGATCCGGAGCGCCCCGTACCAGGCGGCGATGGCCAGTGGCCCATCGACACCGGACGCTCGGCCGTTCCGGCACCGACGTCTCGCCAGAGGAAGACGTTCGCCCGACGGTTGATGTCGGGACGCGGAGCGGTCCGGCCGAGTGGCCGACCGTCCGCCGCCGCGCGCTGGCGCTACCGTGGCTGCCCGTCGGTCCCATGGGTTGGGCCTACCGCGGCTGCCCGTCGGTTCCGTGAGCTGGGCGCACCCCGGGCGATCCCGGCTGGAGCCGGGGGTGGCTTCCCGCGGTCCTCCGCGCGTTTCGTGAGCCTGGCGCACAACTCCGGCGTCGGTGTGAGCGGGGTGCACATCCTGGCCTGGCAGGGCCGCCATCCGGGGTAGAAGCGTGCGTCCGTCGCACACGTCCGACATCCGCTCGGTCGGTTGCCCTCCGGACCGCCAACGTCGTGCAACCCATGCACCGAACCAGCAAGCCGACCCTCCTGAACTCCCGGCTGGCCGCGGAGATGTGCACGGGATGCACGCCCTCGCGATGGGGGCCGCGGCGCCCTCCCGGCTGGCCACCGAGATGTGCACCAGATGCACGCCCTTCAGATGGGGCCGCGGCGTCGGTCGGACCGTGGCGCAGCTCGCCCTCGGCCTTCTCCCCGCTGCCGGCCGATCGGCCGGGATCGCGGGCCGTCCGGGCACGACCCGTCCGTCCGGGCGCGACCGTCCGTTGTCCCCTCCGGCCGAGGATGGTAGCCTCCAGGGGACGTGGCTCCCGACGCCGTGCCCGCGCGCGGAGTCCGCACCGGTCGGCTCCCCGACCGGCCCCTCCAGCCGCGGAGCACTCGATGACGACGATGATCAGCCCCGGGAGCGGCGTGCGCTCCTGGAAGGATCGCCTGCTCGGTCGGCCGGCGAGCGCGGCCGAGGAGCGCCGGGACGTCGTTCGCCTCCACGACGTCACCAAGACCTACCCGAACGGCCGAACCGCCCTCCGGGACGTCGAGCTCGCCATCCCCGAGGGTGACTTTGTCTTCCTCGTCGGGCCCTCCGGGGCCGGGAAGAGCACCCTCATCAAGCTCCTCATCCGCGACGAGCTGCCGACCCACGGCCGGGTCCTCGTCGACGGGATCGACGTCGCCCGCCTTCCCCGGCGGGAGGTGCCGAAGCTCCGGCGCCGGATCGGGGTCGTCTTCCAGGACTTCAAGCTCCTGCCCCGCAAGACGGTCCGCGAGAACGTCGCCTTCGCCCTCGAGGTGACCGGGACGCCGGCGCGGCGGATCCGGCCCGCCGTCGATCGCGTCCTCGCCCTCGTCGGCCTCACCGACCAGGCCGACCAGCTGCCGAGCCAGCTCTCCGGCGGCGAGCAGCAGCGGGCCGCCATCGCCCGAGCCCTCGTCCACGAACCGCGGCTCATCATCGCCGACGAGCCGACCGGCAACCTCGACCCGCTCATCGCCTGGGAGATCATCCAGCTCCTCCTCCGCATCAACGAGCTCGGGGTAACGGTCCTCATGGCCACCCACAACGCCGAGGTCGTGACGGCCCTCCGACGGCGGGTCGTCGCCCTCGACGAGGGGCGGATCGTCCGGGACGAGCCGCGCGGCGCCTACCACCACGACGACTGACGAGGACGACGGCGGTGCTGCGCTTCCTTGCCTTTAGCCTCCGCCGAGCCTGGCAGGGCTTCTGGCGGAACGCCCTCATGAGCCTCGCCGCGACGGCGACGATGGTCCTCATGCTCCTCCTCCTGGCCGGCTTCTGGATCCTCCAGGCCGGCCTCCTGGCCGGGCTCCAGTTCGTCGAGCAGAAGGTCGAAGTCGTCGCCGACCTGCGCGACGACGCACCGCCGGCGGAGGTCGACGCGCTCCGGCGGCGGCTCCTCGCCGAGCCCGTCGTGCGGAGCGTCGACTACGTCTCGAAGGACGAGGCCCTGGCCCGCTTCCGAGAGCGCCTGGCGGCCCAGGGCGAGGAAGACCTGACCCGCTACCTCGACACGAACCCGCTCCGAGCCAGCCTCGAGGTGAAGCTCGCCGACCCGCGCGCCGCCGGCGCGATCACCGACGAGCTCCGCCGCGAGCCGATCGTCGAATCGGTGACCGACATCGAGAACCTCGTCGACCGCGTCCTGACGGTGACGAACATCCTTCGAACCGCCGGGGCGGTCGTGCTCATCGTCGTCGGGATCATCGTCCTCTTCATCGTCGTCAACACGATCCGCCTGGCGGTCCTCGCCCGGGCCGACGAGATCGAGATCATGCGGCTCGTCGGCGCATCGGACGCCTTCATCCGCTGGCCCTTCGTCTTCGAGGGGACGCTCGTCGGGCTCCTCGGGGCCGTGGCGACCCTCGGCCTCCTCGGCCTCGCCGCCGAGCCGATCGGCCGCTTCCTCTTCGACTTCTTCCGGGTCCTCCCGCTCGAGGTCGGCTCCCTCGCCCGCGACGTCACCCTCCTCGTCCTGGGGGCGGGCCTCGGTCTCGGTGCCCTCGGGTCCTGGATCTCGGTTCGGACCTACCTCATCCGCTGACGGGGCGGCCGAGCCGAGCCGCCGGCCGCATGGGTCGGACCGCCGGATCCGCAGCCGGCCCGATCGGCGTACGATCGACCGAGAGACCGCGCCCGCCCGGTCGCGGTCCGCCTGCACGCGAGTGGTACGCCAACGATGACCGCCTTCCAGCCCCCCGAGCCACCGTCGTCGCCCGATCCGGCCACCGCCACGTCCCCCGGCCCCACCCGGGACGCGTCCTCGCCACAGATCGGCGACCCGACGCCGGCCGCCTTCAGCCAACCGCCGACCGTCGTTCGAGCGTCCGGCCCCTTCCTCGCCGTCGCCGTCGTCGTCGTCGCGATCCTGGCCGGGGCCGCCCTCTTCCTTTCGGGCTTCTCGCTCGGCCGTCAGCTCGCGACGACGCCGGGGACGCCGCCCGAGGAGGAGCTCTTCGCCCCCTTCTGGGAAGCGTACCGAGCGGTGACCGAACAGTACGCCGGCGGCGAGGTCGATCGCAAGAAGCTCATCGAGGGCGCCATCAAGGGCATGTTCGAGGCCCTCGGGGACCCATACTCCTCGTACCTCACGCCCGAGGAGTACCAGCGGAGCCTCCAGGACCTCTCCGGCCAGTTCGAGGGGATCGGCGCCGAGATCGGCACCATCGACGCCTCCGGCAAGACGAGCAGCTGCGTTACCCTCGGCACCGACTGTCGGCTCGTCATCGTCGCCCCCCTCGCCGACTCGCCGGCTGAGAAGGCTGGGCTGCGCCCCGGCGACATCGTCGTCGCCGTCGATGGTCGGCCCGTCGACGGCCTGACCATCGACGCCGCGCGCGACCGGATCCGGGGCAAAAAGGGGACGGAGGTCGTCCTGACCATCGAGCGGGATGGCGCGCGGCAGGACATCGGCATCGTCCGCGACGTCATCATCCAGCGCGAGGTCGTCGTTCGGGAGCTGGCCGGCGGGACCGTCGGCTACATCCGGCTCACGGCCTTTTCGAGCAACAGCGCCGAGCAGTTCCACGCCGCCCTCGAGCGCTTCGTCTCGACCGGCGTGAAGAAGCTCGTCCTCGACCTGCGCGGCAATTCCGGCGGCTACACGACGGCGGCCCGGGACATCGCCAGCGAGCTCATCGGGTCGGGGCCGATCTTCTGGCAGGAGGACGCCCGGGGTAACACGATCGCGACCGAAGCGAAGCCCGGCGGCTTGGCAACCGATCCGTCGATCAGGGTCATCGCCCTCGTCGACGGCGGGACCGCGTCCGCGGGCGAGATCCTGGCCGGCGCCCTCCAGGACACGGGGCGGGCGATCCTCGTCGGGCAGAAGACCTTCGGCAAGGGCACCGTCCAGCAGTGGTCGCTCCTGTCCGACGACGCCGGGGGCTTCCGGTTGACGGTCGCCAAATGGCTGACGCCGAAGAAGCGCTGGATCCACGCGACCGGGCTGACGCCGGACGTCGTCGTCGAGGCGACCCCGACGAGCCCGACCGACGACCTGGTCCTCGACAAGGCCCTCGATCTCCTGGGCGACGCGACCTCGCGGTCCTGGTTGGGCCGCCGAGCAGCGTGAGGGTCGGCGGGAGCTCGACGCCCGCTGCGCCCTGCGTCGATCGCCCGTTCGCGACCGCGCCCGCTTGCACATTCGCCCTCGATCGAGTACGGTTCGCTCGAACGAAAGGAGGTGATGTGCAGTGACCGATTGTCCGAGTCGCCGCACCACCTCGCAGGAGCTCCGCGCCTAAGCGACGCCCTGCGGGTTGGAACGGAGCAGGAACGCCGGTCCGTACGCGGGCCGGCGTTCGTGCGTCCGGGATGATGGCCGGCCGGTCACTGCTCGACGGTGCGATGCCGAACGCGACGCGACCGCGGCGCCCCGCCCCGAGCGATCCGCCCGCGGCTCGGACGGTGGCCGTGAACCGGAAGGCGCGCCATGAGTACGACATCGAGGCGACCCTCGAGGCTGGCCTGGCCCTCACCGGCTCCGAGATCAAGTCCGTCCGGGCGGGCCGCGTCAACCTCGCCGACGCGTACGCCCGGATCGAGCACGGAGAGGCCTGGCTCGTCGGCGCCCACATCGCCCCCTGGCCGGGCGCGGCCCACTTCAACCACGAGCCGAAGCGCGACCGCAAGCTCCTCCTCCATCGGGCCGAGATCGACCAGCTCCTCGGTCGAACGGCGGCCAAGGGCCTGACCCTCGTCCCGCTCCGCCTCTACATCACCGAGCGGGGGCTGGCGAAGGTCGAGCTCGGCCTTGCTCGGGGGCGCCGGCTGCACGACCGGCGGCGCGCCATCGCCGAGCGCGACGCTCGGCGGGAGATCGAGCGGGCGCTCGCCGAGACCCGTCGCGGGTGACAGGGGGCCGGCGAGGGGGTAGAATGTGCTCGAACGTCCGTTCGGGCGTTCGATCCTGTGGGGATGCGCGGTCTCGACAGGGTCTGGTTGTCAGGGAACGCGAGCCGAGGTGCCGTCAGGCCTCGTAAAACAGGCGGCAAACGAAGTAACTGGCAACCGCCAGTCTGCTCTCGCCCTCGCGGCCTAAGGCCGCCTAGGTGAGCGTGGAAGCGACCCCCGCCCCGCGGGTCGTGGAAGCGTCATTGCAGCGGGGCTGCAGCCCGGCCGAGCGCCGCGTGGGCCGGAGCCAAGCCCAATCTCGGGGGACGCGGCTGGATCGATCGGCAGACTGCCGGTGGCCGGCCGATCGATCGACGCCAAAGCACCGGATACGCTCGTAGCTGGTCCCTGGCGAAGGGCTCTGGACGGGGAGTTCGACTCTCCCCCATCTCCACCACCGGCATCATCACGGGGGCCCGCCGACCGGCGGGCCCTTCGGCGTCGCGGCCGCGCTCGCGACCCTCCGGGGGCAGCTCAAGTCGGAAGCCGGCCCGACCGATCTCTCCGGCGTGACCACGACCCCCTCGGCCCGGCCGACGGCCACCATCGCGATGCCCGACCACGGGGAGGAGGCCGTCCTTGCCCGCGCCCAGGCCATCGCCCGCCGCTCGACCGCGGGTCGCCGCCTGCCGGCCCTCGCCCGACTCCTCGAGCGCCTTCGCTCCGGTTGCTCGGCGCGCGAGCTGGCGGCAGCGGTCCACACCTCGCCAGACCTGGCGACCCGGGTCTTGCGGCTCGCCAACTCGGCCGCCTACGCACCCCGGCGGCCGATCACCGCCCTCGATCGGGCCATCGCCTTCATCGGCGACATCGCGCTCCGGCAGCTCGTCCTCGTCACGGCCGTCCTCGCCCGAGCCTCGGCGACGCCGGATCGGACGGTCCGCTATGCCGTCGCCCGCGGGCTGGCTGCGCGCACCGGGTGGTGGGAGCCGAGCGAGGCGTTCACCCTCGGCCTGGTCGCCGAGCTCGGGCAGGTGGAGCTCGTCGAATACGGCGGGCCTCGGTACGCGGAACTCGTCCTTCGAGCCTCGGACCCGGATGCCACGGCACCAGCCGAGCTCGCCCTCGTCGGGACGACCCACACCGCCGTGGGCCGAGCCCTGGCCGAGGCATGGAGCCTTCCGGGGTCGGTGGCGACGGTCATGGCCGCCCATCACCACTCCGTCCTGGCGCCGGGCAGCCCGGGGGACCCCGTCCGCGGCCAGCCCACGGAGGTCGATCTCGTTCGGGCCGCCGCCTGGCTCGTGCGCGACGGCCTCGCCCCGTCGCCGGTTCCGCCCGAAGTGATCGGCGAGCGATGCGAGGCGGCCCTGGCGGCCCCGGGACTGGAGCGGACGACCCTTCGCTCCGAGCTCGAGGCGCTCCGGCCGGTCGTGGCCGAGCTCCTCACCGTCTTCGATCTCGGGGTCGCCGATCCGAGCGGGCTGAGCGACCGAGGGGCGACGGTTTCATGACCCCGCGCCGCCGACGCGGCGGGCGACGGCAACGGCGGCGAAGAGGACGACCAGGGCGGCAGCGAGGCCCACCCCGATGGCCGGCTCGGGCCGTACCGCCGGACCGATCGTGCTCGTCGACGGCGGCCGATCGCCAGCACCCACCGACGATCCGGGGCCCGAACCGGCCAGGGAGGCCGGGCGCGGCACCGGCGCGAGGGTGCCGGGCCCCGAAACGAGGTCGACGGCGACGTGGACGGCCCGCCCGTCGACGG
>DAOTYQ010000283.1:0-19807 GCA_034434735.1 Chloroflexota bacterium
AGGCCGTCTCGCCGCCTCGGTCCGGCACCGCGGGATGGGGGCCGGATCGGCCCCCCTGGGCGACCCGTCGAGCCTTGCTGCCTGCCGGTCCGACTGGTGCCCGGCCCTCCCCCCTGGGGCCGGGATCCCGGCCGAGCCTCGGGCTGGGGACGTCCGGGCGCGACGGGCGCCCGGGCACATGATCGGGGGTGGGCGCCCGGGCCGCGAGCACCTCGGCGACACCCTGTCTGTCGCCTCGGTGACACCTCGCCCGTAGCCGGAGCCAGCAGCGGCGACAACGCCCGGACGTCGCCGAACGCGGACGCACGGCCACTCGCCGGGGAGCTCGCGGGGCGACCGAGGCCCCGGACCGGGCTCACCCGGAGCGTGTGCGCCCGGTGCACATCTTGAGCGGGGCGCCGGGCGTCCGGCCGGCCGGCTTGCCGATTCCGTGCGCGGCGTGCACGTCGTCGGCGGGTGCCGGAGGCGGCCACCTGCACGGATGCCGGAATGGTGCACCGGGCGCACGTTTCCGACCTGGACGGCGCTCCGAACCGCCAAGATGTGCACCCCACGCACGCCGACGCCGGAGATGTGCACCGGGTGCACGGATCCGACGGGGAGGCATCGGACGGCGGCCGGGCAGGTCTCGCTGAGGGGTTCGCGTACCGGGTGCGCGGAACCGGCAGGGGAGGTAACGGGCCATGGCGAGGCAGGGCAGGTCTCGCGGAGGGGATCGTGCACCGGGTGCACGGGTCCGGCAGGGGAGGCGTCGGGCCGCGGCCGGGGACGGCCTCGCAACCAAAGGGTGGTGCAGCACGGCACGGAACCGGCAGGGGCCTGAGCTGCGGCCAGGCCAGCCCGGCTGAGGGAGGATCGGGCACCGGACGCACCGCTCCGTGGATCGGGCCCGGGGCCCCGCCCGGAAAAGGCTTCGCGGCCGAAGGGTGGTGGGCCACGGGGACCGAACCGGTACGGGAGACGACGGGGCGGCGGACCGCTTGGAGGAGCCGATACACTCGACGACCGTGCCGATCGCGGTCCTCGCCTTCGACTTCGACCCCTACGTCCGACTCGGCGACCGCGCCCTTCGACTAGAGACCCTCGCCCTCGCCGTCGCCATCTTCGGTGGCCTCCTCGGCGTCGCCCTCCTCGCCCGCCGAAGCCCAGCGGATCGGGCGGAAGAGCGGCTCCGGCTCGACGACCTCCTCTTCATCGTCCTCGGCATCCTGCCCGGCGCCGTCGTCGGCGGTCGCCTCGGCTACGTCCTCCTCCACCTCGACTACTACCTCGCCCATCCTCTCGCCATCGCCGATCCCGGGCAAGGCGCCCTCGCCCTCTCTCTCGGGGTCGTGGGCGGGCTCGTGACCGGCGTCTACGTCGCCCGCCTCCTCGAAGCGCCCGTCGGTCGCTGGGCGCACGTTGCCGCGATCCCGCTCCTCGGCGTCCTCTCGCTGGGGAAGGTCGCCACGGCCCTCGGCGGAAGCGGGCAGGGGCAGCCGAGCGAGGCGCCCTGGGCGACGGCCTACCTCGGCCCCGGCCCGTGGGGCTCCCTCGCCCCGGCCGTCCCGTCGGTTCCGAGTCAGCTCCTCGAGGCGGCGGCCGTCGGGATCCTCCTCCTCGCCGTCGTCGCCTGCCTCGGCCTTGGCGCCTTTGCCCGGCGGGACGGCCGGCTCCTCCTCGTCGCCCTCGCTGGCTGGGCCCTCGTTCGGGTCGGGGTCGCCGTCACCTGGCGCGACCCCGCGGTCCTCGGCCCCTTCCGGGCGAACCAGCTCGTCGACCTCGCCATCGCCGCCGGTACAGCCCTCGCCGTCGTCGCCGTCGGGCGGGCCGCGCGACGTCGCGATCGGGTCGGGGAGGACCAGGCCCTTTCCTGGCCCGAGCCCGACGCCGTCCGGCGCTGGCGGCGCGGTCCGGGGTGGGGAGAGGGTCCGCGGTCCGGCCCGCCGACCGGTCCACCGGCCGCCTGACGGCGCTTCGGCTCGCCCGGTCGACAAACCAACCGCCTCTCGCCAGCTTCGTCGAAACGCGCTACGCTAGTCACCTCGTCGGGCCGCAGGGGCGCCCGAGCCGTCCCGACCCCAGGCCGACGCCTGACGACGAGAGGGAGCACCATGACCCAGGTCCTCGAGCCAGCCGTTCGCCACGACGTTCCCGAAGCCGAGGAGCGCGTCCCCCACTGGATCGCCGGCCGCCGCGTCGCCGGCACCTCCGGTCGATCCGGTCCCGTCTACAACCCCGCCACCGGCGCCGTCGCCCGCTCCGTCGACTTCGCCTCCGTCGAGGAGGTCGACGCTGCCGTCGCCGCCGCCAAGGCCGCCTTCCCGGCCTGGCGGGCGACCTCGCTCTCGCGCCGGACCGAGATCCTCTTCCGGATCCGGAACCTCGTCGACGCCCACCGCAAGGAGATCGCCGCCATCCTCACCGCCGAGCACGGCAAGGTCCCCTCCGACGCCCTCGGCGAGGTCGCCCGCGGCCTCGAGAACCTCGAGTTCGCCTGCGGGATCCCGCACCTCCTCAAGGGCGGCTTCAGCGAACAAGTGAGCACGGGGATCGACGTCTACCAGATCCGCCAGCCACTCGGGGTCGTGGCCGGGATCACGCCCTTCAACTTCCCGGCCATGGTCCCGATGTGGATGTTCGCCAACGCCATCGCCTGCGGGAACACCTTCGTCCTCAAGCCGTCGGAGAAGGACCCCTCGGCCTCGATCTTCCTGGCCGAACTCCTCAAGGAGGCCGGCGTCCCCGACGGCGTCTTCAACGTCGTCCAGGGCGACAAGGTCGCCGTCGACCGGCTCCTCGAGCACCCCGACGTCGCCGCCGTCAGCTTCGTTGGCAGCACGCCCATCGCCCGCTACATCTACGAGACCGGGACGAAGCACGGCAAACGGGTCCAGGCCCTCGGCGGGGCGAAGAACCACATGGTCGTCTTGCCCGACGCCGATCTCGACATGGCCGCCGACGCGGCCGTGTCGGCCGGCTACGGCAGCTCCGGCGAGCGCTGCATGGCGATCGCCACGGTCGTCGCCGTCGGTCCGGTCGCCGATCCGCTCATCGAGGCGATCCGGGCCCGGATCCCAAACGTTCGCGTCGGCCCTGGGACCGACCCCGAGGCCCAGATGGGCCCGCTCATCACCCCCGAGCACCTCGCCAAGGTCGCCTCGTACCTCGAGACGGCGCCGGCCGAAGGGGCGACGGTCGTCGAGGATGGCCGGGAACACCCGCTCCATCGGGCCGGGCAGGGCTTCTTCCTCGGCCCCTCGCTCATCGACCGGGTTCGGCCCGAGATGCGCTGCTACCGTGACGAGATCTTCGGCCCGGTCCTGACCGTCGTCCGAGTCGGCTCGTACGAGGAGGCCGTCCGGCTCATCAACGACAACCCGTACGGGAACGGGACGGCGATCTTCACCCGCGATGGGGGCGCGGCCCGCCAGTTCCAGTTCGACGTCAACGTCGGCATGGTCGGCATCAACGTCCCGATCCCGGTCCCGGTGGCCTACTACAGCTTCGGTGGCTGGAAGCAGTCGCTCTTCGGCGACCTCCACATGTACGGTCCGGAGGGGATCCAGTTCTACACCCGGGCCAAGGTCGTGACGGCTCGCTGGCCGGACCCGGGCACGAGCAAGGTCGATCTCGGCTTCCCGCGGACGCGCTAGTCGAACCCCCGGCGTCAGCACATCCCAGGGCGAACGCCGGGACCGAATCCGCCCCAACGAAGCCGCCCGGGCCGCGCGTCGTCAGGACGACGGGCCGTCGTGGTGCGCTGGAGCACCGGAATCGTCGCTCCGTCGGCAGAGGACCGCCAGCCGTGCGGACCTCGAGCCTTGCACCCGGCACGCACCCGATTGACGCCCATCGGCCGAGTCGCTAGCGTTCATCTCGAACCACGCCACGGTCGCCGGGGGTTCGCGTCGAGCCAGCGTCGGTCCCTCGGACCGTGCCATCCGCCTTGCTTGGGCACCGTCGAGTGCCCAACCTCGGAGGAGGAACGATGGCTCGTCGGTCCGCCACCCTCGTCACCCTCATCGCCCTCGTCTGGACGGCCGTCCTCCCTGCCGGCGCGATGGCCGCCGACCCGCCCCGCCCCGACCGGCCGCTCCCGGCGACGGTCCGCGATGCGCGCCTCGAGCGGCCCCTCCATCGCGTCGACCCGGCGGCGACGAAGCTCCACGCCAGCCTCCGCCACGCCCGCGGACCCCAGCGTGTCGCCGTCCGGCTGGCGGCCGCCCCGGCCGGCGGCGTCGCCGGTCAGGGCGACGCCGCCCAGACGAACCAGAAGGCGACCGTCCGACGCCAGCAGGACGCCCTCATCGCCGCCGCCCGGAAGCTCGACCGCTCTGCCCGGGTCCTCGGTCGGACCGCCGTGGCGACGAACGTCGTCGGTCTCCGGATCGACGCTTCGGCCCTCGACGATTTGGCCCGCGACCCGAACGTCGTCGCCATCAAGCCGATCAAGGACTACGAGCTCGCCCTCACGGAGACCGTCCCCTACATCGGCGCCACGGCCGTCCAGACGGCCGGCTACACGGGCCGAGGGGTCCGCGTCGCCGTCCTCGACACCGGCATCGACTACACCCACGCCGCCCTGGGCGGGCCCGGCACCCTCGCCGCCTACGAGGCCGCCTACGGGACCGACCCGAGCGATCCGCGAAACACGACCCTCGACGGCCTCTTCCCGACGCCGAAGGTGATCGGCGGCTACGACTTCGTCGGGGAGAGCTGGCCGGGTGGCGACGGGATCGAGGACCCCGATCCCGATCCCATCGACTTCGACGGCCACGGGACCCACGTCGCCGACATCATCGGCGGCGCCCATGGCGTCGCCCCCGACGTCGAGCTCTACGCCGTCAAGGTCTGCTCGGCCGTCGACTCGGTCTGCTCGGGGCTCGCCCTCCTCCAGGGGATGGACTTCGCCCTCGATCCGAACGGCGACGGCCGGACGAAGGACCGGGTCGACATCATCAACATGTCCCTCGGCTCCGACTACGGCTCGGCCTACGAGGACGACCTCTCCCTCGCCGTCGACCTCGCCTCGCGGCTCGGCGTCCTGACCGTGGCGGCGGCCGGCAACGGCGGCGACAAGCCGTACGTCGCCGGGACCCCGGCCAATGCCCGGACGGCCCTTTCGGTCGCCCAGACGCACGTCCCCTCGGCGGTTGCCTTCCCCCTCGTCGTCACCGCTCCGGCGCCCATCGCCGGGACGTACCCGAACACGGCGACCGTCGACTGGGCGCCGGTCGGATCGGGCTTCAGCGGGGACGTCGTCTTCGTCGGGCGCGGCTGTCCGGCGGGTTCCGTCGACGGCCAGCCCGGCGCCGATCCGTACCTCGCCGATCCAGCCGGCAAGGTCGCCCTCATCGACCGTGGCGCCTGTAACGTCAGCCTGAAGGTCGATCGGGCGGCGAAGGCCGGGGCGATCGCCGTCCTCATCGGTCTCGTCGCCCCGGGCGACCCGATCTCCTTCTCCTACGGCGGCGGCGACACGTTCGTCCCGACCCTCGTCATCGGGCAGTCGCTGAGCTCCGCCATCAAGGCCCGGCTCGCGGCGGGTGAGACGGTCCGGGTCGCCGTCGGGACCGTCTCGACGCCCCTCGTCGGGAGCGTGGTCGGCTCGTCGGCTCGGGGACCGGGTAGCCCGACGAACGGGATCAAGCCCGAGATCGGGGCTCCGGGCGCTTCGGTCTCCGCGGTGGCCGGAAGCGGGACCGGGACGGCTGCCTTTGGGGGCACGTCTGGGGCGACGCCGATGGTCGCCGGGGCGGCCGCTCTCCTCCGGCAGGCCTTCCCGAAGCGCTCGGCCGGGGAGCTGAAAGCGCTCCTCATGAACACGGCCGAAACGGACGTCACGAACAACGCGGCGACGATGCCAGGGTACCTCGCCCCGATCAGCCGGATCGGCGGCGGCGAGGTGCGGGTGGACCGGGCGCTCGCCGCCCCCATCGCCGCCTGGGACCGCGCCACCGGGGCCGGAGCAGTCTCCTTCGGCTTCGTCGACGCCTTCCGATCGACGACGGTCCTGACTCGGACCGTCCGGGTCCGCAACTACACGAACCGGACACGGACCTTCGCCCTGCGCGCCACCTTCCGCTACGCCGGCGACGCGGCGAGCGGTGCCGTCCGGCTCAGCCTGCCAAAGCGGATCACGGTGCCCCGCAACGGGGTCGCCCAGTTCGCCGTCCGGCTCACCATCGACGGGCGGAAGCTCTCGGCCTGGACCCTCGACTCAGGGCCGAACGCCCTGGCCGCCCGCCTCCTCGATGCCCTCGAGTACGACGGCTACATCTGGCTCGACGAGGTCGGCACGGCTGCCGACGACGCCGACCCGGTCCACCTCGCCTGGCACGTCCTACCGCGACTCTCGAGCGACGTCGAGGCGCAGCCGGCGACGGTGACCATCGCTGGCGAGGCCTTCGGCTTCCCGGCCGGCACGACGACCCTCCGCAACCGGGGGGTGGGGACGGCCGCCGTCGACGTCTACTCGCTCGTGGCGACGAGCCCGAACCTGCCGCCGGGCCGCCGGGGCGGCAACGTCGCCGTCATCGACCTCAAGTCCATCGGCGTCCAGACGTACCCGGTCCCGCCCGGCTTCTGCTCGGCGCAACCGTCCTTCGTCTACGCCATCGCCGTCAACACCTGGGAGCGGTCGATCATGGGCGCCTTCCCGGCCGAGTTCGACGTCTTCGTCGACACGAACGGCGACGGCGAGCCGGACTACGTCGTCTTCAACGCCCCGCTCAACGGCCTCGCCGACGCCCGGGCGGTGACCTGGTCGCTGAACCTGGCGACGAACGAGCTCGACGCGTTCTTCTTCGCCGACCACGGGACGAACGACGCGAACACGGTCCTCCTCTTCTGCGGCGAGCAGATCGGCCGAACGGCCGCTGACTTCGGCGCCCCGATGACCCTCGACGTCCTCGCCTTCGACAACTACTACAGCGGGACGGTCACCGACAGCGTGACCGGGATCGTCGTCGCCCCGCTCGGCGAGCGCTACTTCGGGATCATCGGCGACGACGGCTTCGGCTCGGGCGACGTCGCCCCCTTCGGGTCGGCGCCGCTGACGGTCCTCGACTTCGGGCCGACCGGGACGAACCCGGGTGAGCTCGGGCTCCTCCTCGTCCAGAACGCCTCCCGGGGCGATCAGCGGGGCGGGGCGCCGCGCGGACGGGACGCCATCCGGGTCCTCGTCGGGCCGTGAGTGGCGGGCGGATCCGCGACGGCGACCCTGCAACCGGCCCGCCCGCCCGACCGGCCGGGGCGGCCCGCCCGACCGCACCCTGACTCAGGGCCGTGCGACCCGCTCGACCGGGCCGCCGCTCGCCCGCCTCGCTTCAGGGCGCGCCCGGGCCCGGCTGCTCGCAGAGCCGGAAGGCGCCGCGATCGCCGACCCGGTAGTCGAGGGTCGTGCCGCCGAGCTCGACGATGACCCAGTAGCCGTCGACGAGGGCCTGGGTGTAGAACATCCCGGGTTCGGGGCAGCCGAGGGAGCCGTCGCTCCAGGTCACCGCTTCCGCCCGGAGGATCGTCGCCGTCGCCGGATCGGCGCCGGTCCGCCGGGCCGCGTCCTCGAGGATCGCGGCGAGGACCCTCTCCGGAACCTCGCCGCTCACCGGGGCACCGCTCGGTGGCAAGGTCGCCAGGTCGCCCGGGAGAGACGCCGTCGGCCGCTCGGAAGGGGCGATGGGGCCCGGCCCGCCAGCGCCACCGCCGCTCTCGCCGCCCGACGGTTGCCCGGTAGCCGGCGGGAGGACCCCGCCCGAGGCGTCGACGGGGAGGCTCGGTGCGTGCGTGCCCGCGCAACCGCCGAGCGCGAGGGCGAGCCCGACGGCGAGGGCGAGGGGAATCCGCCGAAGACGGCCGCGTCGGTCATCGACGGTCCTGGGTCGCATGGCCATCGGACGTCGTCGCAGCGCCCTCGGTTCCCGCTGCCCCCGCCATCGGAGCCATCGGGCCGGCGTCCTCGGCGGCGAGGGCGGCGTGCTCCGCCATCGCCGCGCGCAGCCAGCCCAAGCCGGCCCAGGCGACGAGGACGAGGCCGGCGACGATGAGCCACGGCCCGAAGGCGATCCCGAGGGCGGCCATGGCCAGCCCGATGCCCATCCCGAGGGGCGAGAGTCCGGGGGCAGGGAGGCGGCCGGACTCATCGACGAGGGGGCGCTCCGGATCGATCCCCGTCTCCGGCCGGCCGGACCCGGCCCGGCTCCGAGCCACGGTCCGCGTCCCGTGCCCGAGGACGAGGCTCGCGAAGAGGGCGCAGATGCCAAAGCCGATGAGGAGGACCGTCCCGGCCGACTCGTAGGCGAGGAGCCAGTAGACGAACCCGACGCCGATGGCGTAGACGGCGATCCGGCCGAAGAAGCGGACCTCCTCGGGGCCGCTCAGCAAGAGCGTCCGGGCGATCTCGATGATCCTCACCGGGCGCCTCCGCCGCCCGCCTCGCCGCGGATGGGCCGCGCCTGGGCGAGCCGCCAGTCGAAGACCGGTCGGGCCGAACGGATCGGCGGCAGCCAGCGGAAGTTGTGATGGGGCGGGGGCGAGGTCGTCGCCCACTCCAGGGTGTAGCCGCCCCACGGGTCGTCGGGGGCCGTCGCCGGCTGCCGGAGCGCCCGCCAGACGGCGACGAGGAAGGGGAGGGTCCCGAGGCCCAGGACGAGCGATCCGAGGGTCGAGAGGAGGTTGAGCTCGGCCCAGCCGGGCACCGCCGGGTAGTCGGCGAGCCGCCGCGGCATCCCGTCGAGACCGAGCTGGTACTGGGGCAGGAAGGTGAGGGTGAAGCCGACGATCCAGGCGACGAGGTGGAGTCGGCCGAGGCGCTCGGAGAGGAACCGGCCCGTCATCTTCGGGAACCAGTAGTAGATCCCGGCGAAGATGGCAAAGACCGTCCCCCCGATGAGCGTGTTGTGGAAGTGGGCGACGACGAAGTACGTGTCCTGGAAGTGGAAGTCGAGGGGCGGCGAGGCGAGGACGATCCCGCTGACGCCACCGAGGAGGAAGAGGTAGAGAAAGCCGATCGCCCAGAGCATCGGCGTCGCAAAGCTGAGGCGCCCACCCCACATCGTCGCGATCCAGTTGAAGAACTTGATCCCCGTCGGGACCGCGATGAGGAAGGACAGGAAGGAGAAGAAGGGGAGGCTCACCGCGCCCGTCGTGAACATGTGGTGCGCCCAGACCGCCATCGACAAGCTGGCGATGGCGATGGTCGCCGCGACGAAGAACCGGTACCCAAAGATTGGCTTGCGAGAGAAGACCGGGATGATCTCCGTCACGATCCCGAAGAAGGGGAGGATGAGGATGTAGACCTCCGGGTGGCCGAAGAACCAGAAGATGTGCTGCCAGAGGACGGCGTCGCCGCCGAGGGCGGGCTCGAAGAAGGAACCGCCGAGGCGGCGGTCGATGAGGAGCATGGCGAAGGCGGCCGTCAGCGGCGGGAAGGCGAAGAGGATGAGGGCCGAGGTGACGAGGATGTTCCAGGTGAAGATCGGCAGTCGGAACATCCCGAGACCAGGGGCCCGTCGCCCGTAGATCGTGACCATGAAGTTGACCGCCCCGAGGACGCTCGAGAAGCCGACGAGGGCGAGGCCGACGATCCAGAGGTCGAGGCCCGCCCCCGCCGAGTAGACGTCGTTCGAGAGCGGCGCGTAGCCCGTCCAGCCGGCGGCGGCCGCCCCGCCCGTCGTGAGGAAGCCGGCCAGGACGATGAGACCACCGAAGAGGAAGAGCCAGTAGGAGAGGGCGTTGAGCCGCGGGAAGGCCATGTCGGCGGCCCCGATCTGGAGGGGGACGATGTAGTTCGCAAAGCCCGCCACCATCGGCGTCCCGAAGAGGAAGAGCATGATCGTGCCGTGCATCGTGAACCACTCGTTGTAGGTCTGCTGACCGACGAGCTGGAGGCCGGGTTGGGCGAGCTCCGCCCGCATGAGGAGGGCGAGGAGACCGCCGACGAGGAAGAAGGCGAAGGAGGTCGTGATGTAGAGGAGGCCGATCCGCTTGTGGTCGGTCGTCGTCAGCCAGGCCCCGAGGCCGTCGTCGTGGGTGGGTTCGGTCATTGGCGCACCTCGCTCGCCTGGGTGTTCGCCGCCAGCCACTGCTCGAACTCGGCCGGCGGAACGGCCCGGACGGTCAAGACCATCTGGTCGTGGAAGACGCCGCAGAACTCGGCGCACTGGCCGCGGTACGTCCCCGCCTCCTCGACGGTGAGGTCGAAGCTCGTCGTCCGGCCGGGGATGGCGTCCCGCTTGAAGAGGAAGGCGGGGACGTAGAAGGCATGGGCGACGTCGGTCGCGACGAGGGTGACGTGGACCGGACGACCGACGGGCACGACCATCTCGGCCGGGCGGTCGGGTGTCCCCTCGACCCGGACGCCGGCGCTCGGGTAGTCGATCCGCCACTGCCACCGGTAGGCGGTGACGGTGACGTCGATGGCGTCGGGGGCGCGGCCCTCGATCCGGCCGAGCGTCAGCATCGTGAAGGCGAAGAGGACGAGGACGGTCAGGACCGGCAGGCTCGTCCAGAGGAGCTCGAGCCCGGTGTGGCCCTCGATCTGCGGCGGCAGCTCGTCGTCCGGCCGACGACGGCGGAACCGGACGATGGCGACGGTGGCGAGGCCCCAGACGAGCACGGCGACGACGACGGCTGGAATGAGGAAGATCGTCCACAGTTCGGCAATCGCGCGGCCCTCGGCGCTCGCCGGCGTCGGGAGGCAGCCGCCGCCGAGGAGGGCGATGGCGAGGAGCCCGACCATCGGCCGGCGCCTGTCCCGCGTCCGGCGCCTGTCCCGCGTCCGGCGCCCGCTCACGAGGCCCCCTCCTCGACTTCCTCGAAGCCGCCGTCGGCGGCTCGGCGGAGGCGGATGCCGGCGCTGGTAGCAGCCGCCTCGGGCGGGCGCCGCGCGCGCTCGACGGCGAGCCGGTAGGCGACGACGCCGACGACGATCGGAGCGACGACGAGGACGACCCGGAGGGCCTGGGTGAGGGCCTCGACCTCGACGTTCAAAAAGACGGCCAGGATGTCGTTCGCGCCGGCGACGGTGAGGACGACGAAGAGCGTCAGAGCCGCCGAGCCGAGGGCGAGGCGGAGGGGTGCCTGCCAGGGGTAGTCCAAGAGGTGGTGCTCTCGGTGGTCGCCGGTCAGGCGCGCCTCGATGAAGGGCCAGAGGGCGAAGGCGGTGAAGAGGAGACCCGGCAGGACGACCCCGGGGACGAACGGGGAGGGAATCGTCACGCCGAAGATCGTCGGCTCCCAGTTCGGCCCCAGGCGAAGGGCGCCCTCGAGCCAGCCGATGTACCAGTCCGGCTGGGCCGGCGAGCTGACGGCCGACGGGACGAAGGGGCCGTAGACCCAGACCGGGTTGATCTGGACGAAGCCGCCCAGGAGGGCGAGGACGGCCGCCGTGAGGAAGAAGAGGCCGAGGGACCGGAAGACCTGGCCCGGCCAGAAGTGGCGCCCGACGACGTTCGCCTCGGTCCGGCCGGGGCCGGGGTACTGGGTGTGCTTCTGGAACCAGAGGATGGCGAGGTGGAGGCCGAGGGCGCCGATCATGAGGGCCGGGATGAGCATGATGTGGAAGACGTAGAGGCGGCCGATGAGCTCGCGGGTCGGGAACTCGCCGCCGAAGATGAGATAGGCGAGCCACGGCCCGACGAAGGGGATCGAGAGGGCGACCGAGTAGGCGATCCGGAGGCCGGTCCCCGAGAGGAGGTCGTCGGGGAGCGAGTAGCCGGTGAAGCCCGCCGCCATGCCGAGGACGAGGAGCCCAAAGCCGACGAGCCAGTTGATCTCCCGCGGCCGCCGGAAGGCGCCGGTGAAGAAGACCCGGGCGACGTGGAGGACGATGGCGGCGATGAAGACGACCGCCGCCCAGTGGTGGATCTGGCGCATGAGGAGGCCGGCCCGAATTTCGAAGGAGAGACGCATGACCGAATCGAAGGCGGCCGAGACCTCGGCGCCCCGGAGCGGCGCGTACGGTCCGTCGTAGACGACCGGCCCGGTGTCGGCGGCGAAGAAGAAGGTCAGAAAGACCCCGGTCGCGACGAGGACCACGAAGCAGAAGAGGGCGACCTCGCCGAGGAGTAACGACCAGTGGTCCGGAAAGACCTTCCGGAGGGCGGACCGGACGAAGTCGGCCGCCCCGGTCCGCTCGTCGAGCCAGGCGACGAGCTGGTCGAGGGCGGTCGGCTCGGGGGCGGCCGTCGGTGGGATCCGAGCCTCGTCCCTCACGACTCGCCCTCCGTCATGTTCCAGAAGCTCGGGCCGATCGGCTCGTCGAAGTCGCCGAGGGCGACGAAGGTCCCGTCGGGTTGCAGCTGGATCGGGAGCTGGGGGAGCGGCCGAGCGGCCGGGCCGAAGACCGGCCGAGCTCCGTCGAGGACGTCGAAGGTCGATTGGTGGCAGGGGCAGATGAGTCGTCGTTCGGCGGCTCGATAGAGGCCGACCGGGCAACCGGCGTGGGTGCAGACCTTCGAGTAGGCGACGTAGCCCTCGGGGGCCCAGGCTGCCCGGTCCGGCGGGAGTCGGAGGAGGTCGGTCGGGACCCGGATGAGGAGGGTCTGGGCCTGAGCGTCGCCGGCGTGGCCTTCGGGGAAGACGGTGGTGACGGCGTCGACGGCGAGATCGGCGGCCCGGACCGGCTGTCCGTCGATGCCGACGAGGCGGCTCCCGCGGCGCCAGCTCGTCGTGAAGAGCTCGCGGCCGGGGGCCGGGCCGAGGGAGAAGACGGGGATGGCGAGGGCCGCGGCGAGGCCCCCGAAGGCGGTCAGGAGCATCCGGATGAGGAAGCGGCGGCGGGTGAAGCCGGCCTCCTCCTCGATCGCCTCGGCGAGGGCGGCGCGGGCACCTGGATCGGAGGCGAGCCGGTGCCGCGGCTCCTCGACCGTGCGCTCCGGCATGAGCTCTTGGGACCAAAGAATGATCCCGACGCCGAGACTACCGAGGCAGAGCGCGAGAAGGAGGCCCTCGAGCTGGGCTTGGCCGCCGGCGATGTAGAGGCCGAGGAGGGCGAGGCCCGTCAGCGCCGTGAGCGCGAAGAGGGCGGCGACGAGACGTTCGATCCGGCGCTCGGCCACCGGTCCCGGGTCGCTGGCCCGACCGGTCATCGGCGCCGCCTCCGTTCGGTCCAGCGGGCGGCCAGGACGAGGAGCCCCGCGCCGACGAGCCAGGCGACGTAGCCCTCGGCGACCGGTCCGACCCCGGCGAGGGGGAAGCCTCCCGGCGCCGCCTCGCGGCTCCGGAGGTAGGCGAGGTAGGCGGCGATGGCGTCGACGTCCTGCTGGCTGAGCTGGCCTTCGTCGAAGACGGGCATGACGCCGGGGCCGGTCCGGATCGCCTCGCCGAGGATGGTCGGGTCGACGTCGAGGAGGGGCGGGGCGACGAAGCCGCCGCCGACCGAGTCGCCCGAGGCGCCGGCGCCGTGGCAGGCGGCGCAGTTGGTGATGAAGAGGTCGCGGCCGCGGGCCACGTCGCCGCGGCTCACCTGGACGTCCGGGATCGGCGGCCCGCCTCCGCCGCCGAAGGCGGCGACGTAAGCGACGAGGGCGGCGATCTCGGCCTCGCTGAAGGCGGGCCGGCCGCGGGTCATCGGGACGCCAGGTGCCGGGAGCGGCATCCGGCCGGTCCGGAGCATGAAGTCGACCGACGCTGCTCCGACGCCGCGGAGGCTCGGGCCGTTCGCCGTGCCCTCGCCGACGGGACCGTGGCAGGAGGCGCAGCTGGCGGCGTAGAGGCCGGCGGCGTCGATGGCGCGGACGGTGCCGGCGACGACCGGCTCGGGGATGGGCGGGGCGGTGAGGCCGGCCACGGCCGCCGCGCCGAGGAGGAGGACGGCGGCGAGGGCGACGAACCCGCCGATGGCTGTCGGCTCGATCGGGAGCGGCGGTCCTCCCCTCACGTTCCGCATCGGCCCGATGATACGGGCCCGGCGCGCCGGCCGCTCAGAGGACCATCCACCAGGGCGCCGCAAGGACGTCGGGGAGGAGCCAGTCGAGGGTCGATCCGGCATGGAGGAGCAGGCCGGCGCGTGCCCGTGACCCGTACTCGCGCCGGAAGCCGACGAGGTGCTTCGCGTCGGCAACCCGCGGCCGCATCGTCGCCTTGACCTCGATCGGGAGGAGCGTCTCCCCGACCTCGACGACGAGGTCGACCTCTTCCCCGCTCGCTGTCCGCCAGTAGAAGAATTCGACGGGTTCGGCTCGGGCGGCGCGCCATGCTAGCAGGTCGCCGAGGACGATGTTCTCGAGGTGGGCGCCCGAGGGTTCGGGGGTTCCAGCCAGATGGAGCGCCAGACCAGTGTCGGCCCAATAGAGCTTCGGAGCCTTGATGAGGCGCTTCGTCCGGTTCACGGCGTAGCTGGGCAGCCGCACGAGGAGGTGCGATGCTTCCAGCAGGTTGAGCCAGCGGTGGACGGTCGGCTGTGTCAGCCCGATGTCGCGACCGAGCTCGGTCTGGTTGACGAGCTGCCCCAGGCGGAGGCACGCCGCGCGCATGAGGCGCCGGAAGTCGGGTAGGCCGCTGATCGAGGCGAGGTTCTGCAGGTCCCGCTCGAGGTACGTCCGCACGTAGCCGTCGAACCAAATCCGTCGCTGGGCAGCGTCCGCGAGACCGAGCGCGGGCTCCGGGAACCCGCCTCGCCGGGCGAGGCTCTGCCAGTCCTCGGCGCCGAGCGTGCCCTCGGTCAGGAGATCCCGCCATGCCCGATCGGGAGCCGCAATGAGCTCCTCCCAGCGACCGCACGTCCCATAGCCGAGTTGCTCACGGCGGGTCATGGGCCAGAGGGTCAGGTAGCTGGCCCGGCCGGCCAGGGACTCGGAGACCCGTCGCATGAGGAGCAGGTTGGCAGAACCCGTGAGGAGGAAGCGGCCTCGCATGCGCCGGTCGTCGATGGCACGCTTGACGGCCTCCAGCAACCGTGGTTCGCGCTGGACCTCGTCGATCGTGACCGGCGCCTCGCCGCCGAGGAGCGCATCTGGATCGCGGCGGGCCAGCTCCAGGGCGTCGAGATCGTCGAGGGAGATGTACCGACGTTCGCCGGGCAGGAGCTGCGCCACGAGGGTGCTCTTGCCCGTCTGGCGGGCCCCGGTGAGGACCGCGGCGGGCATGACCCTCAGGTGTTCCACGAGGGCCGCGGTCGCGAGGCGGGGCAAGGCCGTCATGTCGTGAATGATATCCATTCACAGCATGAATGCTTGGCACCAGGCGGCCGGCGAACCCGGTTTGGAGCGTTGCCGCCCTGCATCAGGCGCCCCGGTCTTCGAACGCGTGGCGGCCGAGGTCGCCGCCCACCGCGACTCTGGCCCGGGGCGGCGTGTCAGGCGCGCCGGGCGAAGTCGGCGGTGCTCCGCTTCACGAACCGGCCGTGGCCCTTCGGCCCCACCCACTCCCGGTTGCGGACGAGGACCGTTCCTCGGGAGAGGACCGTCTCGGCGATGCCCTGGACCTGGCGGCCCTCGTAGCAGCTGTAGTCGACGGCCATGTGGTGGGTGGCGGCGCTCAGGACGTGCTTCGCGTTCGGGTCGTAGATGACGATATCGGCGTCCGAGCCGACGGCGATCGTTCCCTTGCGTGGGTACATCCCGAAGAGCTTCGCCGGCGCCGTCGAGACGAGCTCCACCCAGCGCTCCCGGCTGATCCGCCCGGCCACGACCCCACCGTCGTGCATGAGGTCGACTCGCTCCTCGACGCCCGGCAGACCGTTCGGGATCTTGCGGAAGTCGCCACGCCCGAGTTCCTTCTGGCCGTGGAAGTCGAAGGGACAGTGGTCGGTCGAGACGACCTGGAGGTCGTCCTTGACGAGCCCCGTCCAGAGATCCTCCTGGTGGTCCTTCGGTCGGAGCGGCGGGCTGCAGACGAACTTCGCCCCCTCGAAGCCGTTGCCGAGGTCGTCGAGGGAGAGGAAGAGGTACTGCGGGCAGGTCTCGGCGAAGGCCATGGCGCCCCGGTCGCGGGCGGCCCGTACCTCGTTGAGGGCGTCGCGGGCCGAGAGGTGGACGATGTAGACGGGGACACCCGCCGCCTCGGCGAGCCGGATGACCCGGTTCGTCGCCTCGCCCTCGAAGATCGGGTAGCGGACGACCCCGTGGTAGTAGGGGTCGGTCTTGCCGCTCGCGGCGTACTGGGCGGCGACGACGTCGATGGCGAGCCCGTTCTCGGCGTGCATCATGATGAGGCCGCCGTTCTTCGCCGTCTGCTGCATCGCCCGGAAGATCGCCCCGTCGTCGGAGTAGAAGACGCCCGGGTAGGCGGTGAAGAGCTTGAAGTCGGGGACGCCCTCGGCGACGAGCTGGTCCATCTCGGCCAGGGTTGCGTCGTTGACGTCCGACATGATCATGTGGAAGCCGTAGTCGACGACGGCGTTCCCCTCGGCCTTGGCGTGCCAGGCATCGAGGCCCTCGCGCAGCGAGCCGCCCCGCGGCTGGACCGCGAAGTCGACGATGCATGTCGTCCCGCCGAAGGCCGCCGCCCGGGTCCCGGTCTCGAAGGTGTCCTTGGCGAAGGTGCCGCCGAAGGGGAGCTCCATGTGGGTGTGGACGTCGATGGCTCCCGGGATGACGTACTTGCCGCTGGCGTCGATGGTCTCGTCGGCCGTGACACCCGCGGCCGCCAGGTTCCGACCGATCTGGGCGATGGTCTCGCCGTCGACGAGGACGTCTGCCTCGTAGGAGCCTTCGGCGGTGACGATGGTGCCGTTGGCGATGAGGGTGCGCATCGCTCTCCTCCTCATTCGGGCGCCGGATCGGCTCGGGCTCCGGCGCAACTGCTCCGCTGGCGAGGTGCTCGGGAGCGCAATGATAGTCGGGCGGCTCAGGCCGGGCGTGCCGCCACGAGGTCCCGGACCCTGGGGATGATCTCGCGGCCGTAGATGGCCAGCTGCTCCTCTTCGTCGCCGTTCATGAGGTAGATGTTGAACTGGTCGACCCCGGCGGCGGCGAGCTCCTGGAGCTTGGCGATCTGCTCCTCGACCTCCCCGAGGACGCAGAACCGGTCCGTCACCTCGTCGCCGACGAAGGCCGCGTTCGCGGAGCCGACCTCGGCGTGGTGGTGGTAGTCGTAGCCGGTCCGATCGCGGATGTAGCCGGTCAGCGACTCGGGCAGCTGCTCGCGCGGGTAGCGGTTGACCAGGTCGACGACGTGGTTGCTGACGAGGGCCGGGAACCAGCGAGTCCGCTCCCGCCCCAGCTCGCGCGGCCCGACGTAGGCGGGCGCCGCCGCCTGGATCTTGAGGGCGTTCGGGTCACGCCCGGCTGCGGCGGCCGCCTCGCGGGCCATGCCCGCCATCCAGCGGATGAGGTCGGGGTCGGCGAGCTGGATGATGATCCCGTCGGCGACGCGGCCGGCCATGGCCAGGGCCATCGGCCCGTAGCCGGCGACCCAGACCGGCAGCCGGTGCCCGCGCGCCCAGGGGAGGGAAAGCTCCGTGCCCTCGTAGACGACGCTCCGGCCCTCGGCGAGTTCGCGAATGACCCGGATCGCCTCTTCGGTGTGGGCGATGGTGATCGGCGGCTTGCCGAGGACCCGCCGGGCCGAATCGCCTCGCCCGACGCCGAGTTCCATCCGGCCGCCGCTGATCTCGTTCAGGACGGCGTGGGCGGAGGCGGTGACCGTCGGCTCCCGCGTCCCCGGGTTCGTCACGCAGAGACCGAGGTGGATTCGCTCGGTGTTGACGGCCATGAGAGTCAGGAGCGGGTACGGTTCTCGCCACAGGACGTGGGAGTCGAAGAGCCAGGCGTAGCCGAACCCGGCCGCCTCGGCCTGCTTCGTCAGGGCGATGGTCCGCTCGACGGAGTGCTCGGGCTTGAGCGTGAATCCGAAGTCCATGGACGCCTCCCGGGGAGTGTCGGACCGAGGAGGAGGTGGCGGAACCGGCTCAGTCGGCCGACGTCGGGGGGCGGGCCGGCCGTCCTCCTCCGACACGGCCGGCCCGCGGCGGAACGTTCGGGCTAGGGCGCGACCAGGTCCCCATAGGCGTCGGGGCGCCGGTCGCGGTAGAACTGCCAGAGTTGGCGGACCTCGGTCACGAGGTCGAGGTTCAGGTCGCGGACGATGAGCTCCTCGTCGTAGGGGCTGCCGACGGCGCCGATGAACTGCCCGCGCGGGTCGCAGAAGTAGCTCTGGCCGTAGAAGTCGTCGTCGCCGATCTCGGCCTCGATGCCGACCCGGTTGATGGTCCCGACGAAGTAGCCGTTGGCCACCGCGTGGCTGACCTGCTCGATCCGCCAGAGGTACTCCGAGAGACCCCGAGAGGTCGCCGCCGGGATGAAGACGATCTCGGCGCCGTTGAGGCCGAGGGCCCGGGCGCCTTCGGGAAAGTGGCGGTCGTAGCAGATGTAGACGCCGATCTTGCCGACGGCGGTCTCGAAGACCGGGTAGCCGAGGTTGCCGGGTCGGAAGTAGAACTTCTCCCAGAAGCCCTTGACGTGGGGGATGTGGGTCTTCCGGTACTTGCCGAGGTAGCGCCCGTCGGCGTCGATGACGGCGGCGGTGTTGTAGTAGACGCCGGGCGTCTTCTCGTCCTCCTCGTACATCGGGACGACGAGGACCATCCCGAGCTCCTTGGCCAAGGCCTGCATCCGCTTCGTCGTCGGCCCGTTCGGGATGTGCTCGGTGTAGGCGAAGTACTTCGGGTCCTGGACCTGACAGAAGTACGGCCCGTAGAAGAGCTCCTGGAAGAGCATGACCTGGGCGCCCTGCTTGGCCGCCTCGTGGGCGTAGCGCTCGTGCTTCTGGATCATCGACTCCTTGTCGCCGGTCCAGCTGGCCTGGAGCAGTGCGCCTCGGACGATCCGCGCCATCGATGCCTCCTCGATCGGGGCCCCGGACGGCTGCTCGACCGGCCCGGTGGTTCGAAGCCGGGCACGGGCCGCCCGCGATCCACCCCACGATTGTGAAGCCGGAACTGTACACCACTTCGGGGCGTTTGTGGTGGCGGTAACGGCGGCGCGCCACCCCGAGGCGGCACGTCCACCACCCCGAGGCAGGACGCCTCCCGGCCGAGACGCGGACCGGGTCGCGAACGTCCGAGCGTTCGTGTCGGATGCGTCAGGCGGGCAAGCTCGCGGTTGCCGACGCCGCAGCTGCCGCGCGGACGTCGGAGCGGCCGTGTCAGATGCGTCAGGAGGTGAGCACTAGCCGCGGCTCGGGGCCCCTGGTCCTCGTCGCGAGGCCGTCGTCCCGCTCGGGGTCCGGGGCGCAGGCCGGTGCCGAGGGTCGGGCCCTGGCCAGCTGCGTCACCAGCCGCGCAGGTGGCCAGGAATCGGCCGGGCCGGACCGGCAGGGAGGCCGCGACCCCGCCTCGGGCGTTCACCTCGTGACGCGTTGGCCGCAATTGGTGCGGCAACGTTCACGTCGTGAACGCCCGCGACCTCGATGTGCCCCGCGCTCGGCCCGGCGCCGGGATCACGCTCTCCAGCTGAACGTCTGTCAGGGTTGCCGGCCCTCGGCATCGTCGAGGTGGGTTGGCCGTGCCCAACCTCCCTCAGCAGCTGACGATCTCTCGGGCTCGCCGGCCCCCCGGCGGGGAAGCGCTCAACCGTGCGCTCAGCCGGAACGTGGCACCACGCCCCGCCCCGTTTGTGCTGTAATGGCGGCTTCACCGGGGCCCTCGGTGTCGGTCCGTCGACCGATCGGTGCGTCCCCCCGATCGAGGGCCAACGCTCCGCCCAGCCGGGCGAGCGCTCGGCCCAGCCGGCGACAGCGCGCCCACCGGGCTCGACCGGCCTCCGGCGCGGCGACATCGCGGCCGCTCCGCCCGGGCCGGCCCCTCGAGGCGGCGCGCAGCGACGGCACCGACGAGGGACCCGTGGTCGTCGCCGTCGGCGAGCGGGCGGCGACGACCGTCACG
>DAOTYQ010000284.1:0-2046 GCA_034434735.1 Chloroflexota bacterium
GCTTCGCCGCCATCGAGGGTCTCCGGCAGGCTCGGTACGACCTCTGGGTCAACGGTCCCATCGACCTCGAGCTGGCCGACGAGCTGGCCCGCGTACCGGGCGTCACCGGCTCGGCGCGGGTGGCCGACATCACCCCCCACTACCTCGAACTGCGCGCCCAGCGGGCGGTCGTCGCGGACGGTCGCTTCTTCGACGCCGCGGGAGACATCGAGCTCGTCGTGCCGTCGAGCCTGCGTCTCTCGGGTGCACCCGCCGCGGAGCTCGCCGAAGACGAGATCCTGATGGATCGGCAGACCCAGGAGGCCCTCGGGGCCAGGCTCGGGGATCGCGTCGACCTCGACTTCGTCGACCCCGAGGGGAACCATCGCCGGCTTACGGTCCGCCTGGCCGGCACGTACGAGTCGAGCGGCCACCTTGCGTCGAGCGTGGCCGGGCTCATCTCGCCCGAGCTCATCGAGCTCACCGCGCACGGCGGCGCCCCCTACTCGTCGGTGTACCTGACGACCGAGAGACCGGCCGACGTCCGGCGCGCCATCGAAGCCCGCTTCGGAGCGGTCGTCCAGGTCTTCGACCGGCGCGACCAGGTTCGCGAGGCCGAGGCTCGAGCCAACAGCACTGCGGACGTCGGGCGGGGGCTCTTCGTGACCAGCCTGGCGGCGCTCGTCGTGGCGGCCATCGTCTACCGCGATCTGCTTGCCACGCTCGACCTGCGGCAGCAACGGATCGCGGTGCTCGTCGCCCTGGGCGTGCCCCCCTCCCGGCTCATGCGGGCCATCCTCATCGAGCAGCTGGTGCTCCTCGCCGTGGTCGTCGGTCTCGGCGTCGCCCTCGGGTTCGTCGTCTTCGGACTCGGGACTCGGTTGCCGATCCCGTGGACGGAGAGCCTCGGCCTGGCCGCCGTCCTGGCCCTCGTCGCCGTCGTGAGCACCATCGTCGCCATCGCGGCGGCGCGCTATCGCCTCGGCCGGCTGCCGATCGTCCGCCTCCTCTTCGAGCCGCCCCTGTGAGCCCGGTCCTCCGCCTGGACCACGTCGGCCTCCGGTACCGGACCTCGCGTGGGCCGGTCGACGTCCTGGCCGACGTGACGATCACCGTCGACGAGGGCGAGGTCGTTGCCATCCTGGGCCCGTCGGGGTCCGGCAAGAGCAGCCTCCTCGCCATCGCCGCCGGCCTCGTGCCACCGACGTCGGGGACGGTCTGGATCGACTCACACGAGCTGACGTCGCTCGATCTCGAGGAGCGATGTCGCGTTCGAGCGCGCTCGGTCGGCTTCGTCTTCCAGGCCTTCCACTTGCTGCCACACCTGACCGCACTCGACAACGTCATCGTCGGGGCCCGCGTCGCCGGCCTCGAGAGGGGCGAGGCAGAGGCGCGCGCCCTCGAGGCGCTCCGGTACGTCGGTCTGGCATCACGCATCGATCACCGCCCGTCGGAGTTGTCGGGTGGCGAGCAGCAACGGGTCGCCATCGCCCGCGTCCTCGCGGCGCTTCCCCGACTCGTCCTGGCGGACGAGCCGACCGGCAACCTCGATCGGGCGGCCGCCGAGCGGGTCATGGAGCTCCTCGTGGGGCTCCGGAGCCACGGGGCGGCGGTCGTTCTGGCCACCCACGCCCACGACATCGCTGCGGCGGCGGGCCGGGAGCTCCGCCTCGAGCCGTCGGCCGGCGCTTGACCGATGCGTCGGCCGCCGTCGTCGCCCGCCGCCGAACCCACCCCCGACGGCAGCCGCTTCGGCCGCCGCCCCTCAGCCGGGCCCGACGCACGTGTCAGCTCTCGCGGCCGCCGGCGATGAGCCAGAGGGCCAGCGCCCAGAGGGCCAGGCCGAGGAGGATGCTGCCGAGGCGGACCCAACGCCCCACCCGGTCGCCGAGGTGAAGGTCGAGTTGGATGCCGACGAGAACGAGGAGGGGTCCGAAGAAGGCGGTCGCCTTGGGGACGACGACGGCCGCTGCCAGGCCGACGGCCGCCAGGCTGAGGGAGGCGGCGACGGCGGACGTGGGCGCCACTGGTCCAGGCGGGGGATCGTCGTCGACGGCGGAGGGGACC
>DAOTYQ010000285.1:0-5568 GCA_034434735.1 Chloroflexota bacterium
GGTGACGCCATACCAGGCGGCGCCGTGCCAGGCGCGCTCCTCCTCATGGAGGGCATCGTCATAGGAGGTGGAGCCGAGGGTCGCGCGACGGGTCGGTCGGCGCGGGCGCGGCCCGGGCCCCGCGCCGGTGGATCGGCTCGCCTTCGGACCACCGCCGGAGCTCGCTCCGCCTCGCTCCTCCCGGCCTGCGCCCGCACGGCCCGGCGAGCCGGTTCGCCCACCGCCGTCGGACGGCCGGCGCCCCCGACGGGCCCAGGCGAAGGGGTCGTCGTCGGGGGCGGTGCCGGTCGCGCCCCGGCCCGGCGACGAGGCGGCGCCCGGACGACCGCCCCAGGCCGAACCCGGAGGAGCTCCCGCGGGCCCGGCTCCGGGGCGACCCCGGGCCCCCGCCCCTCCGCTCCCCTGCGACCGCTGTCCGGTCCCCCTCGGCCCGGCCGAGGACCCCGACGGACCTGCGGAACCCGACGGGCCCGAGGCCCCTGAGGCACCCGGCGGTGGCGCTGGCCCCGCCGCACGGCCGGCCCAACGCGCCCCGGCTCGCCCCCGTGACGGCCCGACGAGCATCTCGTAGGCCGCCTTGACGGCGAGGAAGCGCGGCAGCGCCGCCGGCCCAGCTGTATCCGGGTGGAGCTGCTTCGCCAGTCGCCGGTAGGCCCGCTTCACCTCTGGGAGTGGCGCACCGGGCGGCAGGCCGAGCGTCCGGTACGGATCGCCCGAGGGAATCATCGTCCCCGACTCCCGCTCAGACCGAACCCACGAGCTCGCCGAGAGGGACGAGCTCGAAGCAGGAGACCGCCTCGGCGACGACCCGGCCGTGGGAGTCGAGCGAGGGCGGCCGATGGTAGCGACCGAGCTGGCGAAGCGGCGCCCCGTCCAGGACCCCGACCTGGCGGAGCGCCTCGATGGTCGTCGCCCACGAGGCGCGGCCCCGACCGTCCCCGTCCTCGACCTTGAGGGCGAGCCCGGACGGCGCCGCCACGGTCCCGGCCCGCGG
This sequence comes from Chloroflexota bacterium, assembly GCA_034434735.1. Classification (GTDB taxonomy): domain Bacteria; phylum Chloroflexota; class Limnocylindria; order Limnocylindrales; family CSP1-4; genus BPIH01. The sequence goes on from DAOTYQ010000285.1 coordinate 995, forward strand.
CCCGGGCAGGATGGCGATCCCCCGGAGCGCCTCCATCCCGCCCTTGGCGACGAGCCGCCCCGGAAGCGTCTTCATGAGCGAGGTGTCGAGGCGGTCGCGGTTCCCGCCGACCATTTCCGGGTGGGCGAGCATCGCGTCGCGGACCGCCCGCAGGTGGGGAGCCAGAGCGGCTCGCGGATCGGGCTCGGCGACGCCGTCCGGGTCGGCGAGGAAGGCGTAGGCGCGGGCGACGACCCGGAGCGGAACGACGTAGGTCGGGATGCCGCAGTCGTCGCCGACGAGGGCGAGCTCCGACGGTGCGACCCCGAGGGCCCGCCCGACGGCCGACCGGTAGGCGACCTGGGCCGGGTGATCGACCTCCCAGTAGCCGTCGAGCGGCCAGTCGGCGAGCCGGGCAAGGAGGAGGAAGACGGCGTGCTGGCCCGAGCACATGTGGCGCGCCGGCCCCGGGCGTTCGCCGTCGCGGGCGAGACGGGCGGCCGTCAGGGCGTCGAGGGGCATCCCCTCGGTCCCGCAGGCGAGCATCGACTGGCTGAGGCGGGCCCGCCGGAAGACGCCGTGGAGGGTTCGGACGTGGAGGTCCTCGCCCGAGTGCGAGCTGGCGAGGAGGGCGAGCTCTGCGGCACTGAGCTCGAAGGCGTCGCCGCCTCCCGCCTCGAGGAGGGCAACGAGGCCGAAGGGCTTCACCGTCGAGCGGAGGGTGACGAGCCGGTCGGGATCGCCGACGGCCCGCAGCAGACGCCCGTCGGCGTCGACCTCGACGACGTGCCCTCGATGCTCGCTCTCGACGACTCCACCCCGGATCTGCCGGACGAGGACCGGCGGCGCCGTCCGGCCGCGCGCCGACCTGGGGGACCCCGCCCCCGTCATCCGGTCTTCCCCGGCTGACGAGACCACCACTCGAACCACGACTCCATCCGCTGCGCCGCCCGACCCTCGATCTGCCGTTGAGCAGCCGCCCGCCCGGGCGAGCACGCCGCCCCGCGGCGAGCCGGAGATGGGCCGAGATCCCGACTGCGCTCGGAATTCGCCCCGGTGGGAGCGCGCAACTTCGCTGTCTGGGCCACGGAACCGCGTCCTCCGATGCTGGGCTCGGTCGAGGATACCCCCAGTTGCGCTGGCGGCGAGATCCGGCACGGGCGACCCAGGCGGGGCGAGGGCGTGCTAGTGTCCAGGGCATGACCGAGATACCGACCACCGAGCCCGGTCGACGCGTGAAGCTGGCCGGGGCCCAGCGCGATCGGCGTCGCGGCCGGGTCGTGATCCGTGCCCTCGGGATCGACGGGCCCCCGCCGTTCGAGCAGTTGCGCGAGCTCCGGGCCGAGGCGCCCGGCCGCGTCCTCTCCGCCGCCGTCAGCGTCGACGCCCGTCGCGGGGAAGCCCTCGATCCGGGCTGGCGACTGCGCTTCCGCAACGCCGCCCGCCAGGAGCTCGAGACCATCGCCGATCGAACGGAGGCACTGATCTTCGCCCGGCTCGTTCGCTGGATCGAGGGTCGGCTCGACGGGCTCTCCACGGCCGACCTTCGGCGCGCCCTCTTCCTCGTCGCCACGGAACGACCGAGGCACCTCGAGCTCTACACGCTGCCGCGGCCCGTCGCCGACCACTTCCGCTGGTCCGACTGCGCCTCGCTCGAGCCCCTCGAGGCCCTCGAGGCCACCTACCCGCCGACGGGGATCGTCCTCCTCGATGGGCGACTGGCTCGCTTCATCACGACCTACCTGGGCGACGTCCTCGACGAAGCGGTCTTCTGGTTCGACCTGGACACCTCCGGTTGGCGACGGATGGAGGGACGAGCGCCCGGCGCCTTGACGGCGTCGGGGGCCACCCACACGGATCGCTTCGACCGACGCGTGCGGGCAGCCGAGGCCCAGTGGGTTCGAGCCCTCGGCCCCGTCCTCAAGAACACGGCCGGGCATGGGGGATGGCGGCGAGCCGTCCTCGTCACCGTGCCCGGCTTCGAGGTCGCGGAGGCCGACCTGACCCGATGGGCAGGGATCCCCGTCGTCCGCCACGAGCGGCGAGGCTGGTCGGGCAGGCCGGCCTCCGCCATCGCCGAGGCGATCCTCGACGACCTCGCTAGCCTCGACGAGCAGCGCCCCGAGACCGGAGCCTGAGCGCCCGGACATGGCCAGCACGGCGAGCGCGACGATGCCGGGCCGACGGGGGCGCGGGGCGGCTGGCCGAAGTTCAGCCGGCCGAACTGGCGAGAGCGGCGCCGTCAGTGCCCACCCGGGCGGCCGTGCCGTCGCACCGCCCGGTCGGTAGGATGCGAGGTGTGCGGTCGGCGCCGGCACCCGCTCCGGATCGGGTCGGCCGAACCGCTCAGTTTCGACGGAGACGACCCGTGACATCGGTCCCATCGCGCTCCCCGGCGCCGTCGATCCCGGCGACCCTTCACATCTCCCGCCACCCGGCCGTCCTCCACAAGCTCGCCATCCTCCGCGACGAACGGACCGAGCCGAAGAAGTTCCGGGAGGTCGTCCGCGAGCTCTCCTGGCTCCTCGGCTACGAGGCCCTCGCCGACGCCCGGGTTCGGCCGATCCGCGTTCGTACCCCCCTCGAGGAGACGGACGCCCACGAGCTCGCCGACCGGATCGGCCTCGTGCCGATCCTCCGGGCCGGCCTCGGGATGGTCGACGCGATGCTCGAGCTCATGCCGACCGCCCAGGTCTGGCACCTCGGCCTCTTCCGCGACGAGCGGACGCTGCGGCCGGTCGAGTACTACAACAAGCTCCCCGACTCGGCCACCGTCGACCTCTGCCTCATCCTCGACCCGATGCTCGCCACGGGCGGGTCGGCGACGGCCGCCATCGAGGTCTTGAAGCGCTGGGGGGCGGTCCGGATCAAGCTCGTCAACCTCATCGCCGCACCGGAGGGGGTGCGGACGGTCAGCGAGGCGCATCCGGACGTCGAGATCCACTGCGCCGCCCTCGATCGGCAGCTCAACGAGCACGGCTACATCCTGCCGGGGCTGGGCGACGCTGGGGACCGCCAGTTCGGGACGGGCGGGCAGGCGTAGTCGGGGCGGACGGGCGGCCGGGCGAGCAGCCCGAGCGAGCCACCGGCGAGCACCCGCACGAACACCGCTGAATCGATCGGGCCGGCCCTGCGGCCGGCCCGATCGTTCGCACCTCCTCCCCCGGAGTCACGATTCGAAGGTCAGTTCCCGCCCTCGGTGACGGTCACCGTCCCCTTCTGGAAGTTCAGCCCCTTCGTGTCCTCGCTGATCCCCTTGAGGGCTTCTTGAGCGAGGTCGGTCCGGTACGCATCCGGCGAAGGATCGGCCTTGAGGATCTTCGCCTCCCGGGCGATCCGGACCGTCTGATCGTAGAGGGCCTTGTCCATGATCCCGATCCCGTTCGGCGACGGCCAGATGAGCGGGTTGATCTCGTTCATCTGCCAGGCCTGGTGGCCCTTGCCGAGCGCCGTCCCGGCCTTCAGGACGTAGTCGACGCAGGTGCTCGGGTTGTCGCGGCAGAAGATCCAGCCCCGGAAGGATGCCCGGAGGAAGCGGATGGCGACGTCCTTGTTGTTGCCCTCGGCGAGCCAGGAGGCGCGGGCGAAGATCCCGTCCTGGAGCATCGCCGTCCCCTCCTTGTTGTAGTCGATGATGTTCATGTCGGAGGGCTGGTAGAGCTGGCCCGTCGCCGGGTTGATGGTCTCGAGGACCTGGGCGTACTCGTTGTAGATCATCGCCTCGGCGACGTCGATCTCGCGCTTGAGGAAGGCGTTCATGTCGAAGGCCTGGATGACCTTCTCGTAGTCCCGGCCCTCTTCGAGACCGTACTTGCGGGCCGCCGCCGTGACCTCGAACTCGTTGCCGAAGTCCCAGACCCCGACCTTCTTGCCCTTGAAGTCGGCCGGCGACTTGATCCCGCTATCGGCCCAGGCGACCGACAGGGTTCCCGAGCGCTGGAAGACCTGGGCGATGTTGACGAGATCCGAGCCGCCCTCGCGGGCCTCGAGGACCTTCGGCAGCCAGGAGGTCGTGAACTCGGGGCCGCCGGCCGCCGAGCCGACCTGCTGGGGGATGACGTCGGGCCCGCCCGGGACGATGGTGACCTCGAGGTTCTCGGCCGCATAGTAGCCCTGCTCGAGAGCCGCGTAGTAGCCGGCGAACTGGGCCTGGGGAACCCACTGGAGCTGGACCCGGACCTTGGCCGCCTGACCGCCGCCCCCACCGCCGCAGGCAGCGGCAACGAGGACAGCCCCGGCGGCGATGGCGAGTACCGAAGACGAACGCTTCATCGACCTCCTCCTGCTCGACGGTCCCTGTGGACCGTCCTCTCGATCCGACTCCGACCGTTCCGCCGTCCCGGCGGCGGAGCGACCGGCACGCCGAATGTTGGCGCGCATCCTAGCGACTCCGGGGCGAGTTCGCCAGCCGATCGCAACACGCTGGGATGGTCTGCCCGGATGCCCATCCGCCTACACCTCCGGCTCCCGGAGTGAGGCATGCCACGGGATCACGACCCGCTCGAGGGCGACGACGCCGAGATAGAGGATGATCCCGGTGATCGAAGCCATGACGATGGCCGCCCAGGTGACGTCGAAGCGGAGGGCGCTCGCGC
>DAOTYQ010000286.1:0-1904 GCA_034434735.1 Chloroflexota bacterium
AGATCGCTCCGGCCCCTGACTGGGCGGCCATCGTCGAGGCCCCCATCGAGGAGGTAGAGGCGGCCATCCGGCCCGGTGGGCTCGCCCGCCAGAAGGCACCGCGTCTCGTCGCCGCGCTCCGCCGGATCCGCGACACGCGGGGCGACTTCTCGCTCGAGTTCCTCGGCGAGATGGAGCCGCTGGCGGCCCGCGACTGGCTGACGGCCATCGATGGGATCGGCAAGAAGACGGCCTCGGTCATCCTCATGTTCTGCTTCGGCATGCCGCTCATGCCGGTCGATCGGCACGTGGATCGGGTCTCGAAGCGGATCGGCCTGGTCCCGGCGAAGGCGCTGGCCGACGAGTGCCACGACATCTACCTCGAGCTGCTCCACCCCGATCAGATCTACGAGGCCCACGTGAACCTCATCACCCACGGTCGGCGGATCTGCGAGGCTCGTCGACCGAAGTGCGGCGAGTGCGCGGTCGCGCCGCGCTGCCGGTTCGTCGACCCGCGGGCGCCGTAGGGGAGGGCGTCTCCGGGTTCGCGCCCGGGGCTGCTGCCCGTGTCGCCGTGGGCGAACATCTCGTCGGTCACAGCCCCACACCTGTCGCCCGTGTCGCCGTGGGCGAACATCTCGCGGGTCGGCGCACTTCGGCGCGTCGTTCTGTTCGCTCTGGCCGACACATCCGGCGAACACGGGCCCGCTCATGCCGAAGTGTTCGGCCAGGGCGACGCGGCGCGCGACGAGGGGCGCCCGAGCAGCGTTCTGTTCGGCCAGGGCGACGCGGCGAGCGCCTGGCGGATCGGCAGCCCCGAAGTGTTCGGCCAGGGCGACGCGGGGCGCGGCAACGGGCGGGCGAGCAGGTTCTGTTCGGGCGCGGGGACCCGGCCTGCCAACACAACACACCCGCGCGACCACACCGACCGCGCCACCACCTCGATCCGCCCCTCGGCCGCTGCTATCCTCGGCGCATGCTCGCCGGCAGCCCGGGCCCACCCTACGGGCCGAACGTCCCGCGGATCCTCCTCGTCGACGACGATCCGAGCCTCCTCGTCGTCCTCGCCGAGCAGCTCCGGGACGACGGCTTCGAGGTCGCCACTGCCCGTGACGGCCATGAGGCGATCCGTCGCCTGCGATCCGGCTGGCCGGACCTCATCGTCCTCGACATGATGATGCCGCGGATGGACGGCCTGTCCCTCGCCCGGGAGATCAAGGCCGTCGCCGACCTGCCGATCATCGTTCTCTCCGCCATCGACGCCGCGGACAGCAAGGCCGACCTCCTCGAAGAGGTGGCCGAGGACTACGTCACCAAGCCCTTCCACTACCCCGAGCTCCGCGCCCGGATCAACCGCGTCCTCCGACGGCTCGGCGACCGGGTCCCCCGCCAGAGCGTCGTCCTCGGCCCGGACCTCAGCCTCGACCTCCACCACCGGACGGCGACCGTCCGCGGCCGAACCGTCGCCCTCACCCCCACCGAGTCCCGCCTCCTCTACGCCCTCGCCGCGAACCTCGGCCGGACCGTCCCGATGGAGACGCTCATCGCCCGCGGCTGGTCCGAGACCGACGACACCGACCCGTCGTACGTCTGGGTCACGATGCGACGGCTCCGCCAGAAGATCGAGCCCGATCCGGACCAGCCGCGCCACCTCCTGACCGTCCGCGGCGTCGGCTACCGCCTCGTGGCCGCGACGCCCGCTCGAACCGAGCCGGCGCCGGGGACCCCGACGCCCGAACCCGGACCGGCGCCCGAGGCCCGCTGAGACGGGGTCGGCGATGGCGACGACCCCCCCTTCGGTCCGGCCTTCGACGCCGTCAGGGCCCGAGACCACAACCGGATCACCGACCTTCCCGACCCCGCCCGAACTCCCCGGGGCCGATGCCTGGCGCCCCCGGCTCGGCCTCCCGTACCGGGTCCGCCTC
>DAOTYQ010000287.1:0-1909 GCA_034434735.1 Chloroflexota bacterium
CGCGGCGACCGTACTCCGGGGGCGGGACGGCGGGCGGTAGCCCGGGGCAGGGACGATGCGCTGACGCCGGCGGCCGTGCCGCCGGCATCGAGACTGGCGGCGACCTAGCCGAGGGGCTCGATCTCGACCGCCTCGTCCTCGAAGGCCCGGACGGCGGCCCGGTAGTCGGCCGGGACCGGCACGGGCCGGCGGGTCGTGGTGTCGACGAGGACGAGGGTGAGGCGGGCCGTGCACATGAGGACGTCGTCCGGGACGCGGACCGCCAGGCACTCCGCGGTGACCGAGGTGCGGCCGATCCGGGCCGTCCGGGTGAAGACCTCGAGGAGGTCGTCGAAGCGGGCCGGGGCGACGTACTCGACCGTGATCGCCCGCATGACGAACTGGTGCGGCCCGTGCCAGAGAGGGAGGAGCCCGAGGTGGCGGTGGTACTCGATCCGGGCCTGGTCGAAGTCGGGTCGGTAACGGCCGTAGTAGACGACGCCCTGGGCGTCGGTGTCGCTGAAAGAGACCCGGGCGAGGGCGGAGTAGCGGAACGGCGGGCGGCGGTCGGTGACGCGACCGGTCTCGAGATTTGGCATCATCGGCCGATCGTAGCCCGGTTCGCCGTGGTCGGGGGCAGTGGCCCGGAGCCGGTCGTCGACGTGCCGGCCGCGGTAGGATCGTGGTCATGGATGCGCTCGTCATCGGTGGTCGGACCCTCGCCCTCGTCGTCGGCGACATCACGACGATCCCGGCCGATGCCATCGTCAACGCCGCCAACAGCGCCCTCGCCGGCGGCGGCGGCGTCGACGGAGCGATCCACCGGGCCGGCGGTCCGTCGATCATGGCCGAGCTCCGGGCCCGCTACACGGGCTGTCCGACGGGGAGTGCGGTCGTGACCGGCGCCGGGAACCTGCCCGCTCGCTGGGTCATCCACGCCGTCGGCCCGCGCTGGCAGGGCGGCGGGCGAGGCGAGGCCGGGCTCCTCGCCTCGGCCTATCGGACGGCCTTCGGACTCGCCGAGGAGCTCGGTGCCCGAGCCGTCACCTTCCCGGCGATCAGCGCCGGGATCTACGGCTATCCCCTCGACGAGGCGGCCCGGATCGCCCTCGAGACGGTCGCCGAGTGTCTCGCCGGGGCGAAGGCGGTCGAACGGGCGACCTTCGTCCTCTTCTCCGAGGACACGTACCGGGTCTTCGCCCGGGTCCTGCACCAGCTCTCGCCCCAGGTCTGAGCGCAGCGGAACCCGCCGTCGAGCCGAGCGCCGCTCGCGGCCGCCCCGGTGCGGTGATGCACCAGGCGGATCACCAACGCGTTCCATCTTGACAGGGCACGAATGGGCCATGGCAGAATGACCCTCGAGGGTCACTTCTGCCGGGGGAGAGAGGCAGGAGGCAGGGGATGGATCGCCGGTCGGGGGAGGCCGCGGCCGCAGACTGCACGAACCCTCCGCGCGCTCATTGTCGTTCCTCGCCATTGGATGCCGCCTGGGTCGTTGGCCCGCAGTCGCGGAGGTCCGATCGGCGGCTGCGTGGCCACCACCGGTGCCGCGGCCGCTCGGCCGAGGAGGCGCCTATGGCCGACCGCTAGGTCAGCGCCCGCCACCCACGACACGTGTCCACCAGCCTGGCCGGGGGCAGGTCCAGGGGAGGGTCCCATGCCTCGACACCGGTACCGCGTCCCTTCGACGAGCCGTTCGGCGATCGCCCTTTCCGCGCTCGCACTCCTCGGTCTCCTCGCCCTCGCGGGCGGAGCCAGTGCTGCCCCGCTCGCCGGCGCCATCTTCACCACGACACCCGACGGGACCATCGTCAACGAGAACGTCCGCTACGAGGACAAGCGCGACGTCTACCTCGACGGCGGACCGCCACCGAACGCCCCGGCCTGGGCGGCCGGGCTGCCCGACGGCATCTACGTCTTCCAGGTCACC
>DAOTYQ010000288.1:0-1527 GCA_034434735.1 Chloroflexota bacterium
CCCATCGAGATGCCGAAGCTCGGGTACGACATGGAGACGGGACGCGTCGTCAGCTGGACCAAGCAGGTGGGCGATCGCGTCAACCGCGGCGATGTCATCGCCGAGATCGAGACCGACAAAACCACAGTCGAGATGGAGGCAACCGCCTCCGGGACGCTCGTCGAGATCGTGGCCGCGCCGGGGAGCGAGCAGCCGGTCGGATCCGTGATCGGCTACCTCGACGACGAGGCCTGACGGGTGAACCCCCGCCCCCGCCGCGCCTCAGCCGGCCACTCCGCCGGACCCGGAGACCGACTGACGGGCGCGAATTACCCGCTCGGGATGCCAAACCCACTGGAGGGATGACCCATGCTGGCGGGCGCCGCCGCCGTCGACATCACGCCGCCGCTGCCGATCGACCTGCTCGGCTTCGTCCGCCGCGAACGGGCGGCCCACAGCGTTTGGCAACCCCTGGAGGCACGCGCCCTCGTCCTCGATGCACCTGGTACGCGCGTCGCGATCATCGCAGCCGACCTCGTCGGTCTGACGAATCCCGCCGCCGACGCCATCCGGGCTAGGGTCGCCGCGGCCATCGACTGCCCTCGCGAGAACGTCCTCCTCAACTCCAGCCACAGTCATGCGGCGCCGTGGCCGGGCGCGCCGATCAAGCTCGGCGGCGAGTTCGACGGCTGGACGGATCTCGAGCTCCGCTATTGGGAGACGCTCCCCGACCGGTTCGCCTCGGCCGCCGTGCAGGCCCTCGATGCCGCCAGGCCGGCCCAGGTGTCCGGCGGGGTCGGCCGGGTCCACGGTCTGGCGGTCAACCGACGCGAGCGAACCGCCGACGGGCGAACGATCCTGGGCTGGAACCCGGACGGCTTCGTCGACGAGGACGTCCCCGTCCTTCGGATCGACGCCGCGGGCGGCACCCCGAGCCGGCCCGAGGCGATCGCCACCGTCGTGGCCTTCGGCTGTCATCCCGTCGTCGTCGGCCCGGACGTCCACAAGGTCAGCCCCGACTACCTCGGCCCGCTCCGTCGGTGGCTCGACCGGGCCCGGGGCGGGGTCAGCATCGTCCTCCAGGGCGCGGCCGGCAACGTCCTCCCCCTCGAGGCGTTCCAGGAGGACCCGGACGCAGCGATCCCATTCGGGGAGCGATTGGCCCTCGAAGCGATCCACGCCGTCGCCGACGCCGACCCAAGGGCGATGACCATCGACCGCCTCGACTGGGGCTCGGTGACGCCGATCGCCCTGTACCGGCGCCGACTCGCCCCGAACCAACCCGAACCGGCCCTCGACGTCCGGCGCACCCTCGTTGCGTTGCCTTTGCTCTCTGCGCCTTCGCGCGAAGAGCTCGAGTCGGAGCTCGCCCAGCGGCGTGCGGGCCTCGAGGCCAAGCGGGCGGCGGGAGCAACGCGGGCGGTCACCAACCCCATCGCCTACCACATCGCCTGGTTGGAGCGGATGCTGGCCGAGCTTCGGGCTGGGCGCCCCTTGGCCACGGCCTTGACCGGCGAAATCTGGGCGGCCAGGGTCGGCCAGTGCGCC
>DAOTYQ010000289.1:0-4379 GCA_034434735.1 Chloroflexota bacterium
CATGAGGGGAGCGGTTTGCTTCAGGGCATGCTCGAGGGAATGCGCGCCTCGGTACAGGGAACCGACCTCAGTGGCGTCTTGGAGATCGATCCAGATCGCGTCGGTTCGATAGCTCTTCACCTGCTGGCTGTCGTACTCGAGATCGCCGATGAGCTCGTCAGTCCGTTCGTCGTACTCGCGGTAGCCCGTCAGATGATCGCTGACCTCGACTTTGCCGAAGAACACCCGCACCCGCTCCTCCGGAGTCGCCCACTGCAGCCCAGCCGTCACGTCTTCCTCGCCGATCGTCCGGAAGCGGCTCGGCTTCGTGTAGTGGGGCCGGTCGTTCGCTTCTACGATGACCTCGTTCGCTCCGTGCGACCGAACGCGGTACGAGTGGCCGTAGTGATCGTAGATGGCTCCGATGTAAACCTCGCTGAACAGGCCATCGCCAGCGATCGTGCCGATCTCCGTTTCGCCGGCCTTGATGCGATAAGTCTGGCCGGAGACCGACCGAAGATCGACTCTTCGATGCGGACGTTGGCGTCGGAGGATTTCCAGATCCGGCGACAACTTGGCTGCGTAGTTCACGAGCGCCTCGCCGAGGATCGAGCGATCCAGCGCTGCTGGTCGGCCTTCGACTTCGAAGATGGCGCAGAGGGCATGGGGCTTGAGGACCTCCTCGTTCTCGAGGTTGACCGCGAGTCGGTCAAGCTCACGGCTCATGAAAAGGTCGATGTTCTGGACGTAGAACTGGTCGAGTGGACGTCGTGAAGCGATGAACAGGACGTGGGCGTCCCGCTCCCAGCTTCGACCTGCTCGGCCGGCGCGCTGCCAGGCCGACATGACCGTGTCCGGGAAACCCACCATGACGATCGCGTCAAGTCGACCCATGTCGATCCCAAGCTCCAGCGCGTTCGTAGAGAAGACGACAAGAATCTCGCCTCGCTTCAACCGCTCTTCGATCTCCCGTCGGTCATCAGCCGTGTACCCGGCTCTGTAGGGCGCGACGAGCTCCCGATCGAAGCCACGGTCGGCGACCGCAGCGCGGGCCTTCTTGGCAACGCGCTCGACCATCCGTCGAGTAGGACAGAAGATGATCGTCGATCGCCTGGCAGCCACCGATTCCGCGGCGAGGTCAGCGAGTCGCCGAACAAGGACCTCCTCGTAACGGAACTCTGGATATTCCGGGTTGATGAAGACGAAGTGGCGCTCCGGCTGTGGCGTGTCCTCGCTGCGCAGCGCAGCGACAGGCCGGCCACTCAAGGCGCGCGCATGCTCTTCCGGGTTTGCCACCGTCGCTGAGGCGAAGATCAGCTGCGGGCGCGATCCAAGTCGGTGACACAGAGCGAGCAACCGTCTCAGCACGTAGGCAACGTTCGTACCGAAAAAGCCGCGGTATTCATGCGCTTCGTCTACGACAATGAAGTCCAGCGCGCGAAGCAAACCCTCCCAGTGCTCGTTCCAGCCGAGGAGCGAGTGATGGACGGCGTCCGGATTCGTGATCAGGATGTGAGGTGGCCGCTCCTTGAGGAGGCGCCGCTCCTCCTGCTCCGTGTCTCCATCGAAGGGCCAGCTACTGATGGAGTGTGGGACCGGAAGGTGCGCAGTGATCGCCTTGACCGCGAGCAACTGGTCGTGGGCGAGCGCCTTTGTCGGGTACAGATACAAGGCATGGCGATCCGGAACCGACGCCAGATGCGACAGCACAGGTAGGTTGAAGCAGAGAGTCTTCCCTGTTGCAGTCGGAGACACCAGGATGATGTCTTCACCCGCGAGAATCCGCTCAATGGCTTCGACCTGATGCTCGAACAGCCTGTCGATGCCGCTCTTGCGAACCGCGCCGACGACGTCCGGGTGGAGCCTCGAGGGGAGCGTGCCGGCGTATCTCGGCGGACGCCGGGTCAGTGTCCGGACACCGACGACATCCCGCTCCTGGAAGACCCCGACCTCGATGAGGTGTGCCAACCATGGGTCGCCGCCTGAAAACCGAGACGATCGGGTACCCGCGGCATTCACGATTCGCCTCCACGTGGATCTGCGCAGGACGCGTCGTCCTCGCCACCAGCCGGCGCCCCGGGCGCCATATCTGTGCTCGACACACCGTCCACTGGAGAGGGCAACGCCACCACCGACATGGCGCCCTGGGCCTGAATGTGCCGGCGTCGACGGCGGACGAACCAGCCTCCGAGGAAGAGGAGCAGGACGAGCGGGACGGCGCCAGCGAGCAGGCGCAGCATCCCATGCCGACGGGCCTCGCCGAGGACCGCCTCGAGCGCAGCGAGCCCTGCCCTCGCGGCGTCGAGGTCGGCACGGGCCGCGGCACCCATGATCGGTCGCTCGAGCGCGGCGAGATCCGTGCCAACGAGACCGAGCTCCTCGAGCGGATCGCGCGAGCGGCCGAGTGCATCGCGGGCAGCAAGGACGACCTCAGCCGCCTTCCGTTGCTGGGTGGCCAGGTCCGCCGCGCGCACGAGATCCTCGGCCGAGCGAGCCGTCTCCACGGCCCTCCCAACGGGTCCATCCGCAGCACCGAGCCCGGGGACGAGGGCATCCGCAGCCTGCACCTGGGACCAGGCCTCCGCCACGCTCGAGATCATCGAACGCGCCGCCTCGAACTGCCAGTCCTCGAGGGCTCTCGGTATGACGGCCGGCATCGACCACCGATCCAGATCTCCGACGAGGCGATGATAGGCCGCTCGCGCCGCCGCCCGACCGATCAGCTCGTCCCGCGACGCAACCCCGAAGCGGACGAACAGTCCCTCTGCGAACTCGAGATCGCGGATGCCTGCCGGGACGAGGGCCCGTTCGTCGATGACGTCGAGGACGTATCGCCAGTCGATCGGCTGACCGATGTTCCGCCCCGGCCCGCCGTCGTCGTAGGCGGGGCGCCGTAGGAACAGCGCCTCGAGCGCATCCCGCATCCGAGCCGACCCGGCCCGCTCGGCGATCGCGTCGAAGAGGCTGCACGCTTCGTCGTAGAGCGCGTCGACACGCTGCCTGTCGGCCTCGGTCGCGCGCGGTCCGAGGATCGGCCAGTCGTCGAGATCGAGGGTGCCGAGGCCCGGATAGGGCGGCGGATCGCAGCGGTCGGTGCTCGGCCCGCTGACCTCGACGGCGGCCCACTCGGCGAGGCCTTCGTACATCCATCGGCTGCCGAATGTCGCCTCGTCGAACCAGGCGTGGGCCATCTCGTGGGCGAGGAGGCCTGGCTGGCCGTAGTCCTCGCTCACATAGGCCGTCCCCGACTCGGTTTCGAAGAAGCCAGCGTACTCGCCGAGCAGGCCTCCGGCCGTCTCGCGGATCGTCATCGCGGATGTCGGAGGCGGCCGGCCGATGAGATCGAAGAGGGCGTCGAACACACCTTTGGCCATCCCACCGACGGCGGCCCGCCATTCGTCATCCTCCGGCCAGCTCAGCACCCGAATCGGTACCGCAGACGCAGAGACGAGCGTCGTCTGATGCAGCGCGGCATCGTTCGTTCCGCTGAGGCACCGGTAGAAGGCAGTCGCTTCGGACCCGTCGAGGTTCGCGACGAGGACTGTCGAGCCCTGCGCTGACGATGCCGGCAGCGGCGAAGGGACGACGTCGACCTCGAAGGCAGCGGGCACGATGATCTTGACGGTCTCTGAGTCGAGCTCCGTCGATGCCCCGTGCGCGCTTGCGCAGAAACTAAGGTACGCCTGCCCGAGCCGGGTCCGCGACGCCGAACGGGGTGGCCCGCCGACGATCTCGTAGGCGACGGTCACCTTTCGAGTCTGATTCCGGTAGATCGGGCTGAAGTCGAGACGATAGGTGACGAAGCCGTCGTCGCGAGACGTGACTGTCCACTTGACCGTGCCTCGATCCGCCTTCACCGTCAGGTTGCGGGCACCGGACTCGACCCAGACGTACGTCTGGGTCAGGTAGTAGCGAGTGGTTCGGGGGCACACGTCAGGCAGCGTGTACCAACCGATGTAGGGGTCGAACTCCCAGCGCGTGCATGGAACGAGCGAGACAGCGTCCGGGATCCGGTTCGTGATCGAGAGTCCGACGCTCACTCGAATCCGGGCGCGTTCCGGCTCGACCGAGTACGTCGTGGCCACGACTTCGACGACGTCGTCGGCGGCCGTCGCCCGCGCAGGCGCCGACAGGCCAACGAGCGCGAGGCCGACGGCGAAGATGGCCCCGGTCGCAAGCCGGACCAGTCCGCCAAGGAAATGGGATCGGCCGTTCCCCTTCACCGTGCTTCCTCGCCGACCTCCCGACCCACGCGTCCTTCCACTCCGCCCGAGCACCGCCACGCTACATGGACCGCGTGTCAGCTAGCCTGACACAGCCGTCCCCTCTCCCGCCAGCCGTCCCGCCAGCTCCGGCGGGGCGATGACGACGAGGTGGTGCTTCGCCCGCGAGCCGCCGAC
>DAOTYQ010000290.1:0-3730 GCA_034434735.1 Chloroflexota bacterium
GTTTCTCGTTCACATCGAGGTCCGCTGGCCACCCGACGGCGACGCCGACCTGCTGGCTCGGCTGACCGAGGCCGAGCGGACCCGGGCACGCGAGCTGGCGTCCGCGGGGTTCATCCGCCGCCTCTGGCGGATCCCCGGTCGGCGGGCGAACTGGGGACTCTGGCAGGCCCGCGACGCCACCGAACTCCACGCTGCGATCGCGTCGCTCCCGCTCTTCCCCTGGCTGGATGTGGAGGTCCATCCGCTCGCTGCCCATCCGTCCGACCCATTAGCAGACTCGACCGAGTAGCCACCAGCTCGAGAGGAACGGCAGAGGAGCATCCATTCGGGCGACCGCGGCACGGTCTGGGTCGTGCCCCCCGGCGGGCTGCCTCAGCCAGCGCGTCCGTCCGGTCCGACTGCCGCAGGACAGGCCACCCGAGGGCGAAAAACGCGGCCGGCGCTTGACATCTGCCGGTGGTGCGTCCTACAGTCCCACTGCGGCGGCTGACGACGTTTCCAGTAATGTTTGTGGCCGGCCGCGGATCGCGGGTTCCGCGCGCGCGAGCAGCGCGAGAGCAGAAGGAGGAGTTCGTGCAAGGAGATCGACTACGTCGTCGGCCCTGGCGCTGGTTGGTAACCGCGCTGAGCCTCGGTTTCGTCGTGGCTGCCTGCGGCGGTGCTGCGTCGCCGACACCGAGTCCGGGTGCCAGCACTCCCGCCTCGGCGGCACCGAGTGAGGCGCCGAGTGAGGCGCCGGCCAAGTTCAAGATCGGCTACATCTCGCTCGGCGACTCGGTGCCCTTCGTGAAGCTCGTCTCGGACAGCATCAAGCGGGCGGCAGCCGAGGCCGGACAGGACCTCGTCTTTTGTGACTCCCAGATCGATGCGGCCAAGGCCCTCGAGTGCGCCCGGACGCTCAAGGTTCAGGAAGTCCAGGGCGTCCTGAACTTCCAGGTCTTCCAGGACAGCTCGAAGGAGATTTGCGAGGCCTACGGGAACGTGCCGACCATCGCCATCGACATCGTTCAAGAGCCGTGCCAGATCGCCTTCATGGGCGCCAACAACCGCGAGGCCGGTCGCCTCGGCGGGCGAGCCATGGGCGAATTCGCCAAAACGAACTGGAATTGCGACTTCACCGCCTACGTGTCGCTGGAGTCGACGGCCGCCGGGGCCTCTAACGCCGACCGGATGGGCGGCTACCGCGAAGGGTTCAAGGAGTTCTGCGACATCCCGGCGGACAAGGAGCGGGTCCTTGACGGGGCGGATCGCACGGATCCGGCCCTCGAGCAGATGACGAACCTGCTCGGTGCGCTGCCGGGAGACCGGATCATCGTCGTCGCCATCAACGAAGACGGCATCCTCGGCGCCATCGGCGCCGCCAACACCCTCGGCCGCCAGAAGGACCTCTACTACTCCGGCCAGGGCACCGATCCCTCGATCTGGAAGGAAGTCGCCTGCAACCCGAACTACATCGCTTCGGTGGCTTACTTCCCGGAGCGCTACGGCGACCTCTTGATCCCGAACATGGTCAAGGCGCTCCAGGGCGAGCAGATCCCAGAGCTCATCTACACCCAGCATCAGGTGATCAACCGGGACAACATCCGGTCGATCTACCCGGACACGCCAGCCTGCTAGCTCATGACCGTCGCGGCTCCCGCGCCAGCGTCGACGACCGGCACGTTCACGCTCCGGGCGCGGCAGATCCGCAAGTCCTTCGGTGGCGTCGAGGTCCTCCATGGCGTGGACCTCGACGCCGCTGGGGGGTCGGTGCTCGCCCTCCTCGGCGAGAACGGGGCGGGGAAGAGCACCCTGGTGAAGATCATTGCCGGAGACTACACACCCGACGCGGGCGAGATCGTCATCGACGGGACCGCTCACGCCGCCCTGACGCCGTTGAGCGCGCGGTCGCTCGGCATCGCCATCATCTTCCAGGAGTTCCAGGACGCGCCGACGCTCACGGTCGCCGAAAACATCTCCCTTGGACGGCTGCCGCATCGGGCCGGTCTCGTCGACTGGGCTGCCGTTCGGGAACGGGCGCGTCGGATCCTGGGCGAGCTGGAGGTCGACATCGACCCCGACGCGCGCGTTGACACCCTCCGAGTCGGCGAGCGCCAGATCGTCGAGATCGCCCGGGCCCTCTCCGCGTCGGCCCGCCTCCTCATCCTCGACGAGCCCACGGCCGCCCTCTCGCACCATGAGGCGGAGACGCTTTTCGCCTTCGTGCGGAGACTCCGGAACCAGGGCGTCGCCATCATCTACATCACCCATCGGCTCGATGAGGTCTTCCGGATCGCCGACCGCGTCCAGGTCCTGCGCGACGGCGACGTGGCCCTCGTCGCCGACGTCGCGTCGACCGACCGGGCGGCGATGATCGAGGCGATGATCGGTCGCCGCATTTCGGAAGTGGAGCGGCCGCCCGCCCCGCAGCATCCCATCGGCGATCGACCGGTGATCCGCTGGGTCGACGCTTCGTCCGGACGAGCCTTCCGGGACGTCAGCCTGGAGGTCCGGTCGGGCGAGATCGTGGCGATCTACGGCAAACTGGGCTCTGGGGCGGCCGAGGTCGGGGAGAGCGCCTATGGCTTGCGACCGCTGGACGCCGGTCGCCTCGAGGTCGACGGGCAAGCGCGCCAGTTCGCCGGGCCAGCCGAGGCCATCGACCACGGTGTCGGATTCTTGCCGGCGGAACGCAAGGCTGGCGGGGCGTTCATGGTTCGGCCGGTGGCCGAGAACGTCGCCGTCGCCTCGTGGCCGCTCCTTGCCACGTTGCGTGCGTTCATCACGAGCGCTCCGGAAGCGAGGGCCTACCGGCGCTGGCACGAGCGCCTGTCCATCCGCTCCCGAAACGATCCCAAGCAGCCGATGGGGACGCTGTCCGGCGGCAACCAGCAGAAGGTGCTCTTGGGGCGCTGGCTGGAGCGGAGCGCCCGCGTCCTCGTCCTCATCGAGCCGACTCGAGGGGTCGATGTCGGGGCTCGGCAGGACATCTACAAGGCCCTTCGTGAGTTGGCCGCTCAGGGGGTCGCTGTCCTGATAAGCACCTCCGACTACGAGGAGGCGGTTCAGGTGGCCGACCGCGTTTACGTCATGGCCAAGGGCCGGGTCGTGGCTCACCTGAGTGGAGATGAAGTGACGACTGCCAGGCTGCTGGCCGAGTCGGGAGGATGAGTGCGAGGTGGCGGTGTCCAACGAGGGCCCTGTCGAGGGCGTCGACGTTCGCGAGTTGGCCCCGAGCGAGCCGGTGACCCGCCCGCGCTTGGCGGGCAGGCGCGCCGGGACCCGGGTACCCGAGACGGCGGCGCTCGTCGTCGTCCTCGTGGCGTTGTTCGCGTATTTCTCGATCGCGTCCCCCTTCTTCCTGAAGCCGGAGAACCTGGTCAACATCCTCCAGAACGTCGCGGTCGTGGGCATTATCGCCTGCCCAGCCACGCTCCTCTTGATCGCGGGCCAGTTCGATCTCTCCGTAGGGTCGGCTACGGGCTTCGTCGGCATGCTGATGGCCGTCGCCGCCCTCGCGCCAGGAGCCGGGGGGACCGAGGTTCCATGGTCCGGGAACCTTGACATTCCAGCGGCCTTCGTCGTCGCCGTGGCGGGAACGCTCCTCATCGGGCTCATCAACGGCTTCAGCGTGACGGTGCTCGGGATCAACGCCCTGATCACCACCCTCGGGACCCTGGCCATCTTCCGTGGTCTGACCAAGGTTCTCGGCAACGGCCAGACGATCCGGATCAACGACTTCGGCGACCTG
>DAOTYQ010000291.1:0-6299 GCA_034434735.1 Chloroflexota bacterium
GCCCGGGATCTGGGTGCCCACCTGGCTCCGGCCGAGGTCGTCGCGCTCCGCCGGCGGGTGGAGCGGCTGCTTCGGGAGCCGTGCTTCCCGGAGCCTGATCCGGATCGGCCGGCGATCCCCTGGCCGCCGTACTGACCTGGCCGCCGCACAGAGGGGACCGGGGCGCGGGCCTCGGGGACGCGACTGCGGCTGCCAGCGCGGCCGGTGCCGCGGGCGTCGCCGTGGGCGAACTTCACGGGGTGCGCCGCTCCGCCGGGGCCCGTTGTGTTCGCCTCCACCGACGTTTCGGGGCGCCGTCGGGGCCAGGCGGGCGTTCTGTTCGGCCAGGGCGACGCGGCGAGTGGGCGGACGGCGCGAAGGGCCGTTCTGTTCGGCCAGGGCGACGCGGGCGGAAACAGGGCGCCGCAAGGGCCCGTTCTGTTCGGCCAGGGCGACGCGGCGAGCAGCCGGGGGACACGGAGGGGCGTTCTGTTCGGCCAGGGCGACGCGGCGAGCAGCGGACCAGGGTGAAGGGGCCGCGGGGCCGCCGAGAAGAGGCCACGGGACGCCGCGCCGATCCGGCCGCGCCGTCGCGACGTCGCGACGTCCGACCTAGGCCCGGACCTCCTGGCGCATGAAGACGACGTAGGCGACCGCGAAGGAGAGGACCGTCAGGGCGACCAGGGCCACGACCTGCGGCCAGGCCAGCAAGAGACTCTGGGTGACCGACAGCGTCGACGGGATCGCCCGGTCGATCTGGCTGGCGAGGACGAGCGTGCTCAGCGTCCGCGTCGACGGGTCGAGGAGGACCGCCGTCGCGTCGGCGAAGAGCGTCGGCGGCGAGAGCCGGGCGAGGAGATCGGACCAGCGGGCGTTGGCGAGGATTTCTTCGTTCGTCGGGTTCGGGGGCAGCGGGGCGATGACCCCGGCGATGAGCGACACGAGAAGGACCGCGAAGAGGGTAAAGGCGAGCCAGGTCCCGATGGCGACGAGCGCCGAGCTCGCCGCCCGTCGGAGGGCTACCGAGCAAAGCATCGAAAAGCCGAGCCAGAAGCCGACGTAGACGACGGCGACGAGGAACCAGGCCAGGAGGCGGATGACGTCGGCCGCCGTCGGCACGATCCCGAGCCGGACCAGGCCGATCCCCGCCACGATGAGCATGAGGGCGAAGACGATGGTGGCGATGGTCGCCAGCCCGGCGACGAACTTGCCGTTGATGACGTCGTCTCGGTGGATCGGCTGGGCGAGGAGCCGCGGCAACGTCCCCGCCGCCCGCTCGCCGTTGATGGCATCGAAGCCGAAGGCGATCCCGATGAGCGGCAGGAGGAAGCCGACCAGGGCGACGAAACCCGGCATCTGGTCCGAGGCGACGGTGAAAAGGCGGAGGAAGATCGACGGCGTCCCGCTCGCCGCCGAGGCCGCCGTCCGGATGACACCGGAGCTGAAATACGTCGTCGCGGTGGCAGCCAGACCCAAGATGATGAGGAGGACGACGAAGCGGGCCGAGGTCAAGTGATCGGCGAATTCCTTGCCGGCCACGACGAGCCAGCCCCGGGCCGGCGGCTCCCCATAGCGATCCTTCGGGACGAAGCCGAAGCGGGCGGCGATCCGGTCGACGGCAGTGACGATGGAGCTCATGCGGCGCCTCCGACGGTCGCATCGGCCTGGGCCGCGACGGCCCGGCGGTAGATCTCGGCCAGGCCCTGGTCCCGGCGCTGGAGATGGACGACCGAGAGCCCGGCCTCGACGAGGGTCGGCACGACCCGTGGGACGATCTCGCGGGTCACGGTCGCCCGAAGCCGGCCCGGGATCGGCGGATCGGGCAGGACGGAGCGGACGCCGGGCAGCGAGCGGAGCGCCCCGATCGCCCGCTCGATGCCGTCGGCCCCGTCGACGACCCCCACCTCGAGCTCGACCTCGGGGCTGCCGAGCGTCCGGGCCAGCTCCTCGACGGTTCCCTGGGCAACGAGGCGGCCGCGGACGAAGATCCCGACCCGGTCGCAGATGGATTGAACCTGCTCGAGGAGGTGCGACGAGAGGAGGATGGCCAGACCCCGCTCGTCGACGAGACGCCGGACGAGGGCGAGGATCTCGGCGACGCCCTGCGGGTCGATGGCGATGGTCGGCTCGTCGAGGATGAGGACCTGGGGATCCTTGACGAGGGCGTCGGCGATCCCGAGCCGCTGGCGCATGCCCCGGGAGTAGGTCTCCACCCGCCGGTCGGCATCGGCCGCGAGACCCACCTGCTCGAGGACCTCGTCGATCCGGCGCTCCGCTGCGGGGCCGGAGAGCCCGTTGAGATGAGCCGTGTAGCGGAGGTTGGCGCGGCCGGACAGGGCCCCGTAGAAGCCGGCGTTGTCGGGGAGGTAGCCGACCCGCCGCTTCACCTCGAGGGGGTGCCGGGTGGGGTCGAGACCGACGACCCTCGCCTCGCCGGCCGTCGGCTCGGAGAGGCCGAGGAGCATGAGGATGGTCGTCGTCTTGCCGGCGCCGTTCGGCCCGAGGAGGCCGTAGATCTCGCCGGCTCGGACCTCGAAGGTGAGGCGGTCGACGGCCACGAGGTCGCCGTAGTGCTTGGTCAGGTTCCGGGTCCGGATGAGGAGACTCGGGTCGGGGCCGCGGCGGCTCGACGGTTCCGAGGCCGCCGCCCCGGGAGGTGCCTCGGGCGGCGCACCGGTTGCCCCTGGCCGGTCCCCCTTCGGCCGACTTCGAAAGATCCTCGGCGGCCGGAGGCGCTCCGGTCTCCGCTCCGGCCCGCCGCCCTCGTCGACGGTCATCGCCGACCTCCTAACGGCGGCCGTAGCGGCTGAAGACCCAGCCGAGTCCGGCCAGGGTGGCGACGATGAGCGCGATCCCGACGAGGGCCCAGGTCAGCGAGGTCTCGATGGTGACCCGGATGTCCTCCGAGGCGTTCGCCTCCTGGGTCGAGGCGCGGAAGGTGACGACGTAGTCGCCGGCCAGCGCGTCGCTCGTCGGCGTGATCCGGGCCGTCACCTGGGCCCCCTCGCCCGGCGCCACGTCGACGGTCTTGGGGTCGAAGTCCACGGTCCAGCCGCTCGGTGGCGTCGCCGAGAGCGTGACGTTTCGGAGCGGGGCGGTGCCGTTGTTCCGGATGACGAGCTGGCGGGTGATGACCGAGCCCGCGGTCCCGCTTGCGTTCAGCCGCCCGTCGGGGGTCGTGATCGTCATCTGGTAGGTCCCGGTGATCTCGACCGTCAGCTCGGTCTGGGCCGTCCGGGAGCCGGCGCTCGCCGTGACCTGGATCTGGTACGTGCCGGCCTCCACGTTGTCGGGCGGGTCGGCTTCGACGTTGAGGGTCGTCGAGCTGCCGGCGGTGACCGTGGCGCTGGCCGCCTGGGACTGCCCGCTCGGCCGGGCCGTCACCGTCCAGCCGGAGGGCCCCTGGGCGCCGAGGGCGAAGGTGAGGTCCTCGGGCGTGTCGTTCTTGAGACGGACGCTGAAGCGGTACGTCGCCGAGGCCGGACCTTGAAGGGTCGGGAAGTCGGACTCGAGACTGACGCTGCCGGCCGCCTCCGGGTTCACTCGGATCGAGAGCTCGAGGCGATCGGAGAGGCTGCCCGAGGTGGCGGTCACGGCGAGCGTGTACGTCCGCGCCGGGGCGTCGGCCGGGACGGTGACGTCGAGGCGGACCGAGGGCGTGGAGTTCGGGCTCGCCTGGACGGCGTCGACGACGTAGCCGCCGCCGAGGATGGAGGCCTCCCAGCCGCTCGGGACACCACTGAGGGCGAGGGCGACGCGGCGGGCCGTGTCGACGCTCAGCTTGAGGCTGAAGGAGACCTTCGACCCGGGAGCGACGGCCACCGACGGGTAGTCGGTCGAGATGCTCAGGCCCGACTGGGCGAGCCCGAGCGGGGCCAGCGCGCTGCCGAGGACCAGGCTGGCGGCGACGGCGAGACCGAGGCGTCGCAGCCGAGCGGCGGCCGACCACCCTCGCGAACGAGCACGGCCGCGGCGAGGGCCGCGAGCATTCGACGGCAACCTCCCAAGGGTTCGATCCGGGAGCAGCGCCACGGCGGCGGGGTCCGGCGTGGCATCCTCGTGCGTTGACACCCGTAACCTCCTGCGATCGTACCTGGACGACGCTGCGCGGTCGGCAGCCGACGTCACCGACTCCGCATTCACAGCTGGACCGCGCAAGGAAGCGGCGAAACGACCTGCCGGCGGGCCGGCCATGCGCCCTGCGGTCTGCGAGTTTGCCGCACGGGCAACCGCCCCTGCAACCAAGAGATGATTCACGGTCGGCAATGATTTGGCAACTGAGGCCGTCGGATCGGGTAGCCGGTGCTCGGAGCAGCTCGGCGACGCGACCGTCGAGGTCTGGGTCGGCCGGCAGGACGTCGGGTCGGGTAGCTGGCGCTCGGAGCAGGTCGGCGCCTCGCCGACGGCGGGCTGGCGGCGCCCCGCTCGCTGTCTGCCGACACAGCATTGCGGGTCACTGTCCTCCGACACTGCGTCGCGGGTCACTTGACAGAACGCTCTGCGGGGCTGATGCTTAGCCGGAGCGCGCCGCTGCCCCTGGGTCGACGAATGACCGAGGTGTGCGCCGCGCACCAACCACGAGGCCGGCCGAGGCTGTCGCCGCCGGGTCCCGTGCTCCGTCCCTCGACGCGACGTCGAGCCCGATGGACCGCGCCGACCGCCCGACCGCGCCGGAAAGGATGCACGACATGGATCTCCGAAGCGAGCACCACCCGCTCGCCATCGCCCGCCGGGTCTCCGGCCGGCGCCGGACCCGACGCCGCCGCGGGCCCGCCCGCGAGCTCTACTGCCGGACGAACGGCTGCACGACCTTCCTCGTCCCCGACGCGGCCGGCAAGACGGCGAGCTGCCCGGTCTGCGGCGCCCGACGCCGGATCGGCTAGGCTGGGCAGCCCCTCCCGGAGCCGACCACGGAGCCCGAGGGTCCAACCACGGAGCCCGAGAGTCCGACCACGGCCCCCTGGCCGGCCGACGCCGAGGCCGCCCGCCGCCACCTCCCGGCCAGGTCGTTCCGCTCCGCGAACGCAGGCTCCCTTGGGCACCGGCCGCCTGGCATGATCGACGCAGCCGCGACCGGCTGCCGCCCGCCGGCCGGCTCGACCGCGCCGCCGGAGGCCCCACCGCCGGAGGCCAGCCAGGGAGACGTCGGGAATGCGAACCCAGTCGAGCGACCCCATCGAGAGCAGCCGCCCCGGACCGCAGGGGCCGGCACCGACCGACCGCGGCGAGACGACGGCACCCGCCCCGCCACCGCCGCTCGGCGTTCCCATCGCCGAGGCCATCGCAGCCGGCCCGGGCCCCCACCGAACCATCGATCGGGCTCGCCTCGAAAGCCGGCTTGCGGCCGAACTCGCTGACTTCGCCGACCGGCACCCCCGCTCGGCCGAGCGCTTCGAGCGGGCCAAGGGCGCCCTCCTGGCCGGCGTCCCGATGAACTGGATGGTGAAGTGGGCAAGCCCCTTCCCGCTCTTCGTCGACGAGGCGTCCGGGGCTCACTTTCGATGCGTCGACGGTCACGAGTACGTCGACTTCTGCCTGGGTGACACCGGCGCCATGGCCGGCCACGGTCCGGCCCCGACCATCGCCGCCGTCGAGCGACAGCTCCGCCGCGGGATCACCCACATGCTCCCGACGGACGACGCCATCGCCGCCGGCGAGGCGCTCCAGGCCCGCTTCGGTCTCCGCTACTGGCAGTTCACGATGACGGCGACCGACGCGAACCGGTTCGCCATCCGCCTCGCCCGGCACGTGACCGGCCGCCGGCGCATCGTCGTCCACAACTACAACTACCACGGCACCGTCGACGAGACCTTTGCCGTCCTCGGGCCCGACGGCCGCGTCGTCCCCCGCCGGGGCAACCTCGGGCCGCCCGTCGATCCGGCGGTCACGACCCGCGTCGTCGAGTTCAACGACGTCGCCGCCCTGGAACGTGCCCTCGCCGACCGGGAGGTGGCGGCCGTCCTCGTCGAGCCGGCCCTCACGAACGTCGGCATCGTCCTCCCCGAACCCGGCTACCACGACGCCCTCCGCGAGCTCACCGCCGCCACCGAGACGATCCTCATCGTCGACGAGACCCACACCATCTGCACCGGGCCGGGCGGCTTCACCGGTGCCTTCGGCCTGCGGCCGGACGTCGTGACCATCGGCAAGACCATCGGGGGCGGGATCCCGGCCGGGGCCTACGGCTTCACCGCCGAGCTCGGTGACCGGGTCGCCGCCTCCATCGATCGAGAAGACTGCGACGTCGGCGGGATCGGCGGCACCCTCGCCGGCTACGCCCTCTCGACGGCCGCCATCCGGGCGACCCTCGGCGAGGTCCT
>DAOTYQ010000292.1:0-5053 GCA_034434735.1 Chloroflexota bacterium
TGTTGCGCGGGGCCGGCTCGTCCATTGAGGATGCCGCACTGATCGCCCGGATTGCCATTAGTGCGGATCTGCCTGGAGCCTACTCCCATGGCTGTGCCCTGGTGCCAGGCTATCTCAAGCAGATGATGGCAGCGACCCCCCTGAGCGTGACCCCGATGGTCGTCGTTTTTGTCCTTGCCCAGCGCCACTTTATCCAGGGGATCGCCCGGGTCGGTATTCATGGCTGACACAACCTCTGCCGGCACCGTCCACGACGTGGCGGCGGGCGTCCGCGCGTTGCAGGTCGCCACGGCCGACGGCAAGCTCGGGGTCGTGGCCGGCACCGACCGGGCGCTCGCCATCGATGGCGGACTTGATCGAGCCGAGGGCAGTGCTCTCGCCGATGTCGTCCGATCGCTCGGGCACCGCGCCGACCTCATCCTGTACACGCACGGCCACATCGACCATGTCGGCGGAGGCATCGCCTTCGCGGGCGGCGTCGTGCTCGCCCACGAACTCGCGGAGGCCCACATCATCCAGCAGCTCCCGGCGTGGGCCGAGCGAGCGGGTGAGCCGCTCGAGTCGTTCCGCTCGTCGGTCGCCCTGCCGACGCGCACCTTCACAGGCGAGCAGCTCATCGATCTCGGCGGACGCCACGTTCTCATCATCGACACTCCGGGTCACGCACCAGGCGCAACCGTCGCGTATCTGCCGGACGACGGGATCGTCTTCGGCAGCGACACCCTCGTGACCGGGATCCCGCCGTCCTTCCGGGACGGGGATGCGGTCGTCATGGAGGGGACGCTCAGGCACCTCGCCGGTCTTGATGCGCAGATCCTGATCCCCGGCCACGGCCCGATCGTGCGCGGCCGCCGCGCGGTCCGCGAGGCGATAATCTGGGCCGCCGACTACCTCGCACGGGCGATTGACCACGTCGAGCGCCATCTCAGGCACTTATCGACCGACCAGATCGTGGCGTCGGCGCCGTACGACGACTTCATTGGCGAGCGACTCCCCCGCCAGCTCCATCGGATGGAGTGGCGACACGAGAACACGATCCGTATCCTGGTCGACCAGCTCGGCCAGCGTGGCTGGAGGTAGGCACGAGTAGGTCGAACTGCCCACCTTGAGACGGGACACCGCGGCCACGACGAACGGGCAACTGGCCACCACCCTGACGCTGTTGATGGTGGAGTCGACAGCGGAGGGTCGCCCATGGCCCCGGCTGACGGTTTCGCAGGCCTGCGGAAGACGCTCATCGATCGAGCCGAGCGCCGTGAGGCGCCGGTGACCCGGCTGGCTCGCGAGGTCGGTATCAGCCGCAGCCGGTTCTACGAGCTGCGGACGAGGTACCGCTAGGACGGCGAGGCGGGGCAGCGACCGAAGCCACGACCGGCCGAGCGACCCAGCCGCCAGCTGCCCGAGCCGCTCGTCGAGGCGGTCTTGGCGTATGCCGTGGAGCACCCGACACACGATCGGCGGACGATCGCCGATGCCCGGGGCCCGGGGAGCGCTTCGGCGGCTGGCGGGTCGGCTGCGAGGGGATCGCCAACGTCCTCCGCCGGACGGGAGTCAGGCGGCGCCTGGCACGCCTCGCCGCGGCCGAGAGCCTGGCTGCCAGCGAGGGCTGTCCGCTGGGCGAGCGGGTCCTGCGCGAGGTCCGTGTCATCGATCGGGCGGCCACCCATCACATCTGTGTCGGCCGGCTCAAGGGCGTCGGCAAGGTCTAAGAGCTATCGGCGATCGTTGGCGGCCTCCTCATTCGCCATCGGCTGGGTGCTGGCCGGGCCCAACGCGGCGGCAATGATGGCTCGCTCCCTGTTCGAGGATGTCCCGAACGGGGCCGCGCCTGGCGACCGCGACGACCGATGACAGGCCGGAGTTCGGGCGGACATTCGGGCGCCGCCTGCGGGCCGCGCGCGTCCTCCACCATCGGATCCGGTCGCGCAGCCCGAACCTCAACGCCTTCGTCGAGCGAATCCCGGGGGACGGTCCTTCATCTCCCACTACCTGTCGCCTTCCGATACCGCTTCGACACCAGCATCGACACGATCGACGCCGACCTCCAGGCGGCTCCGCTTCTACAAGTTCGAGCGGCCGCACCGCGGCTATCGGACGAACGGCCGGAGGCCGGGCAGCATCTTCTTCAGCGGACAACCCGAGATCATTCAGCGGATGGGAGCGTGCCACGATAACTGACGTCCAGTCTGACCTGTCCGATCAGAATGGGGGCCGCAAGTCCTAGATAGGCGTCGTCGGGAACGCGATCGCCCTGAACTCCGTTGTCTTCAACATCGCCCGGCTCGTCGGACCGGCGAGTGCCGGGATCATCATCGCGCTGCACGGCTCGGCGGCGGTCTTCCTCGCCAACGCCGCGACCTACATGCCCCTGATCTTCGGACTGCTTCGGCTCCGCCCACGGCCTGCCGCAGCCGGCACGAGCATCGGCCTCCGCGCCCTCCGGGAGGCGGTCTGCTTCATCGGCGCGTCACCGGTCGTCCGAGCGGTGCTCGGACTCGTCGTCGCGCACTCGCTCCTGGCAACCGGCTTCATCGTGCTCGCTCCCGCAGTCGCGGACCGCCTCGCCGCCGGACCGGAGGGGGTGGGCTTTCTCGTCTCGGGAGCCGCCTGCGGCTCACTCCTCGCCGGCGTTGTCCTCGCCCGACGAGGGTCCCGTCCCGCGGGCCGGTCGACTCTCCTCGGTGCCGGCGCATGCAGCGGGATGGGCCAACTCGGCGTGACCCTCGCGCCAGACCTGCCGGTCGCGATCGTCGCGATGGGTCTCGCCGGGTTCGGGATGGTGGCCTACACGGCGATCTCGAATGCGACAGTCCAGGCCGTCACGCCCGACAGCCTTCGAGGACGGATCATGGGCTTCTACGCCCTGTCGGTCTCCGGCCTTATCCCCCTTGCGGCGGCCGGTGTCGGGACCGTGGCTGAATTCGCAGGGCTGACCATCGCCCTCTGTGGGACCGCTGCCGTCTGGCTCCTCATCATCGTCGCCGGCTCGATCATGGCCCGGCACCAGCAGCGTCAGTTCGAGCGATCGGGCGTCTGATAGTGGTGGCTGTGGTGCCAGAGGCACCGGCGGACGAGCTTGGCGTCGTCATCGAGGTCCGAGTCGAAGCGCGAGAGGCGGAACCACGACAAGTCGAACGGCTCCTCGCCGGTGACGATCCAGTGGGCCATCGCCTACCCCGCCGCGGGTGAGATCGACAGGGCACCGACGACACAGCCGGCTAGACTGAACCTCGCGGTCGCGCGGCCAGGTGTGGCCCTCGCGCCTGTTGACCGAGCTCGGGTCAGCCCGTCATGTCGCGGCCGGACCCTCGGAAATCGAGCGCGACCCGGATGCAGAAAAGCCCCGCGCCCCAAAGGACGAAGGACAGGACGATGCCCGAGACCCACCCCTATCACCGCCCCCCCCACCCAGCCAAGCGCCACAGCGTCGCCCAGACCAAGGGGCCCGACCGTGCCCCCGCCCGGGCGATGCTCAAGGCGATCGGCTTCACCGACGAGGACCTCTCGAAGCCCCTCGTCGGCGTCGCCACGACCTGGATCGAGACGATGCCCTGCAACTACAACCAGCGGCGCCTCGCCGAGCTCGTCAAGGAGGGGATCCGGGCCGCCGGCGGAACACCGATGGAGTTCAACACCATCGCCATCTCGGACGGCGTCTCGATGGGCACCGAGGGCATGAAGACCTCCCTCGTCAGCCGGGATGTCATCGCCGACAGCATCGAGCTCGTCGTCCGCGGCCACCTCCTCGACGGCCTCGTCTGCCTCGTCGGCTGCGACAAGACGATCCCCGCCGCGGCCATGGCCCTCGGCCGCCTCGACGTCCCGGGGGTCGTCCTCTACAACGGCACCATCTACCCCGGCGTCTACAAGGGCCGCCGGAACGCCACCATCGTCACCGTCTTCGAGGCCGTCGGCGCCTACCGGGCCGGCAAGATCAGCCTCGAGGAGCTTTATGAGATCGAGAACGTCGCCTGCCCCGGCGCCGGCGCCTGCGGTGGCCAGTTCACGGCGAACACGATGAGCACCGCCCTCGAGTTCCTTGGTCTGAGCCCGGCCGGCCTGAACGGGATCCCG
Source organism: Chloroflexota bacterium (assembly GCA_034434735.1). Classification (GTDB taxonomy): domain Bacteria; phylum Chloroflexota; class Limnocylindria; order Limnocylindrales; family CSP1-4; genus BPIH01. The sequence goes on from DAOTYQ010000292.1 coordinate 4,075, forward strand.
GCCGAGGACCCGGCCAAGGAGGCGGCGGCCCGGCGGACCGGCGAGCTGGCGATGACCCTCGTCCGGCACGACATCCGACCCTCAAGCATCGTCACCCGCGAGGCCCTCGAGAACGCCATCGCCTCGGTCGCGGCGACCGGTGGGAGCACGAACGCCGTCCTCCATCTCCTCGCCATCGCCCACGAGTTCGGGATCCCCCTCGAGCTCGACGACTTCGGCCGGATCGCCGACCGGACCCCGATCGTCGCCGACATGCAGCCCGGCGGCCGCTTCACGGCGGCTGACATGTACGACGCGGGCGGCGTCGCCCTCGTCATGCGCGAGCTCCTCAAGCGCGACCTCCTCCACGGCGGCTGCCGGACCGTCGATGGGCGGACCATCGCCCAGATCGCGGCGGCCGCCGTCGAAACCCCGGGCCAGGAGGTCGTCGTCCCCATCGAGCGGCCCCTCAAGCCCGTCGGTGGCCTGACGATCCTGCGCGGGAGCCTCGCCCCGGACGGCTGCGTCGTCAAGCTGGCCGGGCACGAGCGGCGCTACCATCGGGGCCCCGCCCGGGTCTTCGATTCGGAGCCGGCCTGCTTCGAGGCGGTGAAGAACCAGCAGATTCGACCCGGCGACGTCATCGTCATCCGCTACGAGGGCCCCGTCGGCGGCCCGGGGATGCAGGAGATGCTCAGCGTCACGGCCGCCCTCGTCGGGGAGGGGCTGGGGCCCGAGGTCGCCCTCCTCACCGACGGCCGCTTCTCCGGCGGGACCCACGGGCTCATGATCGGCCACGTCGCGCCCGAGGCTGCCCTCGGTGGCCCGATCGCCCTCGTCGAGGAGGGCGACCCCATCGAGATCGACGTCGACGCGAAGCGGCTCGATCTCCTCGTCGACCCGGCCGAGCTCGAGCGCCGACGGGCCGCCTGGCGACCGCCGGCGCCCCGCTACCCGACCGGCGCCCTCGCCAAGTACGCGGCCCTCGTCTCGTCGGCCT
>DAOTYQ010000293.1:0-1613 GCA_034434735.1 Chloroflexota bacterium
CCCGGCCGACGCCGCGGCTCGCCCCGGTGACGACGGCGACCCGTCCTTGGAGCCGTCCCGACGAGCCGTGGGCGTTCATACCCCACTCCCGATCGGGCCGAGGGTGGCGGGAGGGGTGGCGGGAGTCGGGGTCGAGGTCGATAGCCCCCGCCTGGTCCGGCGTTCCCCGCCGTCACCCGCCGGCGGTCTTGGCGCGATCAACGTGCTCACCTCTCTTCCCTTCCGGTGCCCGTTCGCCGAACGACTCCACCCCGGACGACGACCAGCCATGGGCGAGCCAGAGCCTCGACCTCGGCCGTCGGGTCGCCGTCCACCACGACGAGGTTCGCTGTGCGACCCGGCTGGATCGTGCCTTCTTCGGCGTCGATGCCGAGGAGGGCAGCGGCCGCCGATGTCGCCGCTCGGATCGCATCGAGGGGTGCCATCCCGAGCCGGACCATCGTCCCGAGCTCGGCGACGAGCGACTCCAGGCCCACGGGGAAGTAGCGAGGTCCTCCGTCGGTGGCAGCCACGATGCGGACACCGGCCGCGAGGGCCCGCTGGAAGGACTCGCCCTGCCGGCGGAAGATGGCGGCCGCCTTGGCCCGGACGTAGTCAGCGACACCCGACTCGGGCTCGGCGGTCGCCTCGACCTCCGTGCACCGCAGTCCCGGTGACAGCCAGACGCCGTTGTCGACCATCTGGCGTACACACGCCTCATCGAGCTCGATCCCGTGTTCGATGGAATCGACCCCGGCTGCGAGGGCGAGCCGTGTCCCCGCCAGGTTCGAGCAATGGGCCGCCACCCGTCGCCCTCGACGATGGGCCTCCTCGACAACGGCCTGGACTTCGTCGAGTGCGAGCTGGACATCGCTGACCTGCTCCCCGGGTGTGGCAGTGCCGCCCGTCACCATGAGCTTGAGCCAATCGGCTCCGGCTTTCATCTCGAGTCGGGCGGCTCGTCGTGCGGCATACGGCCCATCGATCTCGATCGAGATCCCTGCCCCATGGCCGCCCGAGGCGGCGATGGCCCGTCCGGAGAGGAAGAGTCGGGGGCCCTCGAAGGAGCGGCGCTCCAGGGCATCGCGGACGGCGAAGATGCCGTGGTGCGGGTACCCCATGTCCCGAACCGCGACGATCCCGTCGCGGACGAGCTGACCGGCGAGTTCGGTGACCCGCAGGGCGTCGTCGGCGATCCGTGCGGCCGATGGCTCCGCCAGCCGCTCCGTCACGTGCGCGCCAGCGAGGTGGACGTGACAGTCGACGAGTCCGGGGACGACACTTCGACCGGCGGCGTCGACGACCTCGTGGCCAGATTCCACGACCTCGAGCTTGCCGGGAGCGACGGACGCGATCCGCTCCCCTTCGATGACGACGAATCCGCGCTCGATGGGAGGCTGCCCGGTGCCATCGATGATGCGGGCGTTTTCGATGATCGTCGCCATGCCCTAGATCCTTTGCCGTGCCTGAGCCTGGAGACCTCAGGCTGGGATGACCGGCACGTCCTCGGGTGCCGGCGTGTGGAGGCAGAGGGCGCCATCCTCGGTGATCACGTACTGGTCCTCGAGGTCGAAGAAGCCGTGGATCGTCGGGAACATCGGTTCGACGGAGATGACCATCCCGGGCTCCAGGAC
>DAOTYQ010000294.1:0-21397 GCA_034434735.1 Chloroflexota bacterium
CCCCCACCGAGTCCCGCCTCCTCTACGCCCTCGCCGCGAACCTCGGCCGGACCGTCCCGACGGAGACCCTCATCGCTCGCGGCTGGTCCGAGACCGACGACGCCGACCCGTCGTACGTCTGGGTCACGATGCGACGGCTCCGCCAGAAGATCGAGCCCGACCCCGACCAGCCCCGGCACCTCCTGACGGTCCGCGGCGTCGGCTACCGCCTCGTCGCCGCCACGCCGGCGACGGCGACGGCAACGGCGCCGGCGCCCACCGCAGCCCCCGCTCGAACCGAGCCGACGCAGGGGGCAGCGACGCCCGAACCCGGACCGGCGCCCGAGGCCCGCTAGGGTCGAGGTCGGCGATGGCGAGGACCCCGCCTTCGACCCCGCCTTCGACGCCCCACGGACCCGAGACCACAACCGGCTCACCGACCTTCCCGACCCCGCCCGAACTCCCCGAGGCCGACGCCTGGCGCCCCCGGCTCGGCCTCCCGTACCGGGTCCGCCTCACCCTCGCCCTCGTCGCGGCCGCCGTCCTCCCCCTCGCCGGCTTCGGCACCGTCGTCCTCCTCATCGGCCTTCCGGGACCGGGGAACGACACCCTCCTCCGCCTCCTCCTCCTCGCCCTGGCCATCGCCGTCGTCGTCGCCATCCTCGTCGCCTTCGCCCTCGCCGCCGACCTCGGCGCCCCCCTGCGGCGCATCGCTGCCGCCGTCGAGCGCGTCTCGGCGGGCGACCTCTCTGTCCCCCTCGAGATCAGCGGCGAGGACGAGATCGCCCGCCTCGCCGAGAGTCACAACCGCCTCGCCGCCGACCTCGAGCGCCGGAACCGCGAGCTCGCCCGGATCCGGGCCGCCATCGAGCGGATCTCCATCCGCGACGGCGTCGACTTCCTGGCCGGCCGCGCCGCCGTCGACGCCCGCGACGCCTTCGACCTCCTCGACGCCGCCGTCCTCCTCGGCGACCCGAGCCAGGTCCCCGAGGAGGAGGTCGTGCCCGGCCTGAGCCGACCAGTCCGGGCGGAGCTCACCGTCGGCGACGAGCGACTCGGGGTCCTCGTCGGCCGGCTACCGGCGACCCGACGCTGGGAGCGGGCGGACCAGGACCTCCTCGAGCTCTTCGCCCGCGAGATCGCCATCGCCATCCGCAACGCCCAGCTCTTCGCCCGGGTCGAGACCCAAAACGAGCAGCTTCGGACCCTCGACGCCGCCAAGGACGACTTCCTCCGCGGCGTGAGCCACAACCTCCAGACGCCGCTGGCGCGGATCCGGGCCTACGCCGATCAGCTCGCCCGCGAGCGACCCGACCGCCGCCTCGGGATCATCGTCGAGCAGGCCGACCGACTCTCGCGGATGGTCCGCCAACTCCTGACCGTCTCGCGCCTCGAGTCGGGGGCGCTCAAGCCCCAGGCCGAGGTCGTCGCCCTGGGACCGCGGATCCGCCGGGCCTGGGAGGCCCTCGCCGCTGGCGACGTCCCCTTCCGAGTCGAGGACCGCTCCGAGGGCTGGCTCGCCATCGCCGACCCCGACCAGCTCGACCAGGTCCTCTGGGCCCTCCTCGACAACGCCGTCAAGCACGGCCGCGGCGCCCCGATCGAGGTCGAGATCGCCCGCGACGGCGAGGCCGGCCGCCTCCGGCTCACCATCGCCGACCGGGGACCCGGGATCACCGACGCGGATCGGGGGCAGCTTTTTCGACGCTTCGGTCGGGGCAGCGGAACGGGGGAGGATGGAAGCGGGCTCGGCCTCTACGTCTCCCGCGAGCTCTGCCGGGCGATGGGCGGTGACCTCGTGCTCGAGCCGCCGCGACCCGGCGAGGCGGGGGCGGCCTTCAGCGTCTATTTGCCGGCCGAACCGCCGACGGAGTCGTGAGGGCGACACGCCGCCGTCGCCTGCAAGGTGAGCTGTAAGGCTGGCCGTTTACTCTCACGGGTCCAACCGGGGGCCATCGACAGGACGACCGGGGGACCATTGACCGCTCGTCTTCGGATCCGGGACGTCGATCCGAACGGCGGGTCGGAGGAAACTGATGAACCCGGGAGCCACCCGTCGTCATCCAGAGCCTGAGCGCCGCAGTCGCGGCCAGTCGGTCGTCGAGTTCGCCCTCGTCCTCCCCGTCCTCCTCCTGCTCCTGCTCGCCGCCATCGACCTGGGCCGGATCTATCTCGGCTGGGTGAACGTCCAGAACATGGCCCGGATCGCCGCGAACTACGCCGCCGACCACGCCAGCGCCTGGGCACCTCCGATCACGGCCGAGGACCTGGCTGCCCAGCAGCGCTACCAGGAGCTTCTCCAGAACGACGCCAAGGCGATCAACTGCACCCTGCCGAGCCCGCTGCCCGGGCCCGCCTTCCCCGCCGGGACCGATCTGAAGGATCCAGTGGAAGTTCGCCTCACCTGCCGGTTTCAGGTCATCACCCCGATCATCGGCCACATCGTCGGCGGGCAGGTCCTCGTCGGCGCCTCGGCCGTCTTCCCCGTCAAGCAGGGCATGGTGGGCGGCGGGGGTGGTAGCAGCCCGGTCGTCGCCGCCCCGGTCGCAGACTTCGTCGCCAGTCCCAGCTCCGGCTACGCGCCCCTCAGCGTCCGGTTCGTCGACTACTCGCGGAACCAGCCGACCTCCTACACGTGGCAGTTCGGCGATGGGACGTCCTCCTTCCAGGCCGAGCCGCAGCACACGTACAGCCTGCCGGGAACGTACACCGTCACGCTCACCGTCGCGAACGCGGGTGGCTTCGACACCGCGAGCGGCACCGTCAGGGTCGAGGCGCCCCCGACGAGCGGCCCCGTGCCGGAGTTCACCGCCTCTCCCCGGTCCGGGTCGCCCGGCCTCCAGGTGGCGTTCACGAACCTCTCGACCGGCCAGGCGCCGCTGAGCTTCCGGTGGTTGTTCGGCGACGGCACGTCCTCCACGGCGACGAACCCGACGAAGACCTACGCCAACCCGGGCATCTACACCGTCTCGCTGGAAGCCACCGATGCGACCGGGTCGAACACGCAGGTCAAGACCGCCTACATCATCGTCGAGTGCATCGTCCCGAACTTCGCCGGAACGAGGAAGAACCAGGCCCAGAGCCGCTGGACGGCCGCTGGCTTTACGACCCAGGTCCAGTTCCGAGCCGGGAAAGGCAACTACGTCATCAACTACCAGTCGCTGCCCGGTGGGCTGAGAAACCCGCCCGGCGGCTGCAACGCCCAGATCGAGGTCGGGCCGTGATCCGCCGAAGGCATCATTGCAGAGGCCAGGCGCTCGCCGAGTTCGCCCTCGTCTTCCCGATCCTCGTCCTCGTCCTGGTCGCCCTCTTCGACCTAGGACGGATCGTCTTCGCCTACACGAGCCTCACCAACGGGGTCCGGGAGGGAGCCCGCCTGGCGGTCGTCAACCAGGACGCGCTGCTCGTCGCCGATCGGGTCCGCGGCCAGGTCTTCGCCATCAGCCCGAACGTGACGGTGGCGATCCGCCGGGTCGGCCCGAACGCCGACGCGGAGCTCAACCCGGCCTGCAACCCGGTCGCCATCGGCTGCATCGCCGTCGTCCGCGGGTCGGCCTCCGTGGCGCCGATCACCCCGATCATCGGGGCCCTCGTCGGCCCCGTCGCCATGAGCGCCGTCTCGCAGATCCCGGTGGAGTTCGTCTGCCCGAACCCCCAGATCCCGGCCTACCAGTCCGCGGCCGCTTGCCCGAGGCAGCCGTGACCAGCGCCCCGACCCCAACCCGAAGCCGCCGCCGACCATTCCTTCGTGGCCGGCGAGAGCGTGACGACCCAAGGAGGACCCACGCCGTGCAGATCCGTCGTCTCGGTCGGCCTGCCCAGTCACAGGCTGGTCAAGTCATCGTCGTCTTTGCCCTCGGCCTCGTCGCCATCGTCGTCATGATCGGTCTCGTCATCGACGGCGGCGCCATCTTCGCCCAGCAGCGGATCGCCCAGAACGGGGCGGACGCCGCGGCCAACGCCGGCGCCCTCGTGCTCGCGGAACACATCAGCGACCGGGTTCGAGGTCGACCCGGTCGGACCGGTGCCGACGTGGCGGCGGCCATCGCGGCGAGCGCAGCCGCGAACGGGCTCGAGAACCCCGTCGCGACGTACACGGACGATCTCGGCCAGCCGCTCGAGCCGCTCGAGCGGGTCGATCCGGCGGGCGCGATCCCGGCCAACGCATCGGGGGTCAACGTGGTCGGCGAGCGCCGGATGAACACCTTCTTCGCCTGGGCCACCGGTCTCCTGCCAGGGGGAACGGCGATCAGCGAGCTCGTCGCCCGAGCCGATGCCACCGTCGTCGTCGGACCGTTGGGCGGCGTCTGTCCGGCCGAGGCTGGCTGCGGCGTCCTCCCGGTCACCTTCCCGGTCGCCATCTCGACCTGTGACGGCAAGAACCTTGCCGGCACCGTCGGCGAAACCTGGCCGCTCGTCACGGAGCCGGAGCGGACGTCGTCGAACAAGGTCGTCGTCCCGCTCTGCACGACGAGCGAGGGGTCGGTGGGCTGGCTCGACTTCGGGACGGGTCAGAACCTCCAGGACGCCATCGCCGACCCCCGGAACGAGGCGTTCCAGATCCCGACCTGGATCCGGACCCAGACCGGCAACGTGAACGCCGTCGAGGACGAGATCAACGACAACTACGCCGGCTCGCCGATCCTCATCCCCTTGTTCGACGGGACCTGCCGGGTCGATCCCAGGGGGACGGAGCTCGCCGCCTGTCCGGAGGACAAGAAGGGGATCGATCCCCAGGGCAACAACACCTGGTACCACATCCCCTACTTCACGACCTTCTGGCTCGAGCGGGCCTACATCCAGGGCAACAACGCCAGCATGTGTCAGCCCTACGCCGGCCAGCAGGGCTTCATCGGCTGCCTCCACGGCTGGTTCGTCGAGTACATCTCCGAGGGTCCGATCGTCCCCGGTCGACCGATCGGCCCGTCCGACACCATCGGCCTCCAGCTCATCCGCTGACCGGCCATCGGGCAGGACCCCGAGGGGCAAGGCCGGCGAGCGGACGCCCCCGGGCCGGCGGCGGCCGGACCCGCCCCGTCGTGGCGGTAGCCCGATCGGCGGCCCGGCGCTGAACGATCGGGCTGTGCCCGGACGCACCACTGAAAGGTGCGCCGCAAGGCTGATCCGCGAGCATCCCCGGCACCACGACCACACCGACGGGGATGCCCATGTTCGACCGATCGTTCTTGCCGGGCTGGCCCGCAGGAGCCGGCGACGCGCCCAAGGGCGGCACGCTATCGCAGACCGGGCGGGAGCCTGACCGCAACCTGATGACCCCTCGGCGGGGGCGCGGCCGGAGCCGCGGCCAGAGCCTCGTCGAGTTCGCCCTCGTCCTGCCCGTCTTCCTCGTCCTTTTGGGGACGGCCATCGACGCCGGGCGGATGTTCTTCTCGTACGTCGCCATCACGAACGGTGCCCGCGAGGGGGCCGTCTACGGTGGCATGAACCCCGACTGCGACACCGCGGCCGCCTGTCCGAACCCGAACAACGTCACCTACCGGGTCACCCAGGAGACCGGCGCGGGCGTCACCGTCACGGTCGCCTGCTTCGCTCCGAACGGCACACCCCGCGGGAGCCTCGCCGCCTGCACGGAAGGTGACACGTATCGGTCCGCGTCGAGCGAACGTTCACCCTCCTGACCCCCCTCGTCCGGGCCTTCTTCGGAAACGCGATCACCCTCGGTGCCCAAGCGAGCGCCGTCGTCTTCAACCCGGCCCAGTACAACGGCCCGACCCCGACCCCGACGGCGACCCCGACCCCGACGCCGACGCCGATCCCCACCCCGACGCCGGTGGCAACCCCGAGCTGCACGAAGCCGACGGGCGACTTCACCTCGGTCCCGGCCCCCGGCGCGAACGGGCGGGTTATGGTCAACCGGGGTCAGAACGTCGTCTTCACCGGCATCTCGATCCCGCCACCGACGAGCTGGCTCTGGACCTTCGGCGACGGCTCGACGGACTCGACGAGCTGGCCGACGGTCAGCCACAGCTGGTCGTCGAGGGGGCGGTTCACCGTCACCCTCACCATCCGGACGAGCGACAGCGACCTGACCTGCGCGACGACGATCACGAAGACCGACTACGTCCAGGTGAACTGATGCTGCTCCGACCGACCGCCAGGCGCTCACGGACGGCGGACCGCGCTCGCGGTCAGGCCCTCGTCGAGTTCGCCCTCGTCTTCCCCCTCTTCGTCCTCCTCCTCTTCGGGCTCGTCGATCTCGGTCGGCTCGCCTACATCAACAACGCCATCGCCGAGGCGGCCCGGGAAGGCGCCCGCTGGGGTACGGTCCAGGGTCGCTCCATCAACGCCGCCGGTCGAACGAACATCGCCGCCAAGACCCGAACCCTCATGGCGGCGGTCCCGAACCCGACGGTGACGGTGACCTGCGAGGACGTCCACGGCACCGCCCGGTCGACGTGCACGAAGGACAACATCCTCGTCGTCCGCGTCGACACGACGGTGAGCATGCTCACGCCGGTCATCGGCCAGCTCGTCGGCCCCCGAACCTTCACCGCCATCTCCCGGATGGTCGTCAACAACTAGAGCAGCGAGGTCACCATGGAGCGTCTCTTCTCCTTCCTCGGCCGGCGCCTCGGGGCCGGCCGGGCACCGAACCGCAGCACCGACGGCGGCCAGGTCCTCGTCATCTTCGTGGGCGGGCTCGTCACGATCATCCTCTTCGTCGGGCTCGTCATCGACGGCGGCTTCGCCTTCCTGAACCGCCGGGAGGCGCAGAACATCGCCGACACGGCCGCCCTGGCGGGGACGAAGGTCGTCGCCGACCACTACCAGGCGGGGCCGCTCACGACGGTCACGAGCGCGACGGTCTACGCGGCCATCGACGCCATCGCCCAGGCCAACGGCTGCCTCGCCGCGGGGACCCCGCCCTGCACCTGGACGGCGAGCTTCGTCGATCGGAACGAGAACGTCCTCGGCCCGGTCGTGAACGAGCCGAGCGGTCTACCGCCGAACACCCAGGGCGTCGTCGTGACCGTGACCCGGACGCCGCGGACGTTCTTCTTGGGCGTCGTCGGCCAGACGAGCTGGAACGTCGGCGCCGGGGCGACGGCCCTGGCGGGTCGTCTCACGGGCGCCCCCGGCGGGATCCTCCTGCCCATCGGGACGAACCCGCCGCAGCCCTTCGAGCCGGGCCGCGAGTACGTCCTCACCGAGACCGGCACGCAACGGGGCGGCGGCAACAGCCCGGACTTCGGCCCCGGCAACTTCGGCTGGCTGTCGTGGACGGGCTCGAACGCCGCGGGGGCGCTCGCCGCGGCGATCTGCAACCCGAACAATCCGGCCTTCTCCTTCCCGGCCGACTTCCCCGGTGACCCCGGCGCGACGAACGCGAGCGCCGTCCGGAACTGTCTCGACAAATGGATCGGCCAGACGGTCCTTGTCCCGGTCGTCTCGGGCTGCGACCCCTGCAACGGCAACAACGCGGAGTTCACCATCGTCGGGGCGGCCGCCTTCACCCTGACGGGCTACGACGGCAACGGCCCGGCGGTGTCCTGGCTCTCGGGCGTCTTCAGCGAGTACTACGGGTTGCCGTCGGTCTCCGCGGGGATCGGTGGGCCGCCGCAGCCGGGCGACCCGCAGCTCTTCCTCGGCCTCATCCGGTAGCTCGCTCCCTTCGCAGCCCCACCGTGTGACCGGGCGCCGCGGCCGGCTGGCCGCGGCGCCCGGGTGTTCTCGGGGCTCCCGGCCCACCGCAACCGGTGCTACGCTCGACGCGCCATGTCGAACGCGCCCCTGCCGCCCTCCACCGGCCAGCCGACCCGCGAGGACGCCTGGCGCCTCCTCTGCGAGTGGACGACCTCGCCCTCGCTCCGCAAGCACGGCCTCGCCGTCGAGGCGGCCGTCGCTTGGTACGGGGCGCACCACTTCGGCGTCGGCGGCCCCGAGCTCGAGCTCTGGCGCTGCGCCGGCCTCCTCCACGACTTCGACTACGAGCGCTACCCGGCCGAACACCCCCTTCCGGGCGTCGAGGAGCTCCGCCGGCTCGGCTACCCCGAGCTCGTCGTCGATGCCGTCCTCGGCCACGGCGACCACACCGGCCACCCGCGGAGGACCGATCTCGCCCGGACCGTCTACGCCTGCGACGAGATGGCCGGCTTCGTCGTCGCCGTCGCCCTCGTCCGGCCGAACAAGCGGCTGGCCGAGGTCGATATCGAGGCGGTGACGAAGAAGATGCGCGACAAGGGCTTCGCCCGCCAGGTCTCCCGCGACCAGCTCGTGGCCGGCGCTGCGGAGTTGGGCCTGCCCCTCGAGGCCCACATCGCGAACGTCATCGCCGGCCTTCGCACGGTCGAAGGCACGCTCGGACTCTGATGGTCCGGGCTCTGATGGTCCGATGAGCGAACCCGCCGCCCCACCCGCCGCCGAAGGAGGCCACCCGGCCGCCCCGCCGCCCGCAGCCGAAGCACGCCGCTGGGTCCGGATGGAACGGCGCTTCTCGGCCTCGCCGGAGCGGGTCCTCCGCTGCCTGTCCGATCCCGAGGAAATCGTCCGCTGGTTCCCGGAACGGATCGAGGGCTCGCTGGCGGCCGGCACGCGGTCGACCCTCATCTGGCCCCACGAGCGGGTCTGGTGGGACGTCCTCACCATCGAGCCGGGCCGCTCCCTCGTCTTTCGCTGGCCGTGGGGTCCGGAGGACGCGCTCGTCACGACGGTGACGATCCGCCTCGAGCGCGACGGGTACGGCAGCCGACTCTTCCTCGAAGACGGTCCGTTCCCCCTCGATCAGCCGGGCGGCCTCGAGGCCTGGGCCGAGGCCATCGAGGGCTGGGCCGACGCCCTCGCCCGGCTGCGGGCCTTCGTCGACTTCAGCATCGATCTCAGGATGCGAGGCTGATCGCCGCCGGGGCGCGCCCCGCCGTCCTCCTTGGCCGCCCTCGTCGCCTACCAGTCCGGGATCCGCTGCGTCGCGAGCCAGGCCTCCGGCTCCATCCGGGGCCGGATGCACTCGGCCCGTCCGGCCCGGACGGCGACCTCGGCCGGGATCGGATGGGAGAGGAAGAAGGGCATCGATTCGGTGAAGCCGTACGCGCCCACATCGAGGACGGCGACGAGATCGCCCGGCTCCGGGACCACCATGACCGCCGCCGCCGTCAGGACGTCGAGGCCCGAGCAGAGCGGCCCGGCCACCGTCACCGGCCACTGCTTCGCGCCCGACTCGCCCCGACTCCCGACGACGCGGACCCGGTGCTCCTGGCCGACGAGGGCCGGTCGGAGGACGTGGTGGACCCCACCATCGAGGATGACGACCGTCGTCCCGTTCACCGACTTGCGGTCGACGACCCGGGCGAGGTACGCCCCGGCCGGGCCGACGAGGAAGCGGCCCGGCTCGAAGAGGACCCGCGTCTGACGCGTCACCGGCTCGTCCGCCAGGCGGGCGGCGATGGATCGGAGTCGGCCGGCGAGGCCGACCAAGTCGAGGGACTCGTCGTGGGGCTCGGACGGGATCCCGAGGCCGCCGCCGACGTCGACGAGCCGGAGCGGGAAGCCGGCGCTCCGGGCCAAGGCGACCCCGAGCTCGATGGTCGCCGCGACGTGGGCTGCCAGCGCCGACGCGTCGAGGACGTTCGAGGCGCCGAAGGCGTGGACGCCGAGGAGCTCGAGGTGGGGCGATCGCACGGCTGCCCGCGCCGCCGCCCGGAGGTCGTCGAGGTCCATCCCGAACTTACCGGCTCCGTCGTCGCCGACGAGCCGGACCCGCTCCAGGCGGGCCGCATCGGAGACGGCCGAGCGGAGCAAGATCGGGACCCGTCGACCGGCGGCGGCGGCCAGCCGCTCGAGTCGTTCAAGCTCGCCGGGCGATTCGACGGTGATCGCCCGGACGCCGGCCGCGACGGCCCGGGCGAGCTCGTCGTCGCGCTTGCCGGGCCCGGTGAAGACGACCCGGGATGGCTCGATTCCGGCCCGGCGGACCGTCTCGAGCTCGCCCCCCGAGGCGACGTCGGCGCCGAGGCCGAGCCGCCCGAGGTGGGCGACGATGGCGAGGGCCGGGTTCGCCTTGACCGCGTAGGCGAGCTCGAAGCCGGCCGGCAGGGCAGCCCGGAGGGCAGCGACCTGGCGGTCGATGACGTCGAGGTCGTAGACGTAGAGCGGGGTGCCGAAGCGTTCGGCGAGCTCCGCCGCCGAAAGCCCGGCGAGCCGCCCGGAGCGGAAGATCTCGTTTCGCGCCCGCGGCCGGCCGCGGCGGGGCCGGTCCTCGGCCTCGGCGCTCGGCTCGGGCTGCGGCCCTGTCGGCGCACCCGGTCGGGCGGGAGGCGGCGTCGGCCCTGTAGTCGAACGCGCCGTGGCGGCCCACTCGAGAGGCGGCGGCCGCCGGACGATGCTCATCGGAGCGCCTCTTCGAGGGCGACCCGGGCGTCGGTGCCGGCGTCCCGGTACTTGACCAGGAGGGCCACGCCGATCCCGAGCCCGTGGGCAGCGGCGAACTCGCCCTGGAGGGCGCGGGTCCCCGGGACGACGACCGCCCGCTCGGGCACCGCGAGCGGGGAGTCGGCCGTGCCCACGAGGACCCGCTGGCCCACGAGGTCGTAGAGGCGAGAGGTTCCGGTGAGGGTCACCCCGGCACCGATGACGGCGCCCCGACCGACGAGGACGCCCTCGAGGAGGGCCGACCCGGCGCCGACGAAGGCGTCGTCCTCGACGATGACCGGTCGTGCCCCCGGCGGCTCCAGGACGCCGCCGACGAGGACGCCGGCGGCGAGGTGGACCCGGGCGCCGATCTGGGCACACGAGCCGACGAGGACGTGGGAGTCGATCATCGTGTCCTCGCCGATCCAGGCCCCGACGTTGACGAAGGAGGGCGGCATGACGACGACGCCCGGGCCGATGTAGACGCCGGCCCGGATGCTCGTTCCGCCGGGGACGATCCGCCACGGCCGGCCGGCCGCCGCCGCGGCCGTCGCTTCGTCGCTGGCGAGGAGGTCGCGGAGCGGGAGCCCGACCCGATCGCGGAACTGGAAAACGTCGCCGAGGGCCCAGTCGCGGGTTCGCCGGTCCCGGAAGCAGGCGAGGATGGCGGCCTTGACGTCGGGGTCCACCCGCCAGCCGCCGGGGGCGCTCGGGTCGGGCCAGGCGGCGCGGCGACGGCCGGCGTCGAGATCGGCCAGGATCGGCGCCGCGGCCTCCGGAGCGGCCGCCGGCGCGCGGTCGTCGGCGGGAGCCGGGGCCCAGCCGGTCGACGACGGCGCGGCCGGGTCGGTGGCGGACCGCGCCGTCTCGGCGCGCTGACCCGAGGCTGCGATGCCCCTCACGCGACGACCTCCGTCCGAGCCGTCTCGGCGAGGCGCCCGGCCTCGGTCGTGATCCGGCCACCGCCGGCCTCGACGAGCCCGCCGTCGCGCAGGACGGCGAGGAGGCGGTCCCGAGCCTCGTCGGCGAGCGGCAGGAGCGGCAAGCGGACCGTGTCGGACATGAGGCCCATGAGCGCCATCGCCGCCTTGACCGGGACCGGGTTCGGGCCGCCGGCGAAGTTCGCCCGGAAGAGTGGCAGCCAGCGCTCGTGGATCCGGCGGGCCTGCTCCCAGTCCCCGGCCCGGGCGGCGGCGCAGAGGGCCGTCATCTCGCCGGGGATCTCGTTGCTGGCGACGGAGATGACCCCGTCGCCACCCATGACCATGACGGCGAGGGTCCAGGCGTCGTCGCCGGCGAGGACCGCCACGTCGCGCGGCCGGTCGCGGCAGATCCGGGCGATCTGGTCCAGGTTCCCCGACGCCTCCTTGACGCCGATGACGCGGGGATGCTCGGCCAGGCGGAGGAAGGTGTCGGCCTCGACGTTCGAGGCCGTCCGGGAGGGGACGTTGTAGACGACGATCGGGAGGTCGCCCTCGTCGGCGACGGCCCGAAAGTGGGCCTCGAGCATCCGCTGGTCCGGGCGGTTGTAGTACGGGGCCACGACGAGGGCGGCGTCGGCGCCGAGGGCTGCCGCGCGCCGGGTGGCCCGGATCGTCGCCGCGGTGTCGTTCGTCCCGGTTCCGGCGATGACCGTCACCCGACTCCGCGACGGCCGCTCGGCGGCCGCCTCGACGGTGAGGGCGATGAGCCGCTCCCGCTCCTCGGTCGAGAGGGTCGGCGACTCGCCGGTCGTCCCGCAGGGGACGAGGCCGTCGATCCCGGCCAGGATCTGCCAGCGAACGAGGCGGCGGAAGGCGGCCTCGTCGAGCGCCCCGTCGGGCGTGAAGGGCGTGACGAGGGCGGTGAAGGCGCCGCGGAGGGCAGGGTGGGTCGTTCCGGTCGTGCGCTCGAGTCGGGTCATCGGAGTCCTCCTCTCGGTGGTGGCGGGGGTGGTGGCAGTGGTGGTGGCGGGGGTCGGGTCGCTGGCGGCTCGGTCGGTCATCGGCCAACCTCCGCGAGGACGGACGCCGTCGCCTCAAGGGCGGGCGTCGACCCGCCGGTGACGAGGGCGTCGACGACGGGATCGAAGCTATGGAGACCGGGCGAGCGCGGCTCGGCGAGGAGCCACTCGGCGGCGGCGAGGGCCCCGGCTGCGTAGGCGGAGCGGTCCCGCGCGGTCAGGCGGAGCTCGACGGTCTCGCCCGGGGCGTCGAAGCCGACGAGGTGCATCCCCGGCGAGGCCCCCGCCCGGATCACCGCCACGTCCAGCTCGTCGGGTGGGGGCGGGCCGTCCCGGCCTGGGTCGACGAGGCGCCGCTTGCGAGGGTGGACGGCGAGGATCCGGCGGGCGAGCTCCTTCGCCGTGCCCGACGGGCGGTCGGTCTTCGTCCGCCGATGCCACTCGAGGACGAAGGGGTCGTACGCCGCCAGGGGGCCGAAGAGGCGGGCGGCCGCTTCGACGAGCCGGGCGAAGAGGGCGACGCCGAGGCTGAAGTTCGGAGCTGCAACGGCCGCCGCGCCGTGCTCCACGAGGAGGGCCACGACGTCGTCTCGGTCCGCCTCCCAGGCCGTCGTAGCGACGACGAAGCGCCGATTGCCGGCCGCCAGGGCGGCCGCCACGTTGTCCTTGACCGCCGACCCGCGCGACGCATCGAAGACGACGTCGACGACCGGGAGGGTCGCCGGATCGTGGCGGCCGGTCGGCGGCCGACCGCGCAGGTGCGGGGCCGCCCAGCCGCGCTCGGCGACGACGGCCGCGATCGCCCGTCCCATGCCGCCGGTCCCGAAGATCAAGCTTTCCATCGCCTCTGCCCTCGTTGGCTCATCGTTCGAGGGCCACCTGGCGGAGGTCCGGTCGCTTCGTCGAGAAACGAAAAAGCCGCGGTCCCGAGGTGGGTCCGCGGCCCTCCGGAGCCTCCGGTCCTGGAGGCCCCGTCCGGTTCGTCTCGCGCGCCGTCAGAGCCCCAGGGCCCGTTCCTCCCGGAAGGGCCGCCAGAGCTTCTTCTTCGCCTCGACGGAGAAGATGTGGCGCATGGCGCGCATCCTACGCGATGCCGGCGCCGGATGCAAGCTTTTTCTCCGGGTCCACGCGCCCGGACCGAACAGGCTCCCCGGCCACGGTCGAGGCCGCAGCCCGGGCCCAGCTCGGTCGCGCAGAGAGAGGCTGCGACGGAGCCGCGGATGGGATGCGGCCCCGTCGCAGCGAGAAGGAGCGACGGTGGGGGATCGACTGGTTCGGACGGTGGCGTCGTCAGCGATCGCGGACTTGGCGAGTCCGGAGCGTGTACGCCCCCGCGACGGCAGACCCCGCGAGGCCGAGAAGGGCGAGGATCCAGAGCGGCGTCGCGGGCGCGTCCCCCGGATCCGTCGCGCCGACCGTGTCGGTGGCCGGAGCGGCGACGCCGTCGACGGCGACGAGGACCCGCAAGGCGTTCCCGCCGAGCGGCTCGGCGGCCGCCGACCCGATGGCGAAGACGCTGTAGGCGCGCCCGGCCGCGAGGCTGAGGGGATCGAGCTGGAGGGCGACGGTGGTCGTGCCGGCAACGCGGACCTCGAGATCGTAGCTACCGGGCGGCAGGGCCAGGTAGTCCGTCGCGTCGGGGTAGGCCAGGTTCTTGACGACCGCGTCGGCTGGGTCGGCGCCGTCGGGCGCGACGTCGACGGCCGGCGCATCAGGGCTCAGATGGACGACCCGGACCTTGGCCGATCCGGCCTGGGGATTCGGATCGTCGACGAAGATCTTCGGCTGGATGGAGGCGACGGGCCCGATGGCGGCGATGGTGTAGGACGTCCCGGCAGTCAGCGTGACGTTGGCGTCGATGACGGCGGTGTCCGTGCCGGTGGCGACGACCTTGACGTTGTGCTCGCCAGCGGGGACGGTCAAGTAGCCCGAGATCACGCCGAAGGGGACGTTGGTCAGGCTCGGGACGATGGTCCCGTCGAGGAGCACGTCGACGGCAGGCGCATCGGGCGAGGCGTGGAGGACGCGAACGCGGGCATTACCGTCTGCCGACACAGCGGCGGCGTTCATGGCGAGGAGGGCGCTACCGAGGGCGACGACCCGCAACAACCGGAACAACATGGTCAGACCTCCGTCTTGCTTTGGTCTTGTACAACGTCTGTACAAGATCGTGGGCGAAGCCTACCCGGGGCACCCGATGTTGTCAAGGGCTTGTGCAACCTAGACTCCGTGCTATCCTTCGACGAACCATGTACACCATCAAGGAAGCCGCTGTCCGCACCGGGCTCAGCCCCTCGGTCATCCGAGCCTGGGAGCGCCGCTACGGGGTGGTCCAGCCGCTCCGGAGCCAAAGCGGCTACCGCCTCTACGACGACGTCGCCATCGGCCGACTCCTCGCCATGCGCCGCCTCGTGGAGACGGGTTGGCTGCCGTCCGAGGCGGCTCGAGCGCTCAGCGATGGCCGGGTGGAGCCGCTCCTGCCCGCGCCGGTCGAGCCCGTCGGTGCGGAGCTTCGCCACCCTGGCGCGGAGCGCCGGGCCGGCAGTGTCAGCGCGGACGAGCGCGCAGCAACGATCGAGCGCTTCGTCGAAGCGGCGGCCGCCCACGATGACGAAGGCATGGAGGCGGTCCTCGACGAGATCGGGGCCCGCGGCCGATTCGAGGCCATCGTCGACGAGCTCCTCCTTCCTGCGGCGGCGGCCCTTGGCGACGCCTGGGCCTGCGGCCGGCTCGATTCCGGAGCCGAGCATGCGGCCAGCGCGGCCGTCCTCCGACGTCTGGCCACCGCCTTCCAGGCCGCCGGCGACCCCAGGACCGGTCCGCCGCTCCTCGTTGGTCTACCGCCGGCGAGTCGCCACGAGCTCGGCGCGCTCGCCTTTGCCGTCGCTGCTCGCCGTCGCGGCCTCGCCGTCCACTATCTCGGGGCCGACGTTCCCATCTCGAGCTGGATCGAGGCCCTCGAACGGACCGCCGCCTGGCTCGCCGTCGTGGGCGTCGTGACCCCGGACGACCGGGGGCCCGCCATCGAGGTCGCCCGGGCGCTCCGACGACCTGGTCACGATGTCCTGGTGGCATTCGGCGGCGCCGCGGCACCCGAGCCGCCCCCAAACGCGACCGGGCTCTGGCTCCGGCTTCCCGGGCGGGTCGTCGACGCCGCCGCCCTGGTCCAGGACCTGTGGCGGACCCGCTTCGGCACCGGGCCGAGCAGCGACGGGCGCTGAGCGGCCCCGGGTCGAGGCTCGCGGCGCCAGACCTAGCTCGAGCCGGCGGACCCCGCCTTAGGGCAGCGAGCGGATCATCCCGCCGTCGATGGGGACGATGATGCCGGTCAGGTAGCTGGCCGCTGGCGAGAGGAGGAAGGCAGCGAGCCGCCCCACCTCCGCCGGCTCGCCGTAGCGGCCGAGGGGGATCTGGGCGACGACGGCGGCCCGGACCTCCTCGACGGAGCGGCCCGTTCGGGCGGCGGTGGCGGCGTCGAGCTGGGCGACCCGCTCCGTGGCGATCCGGCCCGGGGCGATCCCGTTGATCCGGATCGGGGCGATCTCGGCCGCCAGCGACTTGACGAGGCCGGCGAGGCCCGGCCGGAGGACGTTCGAGGTCGTGATCCCGTCGACCGGCATCCGAACCGAAGAAGAGAGGATGACGGCGATGGCCGGGGCCCGTCCGGCCCCGAGATGGGGCAGCGCCTCGCGGACGAGGCGGAGGGCGCTCCAGAGGGTCCCGTCGATGGCCCGCTGCCACTCGGCCTCGGTTAGGTCGCCGAAGCGACCCAGGGGCGGGCCGCCGCTGTTGACGAGGAGGCAGTCGAGCCCGCCGAGGGCCTCGACGGCCGAAGCCACGGCGGTCCGGGGGCCGGTCTCGGTCGCGAGATCGACGGGGACGGCAACGGCGGGGAGTCGCTGCGCCCGCTCGTCGAGGTGGGGGCCGGGACGGGCGGCGATGGCGACCCGAGCACCTTCGGCGACGAGCTCGGCGGCGACGGCGGCGCCGAGCCCGGCCGAGCCGCCGCAGACGAGGGCACGGGCGCCGGTGAGTCCGAGATCCATGGATCGATGATTGCACGGAGCGGGCCGACGCGTCGGTCGCTCCGCCGTTCGACGGCTCGGCTGCGCGTCCGTCCCGGGCTGACGCCTCGTGGCCGTCCTACGCGGCCGAACCCGCCGCTCGCTGGCCGAGGGCGTCGGGCGACTCGCCGGGGCCGGTGACGACGACTTCGCCCTCGATCGTCGCCTCGTCGCCCTCGCCCCGGCGGATGACGTAGCGGTGGTGGATCTCCGCCACGCCCGAGGCGAGCTGGCCGGTGACCGTGCAGTACTTCGTCGCCGAGAGCTCGATGGCCCGCCGTACGGCCACCTCCTCGACGGCGGGGCCCGTGACCCGGTGGACGACGTCGATCCGGGTGTAGACGTGGGGGGGCGGTTCGTCGCGGGCCACGCCCGTGACCTCGACCTCGTAGCTCGTGACGGACTGGCGCTTCTTGGCCAGGATCGAGGCCACGTCCATCGCCGTGCAGCCAGCCTGGGCGACGAGGAGGAGCTCCGAGGGACCGGGTCCACCGCCGCCGGCGAGCGTGTCGAGGACGAGGCGGTGTCCGGATCCGGTCTCGGCCTCGAGGCGCAGGTCCGGGCCGATGTGTCGAACGCGGGCCCACTTGGTGGCCATCGGTGACCTCCTACGATCGAACGTCGCGCGACTGCCGGTCAACGGTGCGCCGGCCGCGACCAGGTGTCGAGGGCGAAAGGGGTCGTTCGTTCCCGTCCAGCCGGACTGCCCTGCTCGAGCCGACCCGACCGTTCGGCTCGCTCCTCAGTCTACGTAACTGTCTTCGACGTAGCACCAGGCGAAGCCACGCTCCACCGGCAGGGCGCGAATGACGGGGTGGCCCTCATGGAGGGCGTGGGCTCGGGCGTGGCCGGCCTGCGACTCGCAACAGCCGACGTGGCCGCAGTGGGCACACATCCGCAGGTTGATGCGGCTCCCGCACTCCTGGCACGCATCGGCGGCCGGGGCCGGGAGCTCGGCAGGGACGTGGTCGCAGGCCGGCCGCCTGGTCAAGCCGAGCGATCGGAGGATGCTCATGATGGTCAGCCTAGCCCGGCGGCCGGCTCT
Source organism: Chloroflexota bacterium (assembly GCA_034434735.1). Lineage (GTDB taxonomy): Bacteria > Chloroflexota > Limnocylindria > Limnocylindrales > CSP1-4 > BPIH01. Next base: position 17,396 of record DAOTYQ010000294.1, read on the forward strand.
GTGCTGTGGCCTCGCCCACACTCGACCGAGGGAGCTGCCGAGCCAGGACTGTGACGTCGGTCACGGACGCCGCCCGTCGGGCGACGTAGGCTCCCGACCATGTCGATCCCTGAACGCGCGCTCGGCCCGGTCACCCTCCGGACCGTCGCGCTGGGCAAACCGCCGGGCCGTCGCCTCATTGGTGTGATCGCCGGCCTCGCTTTCGGCATTGCGGCCTGCACGGGCGGAGCACCGACGCCGGGGCCGACCTCGCCCGCGCCGAGCGACCAGCCCGGGCCGTCGTCGGAAGGGCGGCCGTCCCCATCCCCTGACCTGAGCAAGCTCCGGGCGACGACCCTGAACTGGAAGACCGACTTCACCAAGACGAACATCGACCTCTCCGAGATCATCTCCGGCGGGCCGCCGAAGGACGGCATCCCGTCCATCGACGAGCCCCGCTTCGAGTCCATTGCCGCCGCCCGGTCGTGGCTGGCAGACCAGTCGCCGGTCATCGCCCTCGAGATCGGCGGCGATGCGCGCGCCTATCCGCTCGCCATCCTCATCTGGCACGAGATCGTCAACGACACCGTCGGCGGGGTTCCGGTCGTGGTGACCTTCTGCCCGCTCTGCAACACGGCCCTCGTCTTCGAGCGCCGGATCGACGGACGGGTCCTCGACTTCGGGACGACCGGCAACCTCCGCCACAGCGACCTCGTCATGTACGACCGCCAGACCGAGAGCTGGTGGCAGCAAGCCATCGGCGAGGGCATCGTCGGGGAGTACACCGGCCGTCGCCTCACCTTCCTCCCGGCCCAGATCGTCTCCCTGTCCGACTTCGAGGCGACCTACCCGGCCGGTCGGGTCTTGAGCCGCGAGACGGGCTACCGGCGCGACTACGGCCGCAACCCCTACGTCGGCTACGACCGGGTCGACCAGCGGCCCTTCCTCTTCAGCGGGGTCGTCGACGGCCGCCTCGCCCCGATGGAGCGCGTCGTCACCGTCAGCGCCGGCGACGAGGCGATCGCGTTCCCGTACAGCGAGCTGGCCCGGACCGGTGTCGCCCGGGAGACGCTGGCCGGCGATCCGATCGTCGTCTTCTGGGTCCCCGGGACTGCTTCGGCCCTCGATGCCCCGAGCATCGACGACGGTCGCGACGTCGGCACGACTGGTGTCTTTCGGCCTGTGGTCGACGGCCGGGTTCTCACCTTCGAGCGGGCCGGCGAGGCGGGCGCGCCGATCACCGACCGCGAGACGGGTTCGGCCTGGTCGATCACCGGACGGGCGACGAGCGGGCCCTTGACGGGGCGCGCCCTCGCGCCGGTCGTCCACGGCGACCACTTCTGGTTCGCCTGGGCCGCCTTCCAGCCGACGACCCGGATCTGGACCGCCGCGCCGAGCGCCGGCAACTGACGGATCCGTCCACCTCGTGGCAGAGGACTGCCCCCTACAGCGGCGTTGGGGTGTGGCAGCCGTCACAGCCGAGCCGGCGATCGGGGGGCAGACTCAGCACCAGGAACCTGCTTCGACCACGGAGGATGAAGAACCATGAACGGCCGAACCATCATCATCGGCGGCATCGTCGCCAGCCTCGTCCTGGCCATGTGGGAGATGGTCGTCGAGGCCCTGATCCCCGGCGGTGCCGGCTTCTTCGGACCGCCCGTCGCCATCGGCGCGACGATCGTTCGCGACCTCCAGGGATCGGGCAATCCCATTCCCGTCGAACCCCTCGCCCTCGTCCTCGGCCTCGCCGGCCACATGATGAACTCGGTCGTCCTGGCGGCGATCTTCGGGGCGCTCGTGGCGCGGAGCAGCCTGGCAACGGTCGGCCTCGTCGTCGGCGGGATCGTCTGGGGCGGGGCGATCTTCCTTGCCATGTGGTCCGCGATCCTGCCGGCCATCGACCCGCTCATGCTCAGCCTCAACGGCCCCGCCTTCCTTCTCGGGCACGTCATGTGGGGTGCCGCCCTCGGTCTCCTCTGGGCGGCGGTGCGGCCGGTGAGGGAAGCCGGCTCCCTCCGCCCGGCCTGACGGGACGCCCCGGGATGCGACGTCGATCCGGCGCGGCGACCGCGCAGCCCAGCCTCGTCGCCCTCGCCGTCCCCGTCCTCGCCCTCGTCGTCGCGGCGTGCGGACAGCCCGGCGGGCGACCAGGGAGCGGCGCCGGACCGTCGCTCGGGTCGATCACGGGGGCGGCCTGGGCGACGGCGACGCTCACCGACGCCCGTTCCGGCGAGCCGTTCCGGTTGGCCGACTTCGAGGGCTCCGTCGTCGTCGTCGAACCGATGGCCGCCTGGTGCATCAACTGCCTCGCCCAGCAGCGGGAGGCCCAGGCCGCCCTCGAGCGGCTCGGTGACGCCGTCCCGGTCGTCTACGTCAGCCTCGGGGTGGATCCGGGGGAGCAGGCGGAGGACCTGGCGGCATATGCCGACCGAGAGGGCTTTACCTGGCGCTTCGCCGCCGCCGGACCCGCCGTCGCCCGGGCCCTCGCCGACGCCTTCGGGCCGATCTTCCTCTCGCCGCCCTCGACGCCCCTCATCGTGGTCGACCGCGCCGGCACCGTCGTCTATGCCGACGTCGGCCGCCATCGCGCGTCCGAGCTCGAGGAGCTGATCCGGAGGGCGGCCGGGTGAAGCGTCCCAGTCCACCCCCGACCACCCGCGCGGCGCCGTTGACGCCGCTGGCCGACGCGCCCGCCGGACCGCTCGGGCCGTCGGCCACCCTCCCCAGCGTGGATGCCGAGACGATGCGAGCCGTCGATCGGCTCGCCGTCAAGGAGTTCGGGATCAGCCTCCTCCAGATGATGGAGCTCGCCGGGTCGCACCTCGCCGAGGTGGCCCGCCTCGAGCTCGGGGGGTCGTTGACCGGGCGCCGGATCGTCGTCGCGGCGGGCTCGGGCCACAACGGCGGTGGCGGGCTCGTGGCCGCTCGTCATGCCCAGAATCGGGGGGCGCGCGTCCAGGTCGTCCTCGCTCGGCCGGTCAATCGGCTCGCCCCGGCGACCCGTGCCCAGGTGGCGACCCTCGTCGAGATGGGCGTCCCGTGCTGCGTCGCCGACTACGACCTCACGCCGGCTGCGCTCGACGAGCTCCTCGCCGCCGCCGACCTGCTCATCGATGCCGTCCTCGGCTACGGCACTCTCGGCCCGCTGCGACCGGAGGTCGCGGGGCTCCTGGAGCGGCTGCAGGCCGCCGGGCGGCCGATCCTGAGCCTCGATCTTCCGTCGGGCCTCGATCCGGACAGCGGCGAACCGGCGGGAGCGGCGGTTCGGGCCGCGGCGACGATGACGGTCGCCCTGCCGAAGCGGGGGCTCCTCACCGAGACCGGACGCCGCCACGCGGGGCGGCTCTATCTGGCCGACATCGGTCTCCCTCGGGCCCTCTATAGTCGTCTCGGCCTCGAGGTCGACGGCGTCTTCGCCGCCGGTCGGGTCGTTGCCCTCCAGGAGGTGGGATGAGGAGCAGGCCGGGCCCGTCGTGGGTCGAGAAGGTGGGCCTCCTCCGCGAGCTGGAGCTCTTTGCCGGCCTCTCGGAAGCCGACATCGAGGCGATCGGCCACGCCACGACGATGACCCACTGCCAGGCGGGCCAGGTCATCCTCTCGCCGGACGATCCCCCGGACCGGATCCACATCCTCAAGCGCGGTCGGGTCCGCGTCTACCGGGTCACCCCGGACGGCAAGCAGCTGACCCTCGACATCTACGAGCGCGGCGCCATCCTCGGCGACATGCGGCTCCTCGGCCAGAGCCGGATCAGCGAGGCCTACGCCGAGACCCTCGACGAGGCGGTCATCTGCACGATCACGCCCGACGAGCTCCGGCGCCTCATCGAGCGCTACCCGATCGTCGCCGTCAACATCATCAGTCACCTCTCGCGCCGCCTCCAGGAGGCCGAGCGGGAACTCGAGGCGATGGCCTACCAGCGGGTCGGCCAGCGCCTGGCCCGCAAGCTCATCGATCTCGCCGAACGCTTCGGGATCTCGACCGGTCGGGGGACCCTCATCGGTGCGCGGCTGACCCAGCAGGAG
>DAOTYQ010000295.1:0-1935 GCA_034434735.1 Chloroflexota bacterium
GAGGCCCTGGATCGCCGCGTCGGCGTGCTCGGGCGTGTTCATGATGTGGGACCAGTCGACGAGGGTCGTGATCCCGGCGTTGATGCACTCGAGGGCGCCCCAGAGGTTGGCGGCGTAGACGTCTTCGGGCCGGTAGTTCGGGGCGAACTGATCGAGGATCCCGGCAAAGTAGTCGCTCAGGGTGTAGTCGGGGGCGCAGGTTCGGATCGAGGTCTCCCAGGTGTGGCGGTGGGTGTCGATGAAGCCGGGCATGACGATGTCGCCCGAGGCGTCGATGACCTGGGCCCCCTCGGCGGCCAGGTTCGGGCCGACGGCCGCGATCCGATCCCCCTCGATGAGAACGTCGGCCTTCGGGAGCTCCCCGAGCTCCTTGTCCAGGGTCAGGACGATCCCGCCGCGGACGAGCGTGCGATCTGCCATCGGTTGCTCCTCCCAACTCTCGCTTGCGCTGGGCTCTCGGGCGGCCGGGCGACGACTGCGACCGGCCGCTGCTGGATCGGGTCCGGTCTCCTCACACCATGCGCACCCTCCCGCGCGTTTCGCGTCGGCTTCGTCAGGTCGATCCGGCGGTGGCCTGGGCGGCGGTCTGCCGGAGGTAGGTCGCCACCTCGGAGAAGTCCCGGTCCGGGCCGATGGCCGCCTCGGTCTCGAGGAGCGTCGCGAGCGTCGCCTCTCCGAGGGGGAGTCGGGCCCCGACCTCGGCGGCGAGGCCGAGGGCGAGCCGCAGGTCCTTCTCGGCCAGGGCGACCGAGAAGGCGGGCGGGACGGCGGCCGGGTCGAGGAAGGCGGCCCGCTTGTAGTGGACGTAGGGGGCGCCGATGGCGCTCGCCGCGAAGACCTCGTAGGCGCGCTCGCGGTCGACGCCGGCTCGTTCGGCCAGGACGAGGGCTTCGGCGATGGCGCCGTTGAGGGCGAGGATGACGGTGTTGACGGCGAGCTTCATCGTCGCCCCGGCCCCGCTGGGGCCGAGGTGGAAGATCCGAGACGAGAAGGCGGCCAGGACCGGCCGGGCGCGCTCGAGGGCGGCCTCGTCGCCGCCGGCCATGAGGGTCAGCTGGCCGGCCTCGGCGGTGGCCGTGCTGCCCGAGACCGGCACGTCGAGGAAGGCGGCTCCGGTCCGCTCTGCCACCTCGGCCGCCAGGGCCTTGACGGTGGCGGGGAGGACGGTGCTCAAGTCGACGGCGACGCTCGAGGACCGGAGGCCTTCGAGAATCCCGCCGGGGCGGCGGTAGAGGTCGGCGAGGGCGGCGTCGTCGGCGACGGAGCTGAGGAGGACGTCGGCGGCGGCCGCCGCCTCGGCCGCGGTCGGCGCGACGGTGACCCGCTCGGCGAGGCCCGGGACGGCTCGGAGCTCCGCAGCGAGGGCGTCGGCCCGCTCAGCCGTCCGGTTGTAGAGGACGAGCCGCCCGCCACCATCGATCCCCTCTCCGGCGAGGCGTCGGGCGATGGCCCGGGCGATGGCCGAGCCCATCCGACCGAGCCCGAGGAGGGCGATGGTCGGCCCGCTGCCCGGCGGACCGCCGGTCGCGGCAGGGGCGTCGCGCATCGTCAGCGGGCCTCCTCGAGGCGGCGGCGGATCGTCTCCGCGATCCGGGCGGCCGACGGCATCGCCGCCTGCTCGAGGACCGGAGCGGCCGGCAGCGGGACGTAGGGGGTCGTGATCCGGACCGGCGGGGCGTCGAGGGAGTAGAAGCCCTCGTCGACGACGATGGAGACGAGCTCGGCGCCCCAGCCACACGGCCGCGGGTTCTCCTCGACGGTAAAGAGGCGGGCGGTCTTCGCCACAGAGGCGAGGACGGTCTGGACGTCGAGGGGGATGAGGGAGCGGAGGTCGATGACTTCGGCCGAGATGCCGGCCTCGGCGGCGAGCTGCTCGGCCGCCTCGAGGGCCCGAGGGACCATGGCGGCGAGGGCGACGACGGTGCAGTCGGTCCC
>DAOTYQ010000296.1:0-2520 GCA_034434735.1 Chloroflexota bacterium
CGGCCCGGGTCGGCCCCGCCGACCCGGGCCGCTCTTGTTTCTCAAAGGGTTTCGGGGCCGCGTTTCGGCGCGGCGCGGCGCGGCCGGTGTGGTCGGTCCGCGAGGGCACGGCCCGACGGTCTCGGCACACGCGGCCGGGCGAGCCGGGCGTCTCCCTCGGGCGACGGGGTGGGCCGGCCTGCCGCCGGTCCGCGCGGTGTGGCGCCCGGGAGCCGTTGGTCTCGGCGAGGCCCAGCGGTGCTGCGAAGCTCGAGCAGATTTCCGTGTCGCCCTGGCCGAACACGTCGGGCTTGGGGTGGCTCTTCGGGCGCCGGGTGTCGCCATCAGCGAACACTTCGGGATCACGGGCGCCGCTCATGCAGGGCGTGTCGCCCTGGCCGAACAGTACGGGCTTCGGGTGGCCGGTGACCGGTCGTTCTGTTCGCTCAGGGCGACGCGGCCGACGCGCGAGGCCGGCAAGACGCTGTTCTGTTCGGCCCGAGCGACGCCCGTGGCGTTCGACGACGAGGAAGTCGCGTTCTGTTCGCTCACGGCGACGCGGCCGACGGGGAGCGGCGAGGAGGCGGCGTTTCGTTCGCCCAGGGCGACGCGCGCGACGCACCCCAGGGGGAGCTCGGTCGCGTCGCTCCATCCCTCGACCGTCCCGTTGACAGACTCCCGGAAGACAGGCACCCTACGCCTGCCATCGCTTGGCACCACGTCGCGAACCGCAGCTGGGGGAGATCCCATGACCCGATCCACGCGCCTGGCGGTCACCCTCGCCGCCCTGGCCATCAGCGTCGCCGCCTGCGGCGGGAGCACGCCGGCCATCGAGGACCCGAAGGAGATCCTCGTGAAGGCCGTGGAGGCGCTTCAGCAGGCCAAGTCCTTCCAGTTCCGGGCCGAGCTGTCCGGCTCGGTTCCCCTCGATTTCACCGGGACCGGAGGCGGCGAGCCCCTCGACATCTCGGGGACGACCCTCGAGGGCGCCGTCGACGTCGCCAACGAGCGGGTCCGCCTCGCCTTCAAGATCCCGATGCTCCTGAACACGAGCGGCGAGGCCATCGTCGTCGACAAGGTCGCCTACCTGAAGGTCAGCCTCGTCGGGCCGAAGTACCAGAAGTTCGACGCCGCAGAGGCCAGCGACGGCCTCGACGTCCCGACCGATCCGAAGGGGACTCTCGACGAGCTCCGGCAGGCCCTCGACAGCCTCGCCTCGCCGCCGAAGAAGCTCGCCAACGAGCGCTGCGGCGACGCGGACTGCTACCACGTCCAGGTCGCCCTCGATCCGGCGACGATGGACCTCGGTCCCGGTGAGGGGAGTGCCTTTCTCGACATCTGGGTTCGGACGAACGATCTGCGGCCGGCAAAGGTGAGCCTGACCGCGGACGGCGGATCGCAGGGCAAGGTGACGGTCGCCGTCGAGTTCTTCGGCTACGACGGCGCGGTTACCATCGAGGCGCCGCCAGCCGATCAGGTCGAGGAAGGCTCGTCGCTCCCACTGCCGACTCCGTAGCGGCCCCCAGCGTCGGACGGCCTGGCCGAGCCCGGCGCGGCGACGAGGTGGGGCGTCCGACCGCTGGCGAGGTAGCGGCGCCAGCGGTCGAAGAGCCGCTCCCGGTACGGTAGGTAGCGCCGCTCGACCCGCTCGATCTCGCGCAGGCGCCGGAAGCGGACGTGTTCGAGCCCGGCGGCGCGGAGGAGATCCAGGACCGGCGCCGGGTCGGTGAGCCGGGCGAAGGGGAGCCGAGCGAGGGTGACCAGGTCGTACTCGTGGCCCGAGGTCGCCGCGTCGGGTCGACGGGCGGCGACGAGGCGACGGAGTCGGGCGACCACAGCGGCGACGGCGCCGATCGGGGCCGGCCAGGGCTCGGTCCAGCCGTCGAGGACGAGGACGAGGCCGCCCGGCCGCGCGGCATCGCGCCAGGCGGCGACGGCCCGGGCGGGGCGGGGGAGGGTCCAGAGGACCTGGCGGGCGACGACGGCGTCGAACCCGGTCAGATCGACCGGCAGACGCTCGGCGTCCCCGAGGCGCCAGTCGATGGCGAGGCCCCGCTCGCGGGCCTTGGCCTCGGCTCGGGCGAGCATCGCTCGACTGGCGTCGAGACCGGTCACTTCATGGCCGAGCTCGGCGGCGAGGAGGGCGACGACGCCGGTTCCCGTCCCGACGTCGAGAACGCGCAGCTTCGGGACGCCGGCGTGGAGGGGATCGCCGAGGACCGCCGCCAGGAGTCGGCGCCAGGCGGCCCACTCGTCGGCGTGGAGGAGGCCGTGCCGGGGTGCGGTGTCGTAGTCGGCGGCACCGCGTTCCCAGGCGGCGGCGATCCGGGCTCGAAGGTCGTCGTCCACGATCTCGAGAGGATGCCAGAGGCCGACGGCCGTGTCGCGGCGGACCGACGGCCCGTCGATCGGTCGGGACGGACCGGGCCGTACAATCGGGCCGTGCCCCGATCGATCCCGCTCCCCGAGCCGCGGCCGGACGACCTCGCCAGCCCGGACGACGTCGGCTGGTTCGAGGCGCCCCGGATCGTCGACCCCCGG
>DAOTYQ010000297.1:0-9109 GCA_034434735.1 Chloroflexota bacterium
CGGCGTCGACGGGCAGGAGCTCGAGGTACCGCCAGATGCCGGGCGGGCGGCTGGCGACGGTGGATCGGGTCAGGCTCGCCCGGGCGGCGGCGAGGTCGTACTCGACCTCCAGGGGCCCGAAGCAGGCCGGACAGACGTAGGATGGCCCGAGGGGCTCGGGCCGGCGACAGTTTCGACAGCGCAGCCCGACGATCCGAGACGAGGGGCTTGCCGGCTCGGCGGCGGACGTTCCATCGCCGGCGCCCTCGGCCGAGGCCACCATCGACCGCGCGCCGGTCGGCTCGGTGGCGGTCGGTGTCGCGGTCTCGGTCGTCATCGTCGGCTCCTTCGGTCGCTGCTGGCGGGGATGCAGTGGTGTTGGGCCGAGAGCGACGGAGACGACCGAAACAGAAGACCCTTCCTGACGAGGAAGGGTCTCGATACACCCTTATCTCGCAGGAACGCTCCTGCCCGGACTTGGCACCTTGCCGGCGAGGGTCTGTGCGCCGGTAGGTTGTCGTGGCTTCATCGGGCCGGTCCCTCCGCCACTCTCGATAAGGTCTTCGGTTGTGGGGCCGATCGTACCGGTCGGACGCCGGTCGCGTCAACCCATTCCGCGTGGTCCCGGTCCGTCGCCCTGGGTGTCGGCTTGGGTCGGGGAGGGCGGGTAGCCGGGCAGCTGCGGCCGGCGTTCCGCATTCCGGAACCGGCGTCGCAGGACGGGCCGTTTGGCACGGTCTCGGGGCAGCGGCGTCCCCCTATCGTCGGGCGGTGACAAACGGGATCGCACGAGCAGGGAGGACGCCATGGTGACGGTAGGATCGGGCCACGGCGGTGAGGGCCGGGCCGTCGGCCGAGGGGATCCGCGCACGCCGGTGCGGCGCCTGCCGCTGGAGGCCGGCGAGGTCAGTTGTCCGCAGCGCGGCGTGCTCGCCGCCCGGCGCTGCCTGGCCTGCAGCTGGTTCGTCGGGGCGGAGCTCGTGGGGCCCAACCCGGTGATTCGCTGCGCCTTCTGGCGATCGGCTGTCGTCGAGCGACCGGGGCCCCTCGGGGTTAGGCTGGCGCAGGCCTGGCGGCCCGAATCTCGCGACGAGGGTCGGCCGCAGGGCTGAGCGGCCCCGAGGCCGAGACAGTCCGGGCGCCGGCTGGTCAGCCGCCCGGGTGGCAGACGCCGCTCTCGAGAAGTGTCGCGACGGCCTCGACGGCCGCCTCGGCGTCGTCACCGTCGGCGGCGACCCGGACCCGGTCACCGGCCCGGATCGCTGCCCCGACGAGGGTGAGCATGCTCCGGCCATCGACCGGGGCACCACCAGCCGTCAGATCCTCTAGGGTGATCCGGGCGCCGAATCGAGCCGCGGCCTGACTGATCCGCATCGCCGCCCGTGGATGGAGCCCGTAGCGGTCGCAAAAGACGACCTCGCGGGACGCGGTCATGGCATCGACCCGCCACCGGTCGCGGCAGCCCCGCCGGCCTTGCCACCGGCGGCCCCGGCGGCCTCGCCACCGGCGCCCTCGCCCGCCTCGCATTCGACCTCGCCACCGGCGCCCTCGCCCGCCGCCCATTCCGCCTCGCCGAAGTCCTCGGCCTCGAAGACCCAGAGGCGCGCCTCCGGCCAGCGCCAGGCATCGGGCGGCAAGCCCGCCTTGCGACAGACGGCGGCGAGGGTCGTCGCCTCGTCCCAGCCCTGCTCCTTGGCGACCTTGGGGAGGAGGAGCGCCCGCCGCCCCGCCGCCTCGACGACGATCCCGTGTCGGTCGGCCTCGAAGGCAGACGGGTCGGCGATCTCGGTCATCGGACCCAGGATGGAGACCTCGATCCGCACCGCCGGTACCTCCTCGGGGCCGAGGGGCGGGAAGCGCGGGTCGCCGATGGCGGCGGCGATGGCGGCATCGCGGACGTTCTCCCAGAGTGGCCGGTCGGCATCGAGCCGACCCATGCAGCCCCGGAGCTCGCCGTCGAGGGTGAGGGTCACGAAGGCCGCGGCGGGCCGCGCCAGCTCGTCGGCAACGCCGCTCGGAAGCGTCGCCGCTCCGGCCGGACCCGGACCCTTCTCCGGACGCCGAGCGCTGCCCGACCCGATCGCCCCCGTTGGTCCGTAGGCGGCGAGCCGACCTTCGAGGGTATCGAGGCGGCCATCGCGATAGGCCTCGGCGGCCGCTCCGACGACGGCCCGGGCGAGGCCGAGGAGCCAGTGCCGGGTCTCGGGGCGCAGGGCGAACGGCGTCACGACCGTCGCCCCTCGGTCGCTCGGCTCGCCGCTCGGCGTCGAGGTCGGTCGGGGCGCTCGGCTGGGTCCCTCGGGTCGGGTAGCCGTGGTTCGGCTCGGCTGGTCGGACATCTCGCCGCAACGATACCCCCACCCGCCATCGCTGACGAGGGACGAATGGACGAAACGCGCTCCCCGCTCCAGCGGGACTCTCGGGGTCTCGCCGTCCCGTGGTAGCTGCGACGCCCGCCGCGCGGCGACGGCTCGTGTCGCCACCAGCGAACACTTCGCGCCTCGGGGGCGGCTCGGTGCCAGGCGCGTCGCCACCAGCGAACACTTCGGCGAATCGGCGCCCGCCGGTGCAACTCGTGTCGCCACCAGCGAACACTTCGGCACTGGGGTGTCGCTCCATGCCCGAGATGTTCGCTCAGGGCGACATCCCGAGCGCGGATGCGGGCGAAAGCCCCGATGTGTTCGCTTACGGCGACGTCCCGAGCAGGGAGCGGACAGACACTCGCGAGATGTTCGCTCAGGGCGACGCGGCCGGCATGGGTGGCGTCGATACGGGCGATGTGTTCGCTCACGGCGACATCGTGGGCGCGGATGCGGGCGAAGTCCCCGATGTGTTCGCCTACGGCGACATCCCGAGCAGGTGGCTGACAGACATTCGCGAGATGTTCGCTCAGGGCGACGCCACGGGCAGTGAGGCGACCGACACTCGCGAGCTGTTCGCTCAGGGCGACGCGGCCGGCATGGGTGGCGCCCCCCTCACGCCGACGGCTCGAGGCGCGGGTCGATCGGACGGCCGGCAGTCAAGACCGCCCCGATCCCACCAAGGACCTCGTAGAAGGCCGCGACCGGCTGGCTCATCGGCCCCGCGTCGGCCCGCCGGATGGCGACGATCCGCCGCCGCGGCGGGACCGCATCGCGGATCGCCACGCCGACGAGTCGCCCGTCGGCGAGCTCGGCCGCGACCGCCGTCGCCGGGAGGAGGGCAACCCCCAGCCCCTGGCTCACCATCTGCTTCGCGGCGTCGATGTTGTCGAGCTCGATGACGCTCCGTGGGGCGACCCCGGCCGACCGAAAGAGGGCGTGGGTGAGCTCGTAGTAGCTCGACGTCCGATCGAAGAGGACCATCCGCGTCTCGCCGATCTCGGCGAGCTCGATCTGACGCTCGGCGGCGAAGGGATGACCGGGCGGCACGACGAGGACGAGGCGATCCTCGTAGAGCGGTCGGATCTCGAGCTGCGGATGCCGGATCTCCCGCACGAGCCCGACCGCCACCTCGCGCCGGAGGACGAGCTCCACGATCTCCTCCGAGTGCCCCGTCCGAACGACGAGCCGGACTGATGGATGGCGGCGGGCATAGCGGCTCAGGAGCCCCGGCAAGACGTACGTGCTGACCGCCGGCGCCGCCCCCAGGACGAGCTCGCCGGCTGCGCCGCGACGCAGTTCCGCGACGAGCGCACGACCGTCGCGGAGGGCAGCCAGGGCGCGCTCGGCGTAGGGCAGGAAGGCACGCCCGGCATCGGTCAGCTCCATCCCGCGGTGGGACCGAGTGAAGAGACGCTCACCGAGCTCCTCTTCGAGTGCGGCGAGCCGGGCCGTCAAGGCCGGCTGCGTCACGTGGAGCGCTGTCGCGGCGCGGCTCAGGTTGCCCTCGTGGGCGATGGCGACGAAGCCTTCGATCTGGGCGAGGAGCATCGATCACCTCCCGGCCGAAGTACGTCCCGGTCTTGCCCGCTCCGACGCGAGCGCCGAAGACAGGTGGCGCCAACCATACACCAGAACTATGGAGCGCATCCAATCATTCGATTGGACTTATGACGCTTGGCGTGCCACCATCGAAGCCCCGGTGGGCCACCCCCGACACCGTCGAGCAGGGTCGGGGACGGCCTTCCGGGGCCGCTAGTCCAACGCGCCATGCCCAGACGGAGCCATCCGCCAGGGCTCCGGAGCGGCGCCGAACCCGAGCAAGCCGAGCAAGACGAAGGAGCCACCGCCATGTACGCCGAGATCAAGACCCTCGTCGACCGTCAAGTCCTCGCCATCCATCACCTCTGGATGCTCGGCGTCCCCGTCGACGAGGTGGTCGACGCGGCCCCCGGCAACGGCCACGGCCGGTCCGCGGTCGACGACCGAACGACCGGCGATTGCCGCTGCCCCGACGCCTGCGGCCGCGACCACCCGAACGAGTAGAGAGACCGACCGAGCGCGCCGCCGAGCCTCGTCCGCCGGGCGGGGACAGACTCGCCCGCTGGCAGCAAGCGCACCGGGTGGCGAGCAGCTCACGCGGTAGCCGGCCCGACGACGCGCGCTCGCCCCGCGGCGCGACAAAGACGCGACGAACAGATGCGACGAACAGAGGTTGAGGACATGACCGACCGCGAATCGCCCCGTCCCATCCCCTTCCCAAACCCCCCGGCAGCCGCCCGGGCGGCGGCCGCCCGAACGCCGACGGCCGGCGCGAGTCGGGCACCCCTCGTCGCAAGCCCCCTCCTACCCGAGGGCTTCCAGGTGCCGGCGACCCGCTGGACCCACCCCTCGGTCCGGATGCGCGAGCTCCTCGACACCGAACCGTACCTCTTCGGGCCCGGCGTCTACGACCCCTTCGGCGCCCAGCTCGTCATGTACTACGGTTTTCGGGCCGTCTACTTCAGCGGCTACTCCTTCGCCATCGGCCATCTCGGCACCACCGACATGGACCTCTACAACGGCGTCGAGATCGCCGACGCCGCCCGCCGGACCGTCATGGCCCTCCGAAAGTTCCAGCTGACCATGGCCGTCGGCGACCCCGAGAAGGGGATCCCGCCGCGTCATCTCGACATCCCGCCCGTCGTCGTCGACATGGACGCCGGGTACGGTAACATCTTCAACGTCCAGCGCCAGACCGAGCTCCTCGTCACCGCCGGCGTCGCCGGTGCCCACCTCGAGGACCAGGTCTTCCCGAAGCGCTGTGGCCACATCGGTGGCAAGGCCCTCGTCCCGGCCAACGAGATGATCGGCAAGCTCCGGATGATGCGCGCCGTCGCTGACGACGTCGGCAACCCCGACTTCGTCATCATCGCCCGCACCGACGGTGTCTCGGCCGTCGACGCCCCCGAGTCGACCCGCGGCCTCGCCCTCGGCATCGAGCGCGCCCTTCGGTATCTCGACACCGGCATCCCCGATCTCGTCTGGTGCGAGTTCCCGACCTCCGACCGCGGCCCCGTCGAGACCTTTGCCACCGAGGTCCGGCGCCGCTTCCCGGATGCCCGCTTCGCCTTCAACTGGTCGTCGAGCTTCAAGTGGTTCAACGACCCGAACCCGATCCGGTTCGCCGAGCTGGCCGAGCTCGGCTTCCGGTTCATCTTCATCACCCTCGGCGGCCAGCACGCCAACGGCCTCGGCCTGTCACGCCTCCTGGCGGCGATGGCGGAGCGCCAGGAGGAGGGCTACATCGAGCTCCAGCGGGCGGAATGGGCCGAGGGGACGGACTGGCCGACCCGGAGCCACCACCAGTTCTCGGGCGTCCCGTACCACCATCTCGTCGGTTCGGCCTACGAGGCGGCCCGCCTCGGCCTCCAGTTCGTCGAGGCGCTCCCCGAGGACAAGGTCGTCTGAGGTCCAGGCCCGAGGTCGCACCGATGACCACTCCAGCGACTCTGCCGGCCGGCCGCCTCGACGGGCGGGACGGGCTCGAGATCCGCCCCGGCCGCCACCGCCCGAACCCGGCGGCGGTCGAGGCGATCCTCACCACCGACGCCCTCGCCTTCGTCGCCGAGCTCGAGCGGGAGTTCCGCCACGCCCGGCGGCGCCTCCTCGCCGCCCGGGCCGAGCGCCAGGCGGCCATCGACGCCGGCGACGGCCCAAAGGAACCGACGGCCAGCCCGGCGCGGACGGGCGACTGGCGGGTTCCCGAGGCGCCGGCCGACCTGCGCGATCGACGGGTCGAGATCACCGGCCCGGCCGAGGCGAAGATGATGATCAACGCCCTCAACTCGGGCGCGTCGGTCTTCATGGCCGACCTCGAGGACGCCCTGAGCCCGACCTGGGCGAACGTCGTCGAGGGTCAGGCGAACATCGCCGCCGCCGTCCGTCGACGCCTCGCCTACGACGCACCCGAGGGCCGCCGCTATCGCCTCGCCGACCGGATCGCCACGCTCGTCGTCCGGCCGCGGGGCTGGCACCTCGACGAGCCGCGGGTCTGGCTCGACGGCGCGCCGGTCAGCGCCTCCCTCTTCGATGCCGGGCTCTTCTTCTGGCACAACGCCCGCGAGCTCCTCGAGCGCGGCTCGGGTCCGTACGTCTACCTGCCGAAGCTCCAGAGCGCCGCCGAGGCGGCCCTCTGGCACGACGTCTTCGCCCTCGTCGAGGACCGGCTCCGGCTGCCGAGGGGCTCGATCCGGGCGACCGTCTTGATCGAGCACGTCCTCGCCGCCCTCGAGATGGAGGAGATCCTCTTCGCCCTCGGCGAGCACGCGACCGGGCTGAACGCCGGGCGCTGGGACTACCTCTTCAGCATCATCAAGACGTTCCGGGCCAGGGGCCTTCGCCTCCCCGACCGGGCCGCCCTGACGATGACCGTCCCCTTCATGCGGGCCTACACCCGCCGGCTCGTCGAGGTCTGCCACCGCCGGGGCGCCCACGCCATCGGCGGCATGGCCGCCTACGTCCCGAGTCGGCGCGACCCGTCGGCGAACGAGATCGCCTTCGCGAAGGTCCGCGAAGACAAGGAGCGGGAGGCCGGCGACGGCTTCGACGGGACCTGGGTCGCCCACCCCGACCTCGTCCCCGTGGCTCGGGCGGTCTTCGACGCCGTCCTCGGCGAGCGACCGAACCAGCTCGAGCGAAGGGGGGAGCCGGTCGACGCCGCCGCCCTCCTCGACTTCGCCGTCCCCGGCGCCGGGGTCACCGAGGGCGGGATCCGGGGCAACGTCTCGGTCGCCTTCCAGTATCTCGCCGCCTGGCTCGCCGGCAGCGGCGCCGTCGCCATCAACAGCCTCATGGAGGACGCTGCTACCGCCGAGATCGCCCGCTCGCTCCTCTGGCTCTGGCGACAGACCGGCGTGGACGTCGACGGGGAGCCCTTCACGGCCGACCGCTATCGGTCGATCCGGACGGCGGAGGCGGCGGCCTTCGGGCTCGACCGGCTGCCGACGGGATCGGCGGCCGCCGAGCTCCTCGATCGGCTCGTCCTCGACGAGCGGTTCACCGAGTTCCTGACGATCCCGGCCCTCGACGTCCTCGAGGGGCAGGCCCTCAGCGGCCGCTGACTCACGCTCCCATCGAGGTCGAGTCCGGCCGAGGCAGGAGCCCGGCGTCGATCTCCTCGGCCGCGTCGAACTCCTCGAGCGCCGCCTCGGCCGCGACAGCCGGCTGGAAGAAGGTCGTGGCGATGAGGGTCGGCACGACCGCCGAGAGGATGACGACGGTCACCAGGATCGTGTACGCCGCCTGGTCGATGTAGCCGTGGGTCAGCCCGAAGAGGGCCGAGATGGTCCCGAAGGTCAAGCCCGTCGACATGAGGAGCGTCGTGTAGTTCGCCTCCCGGGGCGCGAGGCCGAAGGCCCGACTCGTCGGCCAGACACCGAGGATTTTCGACCCGACCTTGACGAAGAAGAAGGCGGCCACGAGCCCCGCCCCTGCCACCACCGCCGGGAGCGAGACGAAGAGGCCGGCCTTGATGAAGTAGAAGGGGGTGAGGAGGCTGAAGGCGATAGCCCGGATCCGCTCGACGAGAAGCCGGCTCTCCGCCAGGACCCCGGCGACGACGAGACCGAGCAGGTAGGCCGGCAGGACGGCCTCGCTCTTCGCCGCCGCGGCCAGGCCACCGAGGCCGAAGAGAACGAGGAGGAGGAACTTTGTCTCCGGCTCCGAGACCCGGTTCGCGTAGCGCTCGACGACCCAGCGCGTCGCCCGCCCGACGACGAGGAGGACGACCGCCGTCACCGCCCCGAAGACGAGGAGGAGCGGGCTCAGGTCGGCGAAGAGGATGCCGAGGGCGAGCACCGTGCCGAGGTCGGTCACGAAGCAGGCGGCGAGGAGCCGCTTGCCGATCTCCTGGCTCGCCAGCCCCGACTCGATCATGACCGCGTAGACGACGGCGACCGAGGTCGTCGAGAGGGCGATCCCGGCGATCTGGCTGGCCGCCATGTCCCAGCCGGCGACGAAAAGGGCGAAGGCCCACGCCGCGGCGAAGGGGGCGGCGAAGGAGACGAAGCCGATGGCGAGACTCGATTTCAGGTGGCGCCGCAACGAGTCGGGATCGATCTCGGCACCGGCGAGGAAGGTCAGGATGACTGAGCCGAAGCCCGCCAGGACGTCGACCCAGGGGGTCGTCGAGAGGCCGATGCTGTTGCCGGCAAGGACCCCGAGGGCGATCTCGATGAGGGCGACGGAGACGCCGAGTCGGATCGAGACGAGGCTCGCCGTGAGGGCGAGGCCGATCCAGAGGGCAGCGACGAGATAGTGGTTGTCCACGCGAAACACCTCGGCTGGGTCCGGGGATCACACGACCCCCGATCGATGGTCGATCAGGGGCCATCAGCCCAGCCGGGCAGTTCAGACGGAGGCTCCCGTCTCGGCGGACACCATCGCCGACGGGAAGGATACGGTCGGCTTCCAGCGCGGTCAACCGACCCGGGGAGGCTCGACCCCGAGAGCGGATCGGCGGGCGAGCGCGCTTGATCGGCGGTCCGGTCATCGTCAGCGCTGGCCCCCTCATCGTCAGCGCTGGCCCCCGTCCGCTCCGCCGGGCCGGAGGACGAGGGTCGCGACGAGGGCGACGACCATCCAGGCCGCCGCGTAGCCGAAGGCGACCGTCCCACCGGCGAGGCTCCAGAGGACGCCGACCAGCCCGCTCGCCGCGAAATCCCCGAAGCTCTGGAGCCCGGCCAGGAGCCCAAAGGCCGAGCCCCGCGCCTCGGCCGGTGCGGCGGCCG
>DAOTYQ010000298.1:0-9688 GCA_034434735.1 Chloroflexota bacterium
TGATCCAGGCCGAGCCGGTGACCCTCGCGGCGGCGCTGTTGGACGCGGTCGGTTCCCTCGCCGCGACGGGATCGGGCGATCGCGCCCCGTCGGGCTGGCTCGCCGCCTGGCGGGCGGTCGATGCGGCGGCCGCCGCTGCCATCCGGGCGACGGCGAGCGAGTTCGGCGAGCCCTTCGAGGGCGAGGTGTTCCTTGACCTGGCGGATGGACTCCCCGAGGGGACGATCGTCTACGTCGGCAATTCGATGCCCGTCCGCGACCTCGACGCCTATCTGCCGGCGGGGCCGCGTGCGATCCGCTGGCTCGGCAACCGCGGGGCGAGCGGGATCGACGGGGTCGTTTCGGCGGCCCTCGGGGCGGCGGCGACGGGCGCGCCGGTCCTGGCCGTGGTCGGTGACCTGTCGTTCCTCCACGATCTCAACGCCCTGGCCACGATCCGGGCGTCCGGCCTGCGGGCGACGGTCGTCGTCGTCGACAACGACGGCGGCGGGATCTTCTCGTTCCTGCCGCAGGCGGCGGCCGAGGCGCCGGCGGTGGGGCTGCCGGCCCACTTCGAGGAGCTGTTCGGGACGCCGCACGGGATCGACGTCCTCGCCGTCGCGCAGGCCCTCGGGGCCGAGACCGCGGAGCTCGTGCCGGGGCGGGTGGGGGCCACGATCGGGGCGGCCGTCGCGGCGAGCCTCGAGCGGCCCGGGATCCGGGTTCTGCGGCTCCGGAGCGATCGAGGGCGGAACGTCGTCCTGCACCGCCGGGTCGCGGCGGCGGTGGAGGGGGCGGTGGAGGCGGCCGTTGGCGAGCTACTCGACCGAACCGGGGGCCCCTCGGCAGCCGAAGTTCCGGTGGCAACGACCGCCCATCCGACTGACGCCACCGAAGGAGGATGAGACCGATGAACGATGAGCGGCAGGTCCGCTGGACCGAGGTCGCGACCTACGAGGACATCCGCTACGAGCATTCGGGGACCGGGATCGCGAAGATCACGATCAACCGGCCCGAGGTCCACAACGCCTTCCGACCGAAGACGGTGAGCGAGCTCATCGACGCCTTCCGGCGGGTCCGCGACGACGCGTCCATCGGCGTCGTCCTCTTCACGGGGGCGGGCGACAAGGCCTTCTGCTCGGGCGGCGATCAGCGCTACAAGACCATCGCCGGCTACGCCGACGAGGCGGGGATCGCCCGGCTCAACGTCCTGGACCTCCAGCGCCTGATCCGGAGTCTGCCGATCCCGGTCATCGCCCTCGTCAACGGCTACGCCATCGGCGGCGGTCACGTCCTCCACGTCATCTGCGACCTGACCATCGCCAGCGAGAACGCCATCTTCGGCCAGACGGGGCCGAAGGTCGGGTCCTTCGACGCCGGCTACGGGGCGACGATGCTGGCCCGGATCGTGGGCCACAAGAAGGCCCGCGAGATCTGGTACCTCTGCCGCCAGTACACGGCCCGCGAGGCGCTCGAGATGGGTCTCGTCAATGCCGTGGTCCCGCTGGCCGAGCTCGAGGCCGAGGGGATCCGTTGGGCCCACGAGATCCTCGACAAGAGCCCGACGGCGATCCGCTTCCTCAAGCGGGCCTTCAACGCCGACGTCGACGGGCTGGCCGGGCTCCAGGAGCTGGCCGGCGACGCGACGATGCTCTTCTACATGACCGAGGAGTCGCACGAGGGGAGCCGGGCCTTCCTCGAGAAGCGGCGGCCGGACTTCTCGAGGTTCCCGCGACGGCCGTGACGCGGGAGCTGGCCCGGGCCGGGGCGTCCGACGGCTTCCGGGGGAAGGTCGCGGCGTGGCGGCTGGCGATCCGGATCCCGACCCTGCCGGCGGCGGTCGGACCGGTCGTCGTCGGCCTCGGAGTGGGCCTCTCTGCGGGCAGCTGGCGGCCACTGCCGGCGGTCCTCTGCCTCGCCGTCGCCGTCCTCCTCCAGGTCGCAGCGAACCTGGCGAACGATCTCTTCGACTTCCGCCGGGGGGCGGACACGGCCGACCGCCTGGGGCCGCCGCGGGCGGCCGCCCTCGGGCTCCTGAGCGAGCGGGAGCTGGCCCTGGGGACGGCGGTGGTCGTCGGGCTCGCGGCCGTGGCGGGGCTCGGGCTCGTCGTCCTCGGGGGGCCGGTCCTCCTCGTGCTGGGGGCGGCGGCGATCGTCGCCGCGGTCGCCTACACCGGCGGGCCGTTCCCCTACGGCTACCGCGGCCTCGGCGAGGTCTTCGTCTTCGTCTTCTTCGGGCTGGTCGGAGTGGCCGGGACGGCCTACATCCAGCTCGGGGCATGGACGCCGCTCGGGTTCTGGGCCGCCGTGCCGGTCGGCTGTCTCGTGACGGCGATCCTGGTCGTGAACAACCTCCGGGACGTGGAGCCGGATCGGCGGGCCGGGAAGCGGACGCTGGCGGTCCGGTTCGGGCCGAGGTTCGCGCGGGCGGAATACGCAGCCCTCTGGCTCGTGGCGTTCGCGACCCCGGTGGGGCTCGTGGTTGTGGGGGCGGCTCGCCCGCCGGCGCTCCTGCCGCTCCTCGTCGTCCCGCTGGGCTGGCGGCTCGTGGATCGGGTTCGGCGGGCGTCCGATCCGCGGGACCTCAACCCGGTCCTCCGGTCGACGGCGCGAGCGCAGCTCCTCTTCTCGGTCCTGTTCGCGGCAGGGCTCGCCGTCGGCGGCGGGGGGTAGGGCGATGGCGTGGGCGGCTGGGGTCCTCCGCGGTGGTGCGGCGACGCGCGTCGGCACCAGCGAGCAGAACGAGGGGTTCGGTGACCGGGTGGCGCTCGGCGTCGGCACCAGCGAACAGAACGAGGGGTCCGATGGCCGGGCTGCGTCCCGTGTCGGCGTCAGCGAACAGAACGAGGCTCTGCCCGCCCGGGCGGTACGCCGTGTCGGCGTGAGCGAACAGAACAGGGCGTTCTGCGTCCGAGCTGCACCCCGCGTCGGCACCAGCGAACAGAACAGGGCGTTCTGCGTCCGAGCTGCACCCCGCGTCGGCACCAGCGAACAGAACGAGGGGTTCGGTGGCCGGACGGTGCGCCGCGTCGCTCAGGGCGAACACAACGAGCCCGGGCGCGGCGACCGAGGGGGTTCTGTTCGGCCACGGCGACGCGTCGAGCAAGGGAAGGCGGCCGAAGCCCGTTCTGTTCGGCCAGGCCGACGCGCCGGGCCGAAGATGGTCGCCGAAGCCCGTTCTGTTCGGCCACGGCGACGCGCCGAGCAGGAGGTGGTCGCCATACCGCGTTTTGTTCGCCCAGGCCGACACGGCGAGCAAGAGAGGGCAGCCGAAGCCCGTTCTGTTCGGCCACGGCGACGCGACGGCCGGCGACCTCCGAGGCGTCGGCCGGTTGGCTGGGGAGGCGCCTGGTGACGAGGATCGCCGACATCGGGCTCCACCACCTTCGCGTGCCCTTCCGCCGGCCGGTCAGGTTCGGCGCGTCCGAGGCCGACGCGCTCGACGTCCTCGTCGTTCGAGTCGTCGGCGACGACGGCCAGGTCGGGTGGGGTGAGGTCCCGACCGGGCGCGGGCCCTCCCCGATCGGCGAGGCAGATGTCCTTGGGACGCTGGTCCAACTCGCGGGGCTCCTCGGAGGCACGCAGCGACGCCCCTCGAGCGAGGACGAGGCGCCACCGGACGAGATGCCGCCGCCCTCGGACGGGATTCCACTCCCCCCGTCCCGGCAGGCGCTCACCGATCCCTCGGCCGACCTCCTGGCGGCTCTCTCCGGCCCGGGCATCGGTGCCGGTCTCGCGACGGCCGTCCTCGACCTCGTCGGGCGGCAGCTCGGGCGACCCCTCGCTGCGCTCCTCGGCATGGAGCCGTCGGCCCGAGTCGGTGCGGAGCCGTCGGCTCGGGTCGCCGTGAACGGGCTCGTTCGAGCCGATCGACCCGATCCCGAGGGAGTCGTCGAGGAGAGCGCCACGCAGCTCGCGACCGGGATCCGAACCCTGAAGCTGAAGGCCGGCGAGCCGGCCGAGCTCGAGGCGGCGCTTCGGGCGATCCGGGGGGCCTTCGGATCCGACGTCCGCCTCCGGGTCGACTGGAACGGCCGGCTCGACCCGGCCGAGGCGGCGGACCAGCTCCGGCGCCTCGAGTGGGCCGACCTCGAGTACGTCGAGGACCCGATCCCCGCGGCGGCTGGGCCGGGCGGCTTCGCCCGGCTGCGGCGCGCATCGCCCGTCCCGATCGCCGCCGACGAGCCGATCACGGATCCCGAGACCGCGGCGGTCTTCCTCGCCGCCGGAGCCTGCGACGTCCTCGTCGTCAAGCCGGCGAGGCTCGGCGGGCCGCTCGTGGCGCGCCGGGTCGTCGGGCTAGCGACCGACCGCGGCGTCCCGGTGACGGTCTCGAGCCTCTACGAGACGGGGATCGGCCTCGCCGCGGCCCTCCACGTCGCGGCGACCGTGCCCGGCGATCGCGCCCACGGCCTCGCTACGGCCGACCTCCTCGCCGACGACCTGCTCGTCGAGCCCCTCGCCGTCGCGGACGGCCGGATCGCCCTGCCCGCCGGCCCCGGGCTCGGCGTCGAGGTCGACGAGGCAGCGGTGGCCCGCTACAAGCTCGACGGGCGCGAGGGTCGGCGACGATGAGCGGGCGAGGATGAGCGCCGGCAACCCGGCCCTCCGGTCGGTCGAGGCTGCCGGCGGATCGGCTCGGACCGCCGACCCGCTCCTCGTGGCGGCCCGTCGGTGGCCCGATCGACCCGCCCTCGTCGTGGGTCCGCGACGGATCGACTATCGGCGTCTCGCCCGGGCCGCCCTCGGCCTCGCGACCCGGCTCCGGCGGGACGGGATCGCGGCGGGGGATCGGGTCGCCGTGCTGGCCGGCGAGACGGCCGCCGCCGTCGTCGCGATCCACGGCATCCGGCTCGCGGGCGGCGTCCTCGTCCCGCTCCACCGGCGCTCGCCGGCCCCGGAGCTCGAGCGGCTCGTCCGGCGCGTCCGGCCCACGCTCCTCCTCCACGACGCCGGCACCGCCGACGCGGCGCGGGCGCTCGGCGGCGTCGTCTCCATCGTCGCCCTGGAGGAGCTCGGCGGCGAGGTGGGCGAGGCGACGAGGGTCGAGGACGAGGTCCGCGTTGCCGGGCCGACCGCCGACGGCCTCGCGGGCGCGCACCGCCTCCTCCTCGACACCCCCGGGGCGATCCTCTTCACCTCCGGGACGACCGGCGAGCCGCGACCCGCCGTCCTCCGGCACCGCAACCTCCTCGCCAGTGCCGCAGCCTGGAACGCCTTCCTCCGCCCGCAGCGGAGCGATGTCTGGCTGGCGACGCTCCCCCTCGCCCATGTCGCCGGACTCGGGATCCTCCTCCGGGCGATCCTCGAAGGAGTCCCGGTCGTCGTCCACGAGCGCTTCGATCCGGAGGCGCTCCTCCGCGATCTCGACGCGGCGCAGATCAGCCACCTCTCCCTCGTCCCGACCCAGCTCCGCCGCCTCTTGGAGGCCGCCGGCGGATCGCCGATCCGCGCACCGGCCCTCCGGGCCCTCCTCCTCGGCGGCGGGCCGATCCCGCCCGAGCTCGTCCGCGACGGCGTCGCCCGGGGGCTGCCGGTCGCCCCGACGTACGGGCTGACCGAGGCGGCCTCGGGCGTCACGGCCCTCCCGCCGGACGAGGCGGCCCGACACCCGGAGAGCGCCGGTCGGGCCCTCCCGGGGCTCCGGGTGGGGATCGTGCGGACGGACGGCACGCCGGCAGCGGTCGGCGAGGTCGGCGAGATCGTCGTCGCCGGGCCGACGGTCTTCGCCGGCTACGACGGGGATCCGGCGACGACCGATCGGGTCCTCCGGGACGGCCGCCTCCACACCGGCGACCTCGGCGCGATCGACGGCGACGGCCGTCTCGTCGTCGTCGAACGGCAGGTCGAGCGGATCGTCTCCGGCGGCGAGAACGTCTCGCCGACGGAAGTCGAGCGGGTCCTCGCCGCCCACCCCGACGTCGCCGAGGTCGTCGTCGTCGGCCGCGCCGATCCAGAGTGGGGGACGGTGCCGGTCGCCGGCGTGACGCTCCGCCCGGGCTCGTCCCTCGCCGGGGCGACGCCCGACGCCCTGGAGACGGCCCTGCGCGGCTTCGCCCGGGAGCGCCTCGCCGGCTTCAAGGTGCCGAAGCGGATCGTGCGGCTCGAGGCGATCCCTCGGACGGCGTCGGGAAAGGTCCCGCGGCGGGTCGTCGCCGCCGAGATCGAGGCGCGCATCGGGCCGCCGGCACCCGCCCCGCCGCCGGCACCTGTCCCGTCGCCGGGGTCTGCCCCGGCCCCGAAGCCCGCCCCGTCACCCGCCGTGCCGTCCGCTCCAGCACCCCCCATGCCGTCCGCTCCGTCGGCCGCAACCCCCCGCCCCCGACGGCCCGCCCCGCCCCGGGTCGTCGAGATCGCCCGGCCCGACGGCGCCGTCCTCGCCGTCCGACGCTGCGGCAGCGGCCCGCCGCTCCTCCTCCTCCACGCGACCCTCTCGACCGCCGCCGACTACGACCCCCTGGCCGAGCGGCTCGCGTCGGCATTCACGGTCCTCGCCGTCGACCGCCGCTCGGCGGGCGCGAGCCGCGAGCCGCCGGCGCCGGAAGCCCGACCGCACCGACGACGAGGCTCGGGCCCGGCGTCCCTCCCGGGGCCGATCGAGGTCGGCGTCCACGTCGCCGACCTCGTCGCCGTCCTCGACGAGCTCGCCCCGGCCGACGACCGATCGCCGGACGCCGGGCGCCGGGCTTTCGTCGTCGGCCACTCCTTCGGTGGGGTCGTCGGCCTCGAGCTCGCGGCCCGCCAGCCCGAGCTCGTCGCCGGACTCTGGGCCTTCGAGCCGCCGTACGCTCCGGCCGGCCCGCCCGCCGTCCGACGGGTCCTCGCCGCCCTCCCCGAGCGGCTCGTGGCCGTCGCCGAACGGGACGGGATCGCGGCGGCGGGACCCGCCTTCCTTGCCGCCGTCGCCGGGGTCGATCCGGCGCGGCTTTCCGAGGGGACGCTGCGGCGAGCCCGGGCCGAGGCGAGGTGTGCCCTCGCCGACGCGGCGCTGCAGGGACTCGATCCGGCCGGCCTGCGGCGGATCGCGGTCCCCGTCGCCATCGTCCTCGGCGGTCGGAGCCGGGCCGTCTATCGCTGGATCGCCGAGGGTCTCGCGGCGATCGTCCCGGCGGCGCGCCTGGAGTCGCTCCCGGACCTCGACCATGCCGGTCCCCTGCGGGCTCCGGACCTCGTCGCCGCGGCGATCCTTCGCTGGGCGAAGACGATCGAGGGGTCGGCCCGGGGCTGAGGCGCCCCGCTCGCAGGGCGGCGTCGCCCGCCGAAACGGCGGTGCCCGTGAGCCACGGCCAGGCGCGACGGTGGCCTCGGGCGCTGCGCCCGCGAGGACCCGTGGCGGTCGAGGCGTCGGCGGCTCAGCTCGCGGTCGGCAGCGGCTGGGTGCACATCGGGCAGCGCCGGGCGGCCATCGGGATCTCGGAGGCGCACTCCGGGCAGGTCTTCGTGGTCGGCGCCGTCGGGGCCCGCCGACGGGCTGCCTCGAACGCCGCCATGGGTCGAACGACGAGGACGAAGATGGCGGCGGCAACGATGACGAAGCCGATGAGGGCGTTCAGGAAGACCCCGACCCGGACGGTCGCCGTACCGACGGCGACGTTGAGCATGCTGAAGTCGGGCGCCCCGATCAGGCCGAGGAGGGGTGTCAGGATGTCGGCGGTGAAGCTCATGACGACGAGGTTGAAGGCGCCACCGATGACGACGGCGACGGCGAGGTCGACGACGTTGCCTCGCATAAGGAAGTCGCGGAACTCTCGGATCACGCTCCCGTCCTCCCTGCGCTTGGGCCAGCCGGCCTTGCCCGGTCGCCGGCTGCGGCCGAGCCCGAGCGCGCGATTGTACCCACGGGATCGACGGACGACGTGGCCGAGTCCGGATCGCCGCTACCATGCCGGGGCGGCACGGACGCGAGCGACACGGACGCGGACGGCACGGAAAGGAGTCGCGCCAGGATGGAGATCGGCGTCATCGTTCCCCAGGGCTGGACCGGCGAGTACGACGGCTGGGAGCCCGCCCGCGCCTGGGCCCGGACCGTCGAGGTCGCCCGGGCGGCCGAGCGGCTCGGCTTCCAGTCGATCTGGCTCTTCGACCATTTCCACACCGTGCCCGAGCCGAAGGACGAGCTCACCTTCGAGTCCTTCGTCGCTCTCGCCGCCCTGGCTCGCGAGACCGAGCGGGTTCGGCTCGGCCAGATCGTCATCTGCAACGGCTTTCGAAACCCGGCCCTCACGGCGAAGATGGCTGGCACCCTCGACGTCGTCGCCGGCGGCCGCTACGAGCTCGGGATCGGGGCCGGCTGGAAGGAGGACGAGTGGGTCGCCTACGGCTACGGCTTCCCGCCGACCCGCGAGCGCCTGGCCGCCCTGGCCGACGGGCTCGAGGTCATCAGTCGGATGCTCGCACCCGGCCGGGCGACCTACGAGGGCCGGTACGCCCGCGTCGCGGACGCCATCAACGTCCCGCGCGGGCTCCAGGCGCCGCGGATCCCGATCATGGTCGGCGGCAACGGACCAAACGTGACCTGGCGCCTCGCCGCCCGCTTCGCCGACGAGCTCAACCTCGACGGGCTGAAGCCGGCCGAGGTCGAGGCGGCCCTGCCGGTCATCCACGCCCGCTGCAGCGAAATCGGCCGCGACCCGGCGACCCTGGCCGTCTCCGTCCACGTCTGGTGGGGTCGACGCCACTGGCGGACGCCGGGCCGAGAGCGACGGGAGCTCCTCCGCGCCTACGCCGACCTCGGGGTCCGGCGGGTCATGGGGCTCCTCCAGGCCTCGGCGATCGATGACGGGGCCCTCGAGGCGCTCGCCGAGGACGCCGCGGCGGCCGGGCTGACGATGGCCGCCCGAGCCGGCCGCTGACCCCGTCGAGACTCCGGCGGACCGCTTTTAGCGCTGGTGGGCCGTTCGGCCCACGGGCCTGCCCATTCGGGGCTGGCGGGCTCGTTCGGGGTTCGGCGGGGCAGGGGGCCTATTCGGCGCAGCAGGAGAGCTTCGAGACGTCCCGGCTGAAGGCCTGGGCTCCGATCTTGAGCGCCTCGGCCATGGTCGGATAGACGTGGATGAGGTCGACGAAGTCGTCGAGCTTCGCCCGGAAGCGAAGCCCCATGGCCGCCTCGTGGATGACCTCGGGGGCGCCCTCTCCGACCATGTGGACGCCGAGGACCCGCTCGTCGAGGGTCGAGGCGACGATCTTCACGAGGCCGTCGGTCCGGTGGATGGCGCCGGCCCGCGGAACGTGCTCGAGGGGCGTCGTCGCGACGACCGCCGGGAGGTGCCGCGCCCGGGCCTCGGCCTCGGTCAGGCCGACGGTCGCGATGGGCGGGTCGGTGAAGACGGCCCGCGGGATGACCGTCCCGTCGAAGCGGCGGCCGGCCCCGGCGAAGGCGTTCTCGGCGACGATCCGGCCCTGGCGAGCACCGACGGGCGTCGCCATCTGGGAGCCGTGCTGGCGACCGATGACGTCGCCGGCGGCCCAGATGTGGGGCTGGCTCGTCCGGAGCTCGGCGTCGACGACGACGAAGCCGGCCGGATCCGTCGCCACCCCGGCCGCCTCGAGGCGGAGATCGTCGGTGTTCGGCCGCCGGCCGGTGGCGACGAGGAGCCGCTCGGCGCGCAGGATCCGGCCGCTCTGCGGGGTCTCGACGGCGAGGGCGACGGAGCGAGCGTCGCCGGTGACCCGCTCGACCCGGGCGCCCTCGATGACCTCGATCCCTTCG
>DAOTYQ010000299.1:0-18767 GCA_034434735.1 Chloroflexota bacterium
CAGGTCGAACTCCCCGGCGATCATGAGCATCGTCACGGCCACCCCGACGATCCCGACCTGCGCCGCACCCTCGAGGTAGTTGGCGGTCCCGCGCAGCGTCAAGAAGCCACGATCACCCGCGACGGCGGCGAAGAGCAGCCAGATGGCTGCGCACCCGATGACGGCTCCGAATTCAGGGCGAGCGAGGACGGTCGACAAGCGGCCGACCCGCACGGTCGAGGAGGCCCCGCGCGGGTCGGCCGCTGTCTCGCTCGGCAGACTGCCGAGCTTGAGCGGTCTGTGCACGGTCTCGGATCCGGTCAGGCAGTCGGAGCCTCTGTGCGCGACCCTCTCACCGGATCCCTTGCTTCGAGAGCTCGAGGACCTGCGCTGCCGTCTCCTTGGTGACGAAGTTGGGGCCCGTCAAGACTGGCCCGCCGCCACCCGGCATGAGGAGGTACTGCTTGTAGAGCATGAGCAGGACGGGCGGGAGATAACCCTGGAGGTACTGCTGCTGGTCGACGGCGAACACCATCTCGCCGGCGATGAGGGCGTTGAGGGTGTCGACACCCAGATCGAAGGTTCCGAACTTGACCGAAGACAGTCGCCCCGACTCCTTGAGCGCCTTGAGTGCGGGGGTCGCCGTCTCGGGTCCCATGGTGAGCACGCCATCGATCGACGGGTCAGCTTGCAGCGCAGCGGCGACCGCGTTCTGGATGCCGATGGAATCCCCACCGGGTGCCGGCACGACCTTCGCCTTCTTGCCAGCCGCAGTGAGGACATCGCCGGCGGCCTTGCAGCGGGTGTCCGTCCCGATGTTGCCGACCTCGTCGTTCACGCAGATCAGGTTCGTGACGCCCAGTTCGAGGAAGCGCTCTCCAGCCGCCTTGCCGGCGACGGCTTCGTCGGAGCCGACGTGGGTCAACGCCCCGAGCTCTCGGTAGGCATCGAGGCCCGAGTTGAGGGTGACGACGGGGATCCCGGCCTGGACGGCGGCGCGAATCGGACCTCCCAGGGCGTCAGGGTCGGCGACGGCCACCGCCAGTCCATCTGGCTTCGAGGCGACGGCAGCGTCGATGAGCTGGGCGACCTGCTGCATGTCGAACTTATCGGGGTTGCGGTACTCGACAGTGATCCCCAGATCCTTCGCCGCCTGGGCCGCCCCGTTCTTGACGACGTTCCAGAAGCCCGAGGTGGGCTCCCCGTGAGTGACCATGACGATCCGGATGTTCTTCCCGCCACCGGTCTGGCCGCCACTGCTCGCCTGAGGAGCTGTCGGCGCGCTTTGCGCGGAGCAGGCGGCAGCCGCGAACGCGAGGGCTACCAGAACGACGGGCCACCGCGGCCATCTTCGCCTAGGGCGACCCAGCGCAGGTGGGTGAAGGCTGCTCGTCGGGGTCGTACTGGTCCGAGCCATTCCCTACGCCTCCTCCTTGGTGTGGGACTGTTTGCCAAGCGGACCGATGCAACCGCTTGGTGCAACCGCTTGCACGCAGGTTAGGATAGCACGGCTGTCAAGAGGTTTCGCAAGTGTTTCTGGCGCGACGGCGAGCTAGGTCGGGCGCTGGAGGAGTCCGTGCCGACCGGCTAGGTCGGTCGTCTTGCTGAGCATTGCCCGGAGTGTGGAGGGGGCCCGATCCTCCCAGGCGAAGACGCAAACCGTGAGGATGCCGTCGAAGCCAACTTCGGCGAGCCCGGCAAAGAGGGCGTCGAAGTCCACTTCGCCCTCGCCGATGGACAGGTGCTGATGGACGCGAACGGGCGAGCCTGGTGGGTTGACGATGTAGCGCAGACCGGAGGAAGCCCGGTGGTCGAGGGTGTCAGCGAGGTGGACTTCGCTGACGAGCGCCCCCGCGTGGCGGAGCATCGCCCGAACATCGCCGCCCATGTGGAAGGTATGGGGCGCGCAGTAGACGTAGCTGACAGCGCTCGAGCCAAGCGCGCGAATGAGATCGACGGCGGCATCGCCTTCCTCGACAAAGTCGTCAGGGTGGGGTTCCAGCGCGAGTGCGAGACCCTCCTTCTCGATGATCGGGAGGAGCTCCTCCATGGACCGCCACCACTGGGCTTCGCTTGCCTCGGCGAGCTCTGGTCGCCCGCTGAACTCCGAGTTCAAACGAGGGCAGCCGAGTTCGAGCGCGATCTCGATGGCGCGCTTCCAATAGCGCACCGCGGCTCGGCGCTCGTCCTCGTTGGGGCTCGACCACCGAAACAATGGCAGTACGGAGACGACCTCCACTCCGGCTCGGGCAAGCGCCTCGCGGAAGGTGAGGATCCGCGCCCTGTCCGCCCGCGGATGTCGAAAGAACGGAATGAAGTCCGGGCGCGGCGACAGCTCGATGGCATCGTATCCCAGGTCGCGGACGACGAATGGAAGATCGGTCAGCGGGGTCGCCCGGAGCATGTACGGGTCGAGCGCGATGCGGGTCATGGCACCTACCTCCTGCCCAACGAGACGCCAGCCGCAGCCGGCTTCACGGCGCGACTACAGGCATACAATAGGGTAGGATGCAAGCGCTTGCAGCAGTGCGGTGGAGGGAAGCGATGGGCAAGACTCGGCGCCTGACGGTGGCCCAGGCCACGGTCGAATTCTTGACCCGGCAGTTCGTCGAACGTGACGGCGTGCAGCGAGCCTTCTTCGCCGGGATCTTGGGCATCTTTGGCCACGGCAACGTGGCCGGCATCGGGGAAGCCCTCGAGGCGGGGCGGGAACGGGTCCGCTACTTCCAGGCCCGGAACGAACAGGCCATGGTCCACGTCGCGACCGCCTTCGCTCGCCAGTCGCGCCGCCTGCGGGCCTTCGCTTGCACGAGCTCCATCGGTCCCGGCGCGACGAACATGGTCACTGGCGCCGCGACAGCCACGATCAACCGCCTCCCCGTTCTCCTCCTCCCGGGCGACATCTTTGCCTCGCGGAGAGTCTGGCCGGTTCTCCAGCAACTGGAGGATCAGCGGACCGGCGACATCTCGGTCAACGACGCCCTTCGCCCGGTCTGCCGCTACTGGGATCGGATCAACCGGCCGGAGCAACTTCTCCACGCCCTCCCGGCAGCGATGCGCGTCCTGACCTCGCCGAGCGAGACCGGGGCAGTGACCATCGCCTTGCCCCAGGACGTCCAGGCCGAGGCATTCGACTTCCCGTCCGAGTTCTTCGAGCCGCGCATCCATGTCATCCCGCGCACCTGGCCGGACCGTGAGCAACTTGCCCGGGCGGCCGAGCGCATCGCGGCCAGTCGTGCACCCCTCCTCATCGCTGGCGGCGGTGTCCTCTACAGCGAGGCCGAGGACGCGCTGGCCCGGCTGGCGGCAACCACGGGAATCCCGGTGGCCGAGACCCAGGCTGGCAAGAGCGCCCTCCGGTGGGATGACCCAGCTGCCGTCGGTCCCGTCGGCGTGAGCGGGGGTCTGGCGGCCAACAGGTTGGCTCGCGACGCGGATGTCGTCATCGCCGTCGGAACCCGCCTCACCGACTTTCCGACGGCCAGCCTGACAGCGTTCGCCAATCCAGCCGCGACCTTCATCGGCCTCAATGTCGTCGAGTTCGATGCCGCAAAGCTCGGCGCCCTCCCCCTCGTTGCCGACGCTCGTGTCGGACTCGAGGCGATCGCCGAAGCGCTGGCCGAACGTGGCTACACGGTGGACGGTGCGTACCGTGAGCGCGTCGCGGCCCTGCGGACGGAGTGGATCGCCGAGACGGACCGGCTCCGCGCCTTGGACGGGCGGAGGCGGCTGACGCAAGCGCAGGTCATCGGCATCGTCAACGACACGTTGGGCCCCGATGCGACCGTCGTCTGCGCTGCCGGCAGTCTGCCGGGCGACCTCCTGAAGCTGTGGCGCTCGGTCCGGCCAGGGTCCTACCACGTCGAGTACGGCTACTCCTGCATGGGCTACGAGATCGCCGGCGGGCTCGGGGCAAGGCTCGCCGATCCCGACCACGAGGTCGTTGTGATCGTGGGGGATGGCTCCTACCTGATGCTGGCGAGCGAAATTACGACGGCCATCCAGGAGGGCATCCGGTTCACGATCGTCGTGCTGGACAACCACGGCTACGGATGCATCCACGGGCTCTCCCGGCAGTGCGGCGGCCGCAATGACTTCAATCGCTTCCGATATCGCCTTCCGGCCACCGGCGACTTCTCGGGTGCACCACTCCCGATCGATCTCGCCGCCAACGCGGCAAGCCTGGGGGCGCGGGCGGTTCGGGCCGGAACCGCGGCCGAGCTCTCGGCGGCCCTCGCCGACGCGCTCACCGCCGATCGCACGACCGTCGTCGTGGTCGAGATCGACGAAGATGCCGTCGTCCCCTCCTACGACGCCTGGTGGGACGTCCCCATCGCCGAGGTGTCGAGCTCGCCGACGGTCCGAGAGGCCCG
Source organism: Chloroflexota bacterium (assembly GCA_034434735.1). GTDB lineage: Bacteria > Chloroflexota > Limnocylindria > Limnocylindrales > CSP1-4 > BPIH01. Next base: position 4,353 of record DAOTYQ010000299.1, read on the forward strand.
CGCGGCGTACGAGGTCGCTCGGGCCCGCCAGCGCCACTTCTTCGGCTGACCGCCTGATCGCGTCTACCTTGACGACGAGGGGCGTCGAGTGCTATCGTCGCATTGCAAGCGGTTGCATTGGAGGAAGCATGCCAGGTCCCGGAGTTGGCTTGATCGGTGACGAGGAGATCGCCGAAGTCCTCGACGTCTTGCGAAGTCGACGCCTCAGCCGATACGGACCGGACGACGAGTCGTTCCCGGCGAAGGTTCGCAGCTTCGAGGAAGCGGTCGCTCGCGAGGCCGGCGCGCGGTTTGCCCTCGCCCTCAACGCCGGCTCCAGTGGCCTCTTCGTGGCGCTCCTCGCTTTGGGCATCGGTCCCGGCGACGAGGTCATCGTGCCGGGCTTCACCTTCGTGGCGACGATCTCGGCCGTCGTCTACGCCCGCGCCACCCCGGTCCTCGCGGAGATCGACTCGACCTTCAACCTCGACCCCGACGACGTCGAGGCGCGGATCACTCCCCGGACGCGGGCCATCATCGCCGTCCACATGCTCGGAAACCCGGCCAGGCTCGCCGAGCTCCGCGCAGTGGCCGATCGCCACGGCCTGGCGCTCATCGAGGACGCTGCCCAGGCCTTCGGCGCGACGTACCGTGGGCGCTGGCTCGGCACGTACGGCGACGTCGGCGTCTACAGCTTCAACGAGTACAAGACCATCACCTGCGGCGACGGCGGCATGGTCGTCACCAACGACGAGGGTCTGTACCGACGCTGCTTTGCCATCCACGACCAGGGCCACAGCCCCCTGCGGCGAGGGATCGAGATCGGCGCACGCCCGTTCCTCGGGCTCAACTTCCGCATGACCGAACTGGAGGGAGCCGTGCTGCTCGCCCAGCTTCGAAAGCTGCCGATGATCCGGGCTCGCCTTCGAGCCAACCGGGATCTCGTCCGGTCGATTATCGCCGAGCTGCCGCGCCTCGAATTCCGCGAGCTCCCCGACCCGGAGGGGGACCTGGCGACCCACCTCGTGGTGAGCTTCCCCGACGCGGCGATCGCCAAGTCGGTCACCAGGGAGCTCGGCGCTATCACGCTCGACCACTCGGGCTGGCACGTCTACAGCGAGATGGAGCACGTCCTGGCGCGGCGGACCCCGACGGGCCGGGGATGCCCCTTCGACTGCCCCTGTCGAGCAGGCGACGGACCGCTCTATCGGCGTGGGATGCTGCCGCGGACCGACGAGCTCCTCGGGCGGTCGATGAGCTTCGCCATCGGCGTTCTCGATCCGAATCTCGCGCCCTTCGGGTTGAGGATGGACGACTCCGTGGATGCGGTTCGGGAGCGCGCCTTGCAGTTCTGCGAGGCAGCGGCCAAGTACCTGTAGTGGAGATCCCACGAGCGATGACGACACGGGGTCGATCCCGCCCGTCCGGCCGAGTCAAGCTGGCGGACGTGGCTGCCGCCACCGGCGTATCCGAGTCGACGGCATCGCGGGCTCTGGCGAACGACCCGCGCGTCAGCGAGGCGACTCGGCTCCGGGTCGCCGAGGCCGCCTCTCGGCTCGGCTACATCCCGAGCGCGACCGCCCGGAGCTTGGCGCTCCGCCGGACGATGACCCTTGGTCTTCTCCTGGCCGACATGAGCGACCCGGTTCATGGGCAGATCGCAGCCGGCTTCGAGGAAGAAGCGGGCCTCGATGGCTACACGGTCCTGATCGTGACGGGCCTGAACCAGCCAGCCCGTGAAGCCCAGGCCCTCCGTGTCTTCATCGAGCGAGGCGTCGACGGCATCGCCCTCGTATCGAGCGTCATCGACCCGGCCGAGGCCCAGGAACGGGTTGGTCTTGCGCCGATCGTCGTGGTGCAGCCCGACCACGCGCGTTCGGCCCGACGGGGCGATCCGCTCCCTCCCGGGGTCATCCAGACCGACGACGCGAGCGGTGTCGCGGCGGCGGCCCGCCACCTCCTCGCCTGCGGGTATCGGCGCATCCTCTATCTCGGATCGGGCGATCGCCCGTCGAACTGGATCCGCCGCGACGCGGCGGCGAACGTGGTCATGGGGTCGCCCGGGGCGACGTTCCGCGATGTCGAGCTTGGTCTCGATGCCTGGCGAGCTCCTGACCAGGTGGCGGCGGCCGCCATGGCCGAGGCTCCGGATGCCGTCGTGTGCTACGACGACAAGTTGGCTCTCGCGCTCCTCGATGGGCTGCGCGATCACGGCGTCCGCGTCCCGGAGGAGGTCGGCGTCGTCGGCTTCGACGGCATCCCCTTCGCGGCCCTCTCGAACCCCCGCCTCACCACCGTCCTCACCCCCACGACCGAGATGGGACGTCTCGCCGCGCGGGCCCTGATCCGTTCGATCGGCAGCGATGAGGTGGCACCCGGACGGCTCCTGCCGGTCGAGCTCGTCGTCCGGGAGAGCACCCGAGTCCGAGGCGAACGAGATGGCCGGTGAGCCCGTGCTGCATCGGGCGGCATCACCCAAGCTGTCGGGAGTCCGCGTGGCGTCGGCCCCGGTCTCCTTCGGCGTCGACGGCTCCGGCGACAGCGCCTGGACGCCGGACCCGGTGACGTTTCTCGACTGGGTTGCGGCCATCGGCTTCGAGGGCACCGAACTCGGTCCACCGGGCTATCTGGGGACCGGCGACGACCTTCGCAGGCATCTCGATCAGCACGACCTGGTCCTGGTCGGTGCGTTCTTCGATCAGCCCTTCAGCGCTGCCGATTGGGCGCAGAACGGCCGAGAGGCCGTGGCGAACCTGTTGGAGCTGTTGGCCTCCGCGGCGTCGCCTCGATGGCGGCCCCTCGTGGTGTTGTCCGAGAGCCTCTCCAATCCGGTCCGGATGGCGTATGCGGGGCGAGTGCACGCTCACCCTGGAACGCAGCTGCCCGAGCGGGGCTGGGCGACCCTCGTCGCCAATCTCCACCGGGCTGCGGAGTGGTGCCGGCTCGCCGGGTTCGAGGTGGTGTTCCATCCCCACGGCGGCACCTTCGTGGAAACGAGCGACGAGATCGCGCGGCTGATGGACGCCCTCGATCCGGCCCTCATCGGTCTCTGCCTCGATACCGGGCACTTCCGCTTCGGCGGCGCCGATCCCGTTCGATCCATCGCCGACTATCGGGACCTGGTCCGCCACGTCCACATCAAGGACTGTCGGTCGGGCGTCATCGCGGCCGTCGCCGAGACCGGGGGCGGGTTCAGGGAAGCGGTTCGGCGCGGTGTCTTCTGCCCGCTCGGCGAGGGCGACGTGGACGTGGCCGGAGTGCTCACTGCCCTGGGCGACATCGGATACCAAGGCTGGCTCGTGATCGAGCAGGATCGAGTCGTCACGGATCGCGATACGCCGGAGGCGCTCGTCGCAGGCCAGTCGGCCAATCGGGAGTACCTCCGGCGCTTGGGGGTTTGACGCGCGCGATGCCTCAGCTTTGGCGTCCACCCAAACCATCCGCGTCGGGGTGCCTGATCAGGGTCACGCGCGAGCAGGCCGGCTGGGAGCGTGTCTCCTACGCGGTCCATCGACTCCCATCCGGCGCCAACATCGAGCGTCCGGGCGATGGCGACGAAGTGGCCGTCCTGGTGCTCGAGGGCACCGTCGACGTCGATGTCGGAACGAGGATGTTCGCCGGCGTCGGAGGTCGGGCGACCGTCTTCGACCCGGAGCCCGCGGCTGTGGTCCTCGTCGAACCCGGCGCTTCGATCAGGGCAACCGCTCGAAGTGAAGCGCTGGTGGGCCTCGCCTCCGCTCCAGGTGGCGACCATCGGTCGACCCGTCTCATCCCACCGTCAGAGGTCCTTGTCGAACACCGGGGTTCGGTGGTGACGTCGCGAAGGGTCCACCATCTCCTCCCTCCTTCTTCGCCTGCGGGAGCCCTCATCCTTTTCGAGGTCGTCACCCCGGGCGGCCATTGGTCGAGCTACCCGCCCCACAAGCACGACACCTTCAATCCTCCCGAGGAGTATCCGCTCGAGGAGCTCTACCACTATCGGTTTCGACATCCGGCGGGTTTCGCGATCCAACGGATCTATGCCCGCGACGACTCACTCGATCTCGCCTTCGTGGCTCGGGACAACGATCTGGTGACCGTCGATCGCGGCTACCACCCGGTCTGTGCAGCCGCCGGCTACGACGCCTGGTACTTGAACGTCATGGCAGGTCCTGTTCGGGAGTGGCGCTTTAGCGTCGATCCCGACCATATCTGGCTCATGGATTGGAGACCTCCTGGAGGAGGACGATGAGCGCAGCGGCGAGCCCCTTGCGCGCGACCGTCGCGACGGCGACGGAGTTCTGGAACGATTCCTGCGACGCGACGGACCTGGCGTGGGCGATCGAGCGGGGAGCCACGGGCGCGACCGCCAACCCGACCATCGTCCACGACGTGTGGCGTCGCGACCCGGCGAGATGGCGGGAGCGTGCCCGTCGGCTGGCCCGCGAAGATCCCAGCTTGACGGAGGACGAGATCGCCTGGCGCATCGTCGAAGAGATGTCGCTCCATGCGGCGAAGCTCCTGGAGCCCGTCTTTGCGGCGAGCGGCGGGCGGTCGGGCCGCCTCTCCATCCAGACGAATCCCACGTTCTGGCCGTCGACCGAGCGAATGCTGGAGCAAGGCACGCACTTCTCGGGGTTGGCGCCCAACATCATCGTCAAGTTCCCAGCCACCCGAGCCGGCATCGTGGCGATGGAGGAGGCGACTTATCGAGGCGTCAGTGTCAATGCCACCGTCAGTTTCACCGTCGCTCAGGCGCTCGCCGCTGCCGAAGCCATCGAGCGGGGTCTGCAGCGGCGCGAACGGGAGGGTCAGTCGACGAGCGACATGGGGCCCGTCGTCACCATCATGGTGGGTCGACTCGAGGACTGGCTGCGCGTGCAGACCGAGCGCGACGGCATCGTCGTTCACCCGTGGGCCCTGCCCTGGTCCGGCATCGCCGTCTTCAAGCGAGCGTATCGGATCTTTCGCGAGCGTGGCTACAGGGCCCGCCTTCTGGCTGCGGCGATCCGGCACCATCTCCACTGGACCGAGTTCGTCGGTGGCGCCTGCATCATCACGCTCCCGCCGGTTTGGCAGCGCCGGTTCGAAGCGTCCGGGATCGAACCGAGTGAGCGCATGCACGAGCCGGTGGATGCAAGCATCATCGAAGCCCTCCGGCAACGGTTCCCTGACTTCGTTCGAGCCTACGAGCCAGACGGGCTGGCCCTCAGCGAGTTCGACGCGTACCCGCCGACCATTCGAACGCTCCGCCAATTCATCGGCAGCTACCACGACCTGCTCCACGAGGTGACCAACGCCGTCCTGCCGAACCCCGATCTCGCCTCGAGCTAGCGAGAGTCCGCCCGCCCGGACGCTGCGCTAGCGCCCGCCTCGGGCGGCCGACCGAGGCGCGCCGCCGGCTCGGCTGGCTCGATCTTCCTGGCTCCCGAGCTAGCGTTCGTTTCGGCAGCGGCGGGGGCCGAACGCGCGGCACGCCCCGCAGTCCTGACTCCGACCGTGCTCGACGCTCGGAGCCGTCGGTCTGGGTCGCGTTCCATCCTGGGCCGGCGCGGGCGTGTCAGCCGAGGTGACACGACTCGGCGCCATGATCTCGAGCAAGGGTCTTGACTCGAACGCCTGTTCTGGTTAGGATCGCTCCAAACAGAACGCCCGTTCGCATTGCCGGATCCGCGGCGCGGCGGATCCGAGGAAGGAGTCAGGTCGATGGCGATGATGCGGGTCGAGCCGGTCCCGCTCCGGGTCCGGACGAACTGGTTCGACGGCCGGCCGCGGGTCGTCGAGTGGGGGAGCGAGCGGCTCCCGGTCCTCGGGGTCGCCGCGGTCCGCGACGAGACGGCTGCCTACCCGACCGAGGTCGGGCCGCGAACGCTCTTCGAGATCGAGACGCCGAAGGCGCGCCTGGCGGTGGCCTTCCGGCACCGGGATCGACGCTGGACCCTCGAAGCGGTGGACGACGCAGCCTCGCCATCCTGACGCGGGCCCTGACGCCGGCCGAGGCGCCGTCAGGCCGCCTCCGATCGACAGGCCGTGGCCGATCCGATCTTGCCTTCCCGAGGCCGGTCTCCTCCTCCCGGCCGGCCGGTGAGCGGGGCGGGCGCGCCGGTACCGCGCTCGCCCCGTCCCCCGATTGGCCCGAAGCGGCAGCCAAGGCAGCCAGACCGCCACGGGCGCCGCCGTCCCGGGTGCGCCGGTGCCGCGCTCGCCCCAGCCCGCCACCGCCGCCTCGAGCGGAGCGCTGCCCCGGCCATGCCGGCTGCCTACAATGCCCGGCGTGGATTCGCCCGACCCGTCGACCCAGCCGGACGCTTCGTCCTCCCTTCGAGACCTGAGCCTCGCCGCCTTCGTCGGGCGGCTCGCCTCGGACCAGCCGGTTCCGGGGGGCGGGAGCGCCTCGGCGGTGGCGGCGAGCCTCGGCGCCGCGCTCGTGGCGATGGTCGCGCGCTTGAGCCTCGGCCGGCCAGCCTACGCCGAGCACGAGGCGACGATCCGCGCGGCGGTCGAACGGGGCCCGATCCTCGCCGACCGGTTCCTCGACCTCGCCGACGCCGACGCGGCCGCCTACGCCCGCCTGGCGGCGGCCTTCCGGCTCCCCCGAGGCACGGCCGAGGAAGCCGAGGCCCGCCGGACCGCGGTCCGGGCGGCAGCTCGTGCCGCGGCCGAGGTCCCGCTCGCCTGCGTCGAGGCGTGTGGCGAGCTCCTCCGGGTCGCCGACGCCCTCGCCGGCCGGAGCAACCGGAACGCCGCCTCGGACCTGGCCGTGGCGTCCCTCCTCGGGGAGGCGGCGGCGGAGGGGGCGGCGCGGAACGTCCTGACGAACCTCCCCTTCGTCGAGGATGAGGCCTTCGCGGCCGGCGCCCGCGAGCGGCTCGATCTCCTCCTCGCCGAGATCCACGAGCTCGGGGCGTCCGTTCGGCGGATCGTCGACGCCGGCGAGCGCCGGCCGGCCCTGGCCGGGGCGGGTTAGCGTGCCGCGCGCTTCGGGCGCCGCACCGGGCCGTACCGGACCGGATCCCGCACCACCGGCGTCCGACCCTCGCGCCGACGAGGCCGGGCCGGTGAGCGAGCGAGATGGGCGATCGAGCCCGGGTGCACAGGCGCCCCTCGCCGGGACGGATGGCCCGCGGCTCCTGGCCGGCGCCTCCATCGCCGCCGAGATCCGCAGCCGCGTCGCCGCCGACGTCGACGCCTTCCGCCGCCGGCACGGCTACCCGCCCGGCCTCGCCGTCGTCATGGTCGGTGCCGACGCTCCCTCGGCCGTCTACCTCCGGCAGATCCTCCGGAGCTGCCGGAGCGTCGGCATCGAGGGCCGCCTCGTCGAGCTCTCCGGCCGCGTCTCGGTGGCCCGCCTTCGCCGCGAGATCGCTGCCCTGAACGCCGACCCGTTGGTCTCGGGGATCATCGTCCAGATGCCGCTGCCGCGCCACCTCCCCCTCTCTGCGGTCATCGAGACCCTCGACCCGGCGAAGGACGTCGACGGTCTCCACCCGTTGAACGCCGGCCTCCTCACCCTCGGCTACGAGGGCTTCCTGCCGACGACGGCCCACGCCGCCGTCGAGCTCCTCAAGCGCTCGGGGATCCCCCTCGAGGGCCGGCGCGCGGTCGTCGTCGGCCGCTCGAACGTCGTCGGCAAGCCGGCCGCCCTCCTGCTCCTTCGCGAGCACGCCACGGTCACGATCTGCCACTCCCGAACCCGGGACCTGGCCAGCCACCTCCGAGAGGCCGAGATCGTCGTCGTCGCCGTCGGCCGGCCGGGGCTCGTCACCGGCGAGATGCTCCGGCCCGGAGCCGTCGTCGTCGACATCGGGATCAACGTCGTCGAGGGGACCCTCGTCGGCGACGTCGACTACCCATCGGCGAGTCGTGTCGTGTCGGCCATCACGCCGGTCCCGGGCGGGGTCGGCCCGGTGACAAACGCCCTCCTGATGACCCACGTCGTTCGGGCCGCCGAGGCCCAGGTCGCCGCGGCCACGGGTCGGCGGCCGCGCCTCGTCCCGGCCGGGCAGCGTGCGGACCGGGCGAACCATCGAACCCGGAGCCAGCGAAGCCCGGTGGGACCGTGATGGCCCACGCGGCGTTCCCCTCCGACCTCGAGATCGCCCGCTCCGTCGTCCCGCGGCCGATCCTCGAGGTCGCCCGGGAGCTCGGCCTCCACGACGACGAGGTCGAGCTCTATGGGCCGACGAAGGCGAAGGTCCGTCTGGAGGCGATCGAGCGCCTCGAGGCCGAGCGGCCGCGGGGCAAGTACGTCCTCGTGACCGCCATCTCGCCGACGCCGCTCGGCGAGGGCAAGACGACGACGACCATCGGCCTCGCCCAGGGCCTCCGGCGGCTCGGCCATCGGGCAGCCCCGACGATCCGCCAGCCATCCCTCGGCCCGGTCTTCGGGATCAAGGGTGGCGCCGCCGGCGGCGGCTACAGCCAGGTCGTGCCGATGGAGGACTTCAACCTCCACCTGACCGGCGACGTCCACGCCATCGGGGCCGCCCACAACCTCGCCGCCGCCTTCATCGACAACCACCTCCACCACGGCAACGCCCTCGGCATCGACGTCGACTCGATCGCCTGGCCCCGGGTCGTCGACATCAGCGACCGGGCCGTCCGGCGGGCCGTCATCGGCCTCGGCGGACGCGAGAACGGCCCGCCGCGAGAGGCCGAGTGGCAGATCACCGTCGCCTCGGAGGTCATGGCCATCCTCGCTCTCGCGTCGAGCCTCGCCGACCTTCGGGCTCGACTCGGGCGGATCGTCCTCGCCTTCACCCGCGACGGCCGACCGGTGACGGCCGAGGATCTGCGGGTCGCCGGGGCGATGACCGTCCTCCTGAAGGACGCCATCAAGCCGAACCTCCTCCAGACCCTCGAAGGCGGGCCGGCCTTCGTCCACGCCGGACCCTTCGCCAACATCGCCCACGGGAACAGCTCGGTCCTGGCCGACCGGCTCGCCCTCGTGACGAACGACATCGTCTGCACCGAGGCGGGCTTCGGTGCGGACATGGGTGCCGAGAAGTTCTTCGACATCAAGTGTCGGCAGTCGGGCCTGCGGCCAGACGCGGCCGTCGTCGTGGCGACGATCCGCGCCCTCAAGATGCACGGCGGCGTCGGGCGGGTCGTCGCCGGCCGGCCCCTCGACTCCGCCCTCCTCGAGGAGAACCCGGCGGCCGTCGAGGCCGGCTGTGCGAACCTCGAGGCGCAGATCGAGAACGTCCTCGCCTTCGGGGTGCCGGTCGTCGTCGCCATCAACGCCTACCCGACGGATCGACCGAGCGAGATCGAGGTCGTTCGCCGGGCTGCCCTCGCCGCCGGCGCGCGGGCGGCGGTGGCGGCCCACCACTTCGAGCGCGGGGGCGAGGGGGCGCGGGAGCTCGCCGCCGCCGTCTGGGAGGTGGCGAGCGAGGGCGCGCCGAACTTCCGGCTCCTCTATCCGGACGACCTCCCCCTCGTCGAGAAGATCGAGACCATCGCCGTCCGGATCTACGGCGCCGCCGGCGTCGACTTCGCCCCGGCGGCCGCCCGGGCCCTGGAGCGGGCCGAAGCCTTGGGGCTCGGGCAGCTCCAGGTCTGCATGGCGAAGACGCAGTACTCGCTCAGCCACGATCCGACCCTCCTCGGCCGGCCGCGGGGGTTCCGGGTCCCGATCCGTGACGTCCGGCTCGCCGTTGGCGCCGGGTTCGTGACGCCGCTCCTCGGAGAGATGCGGACGATGCCGGGGCTGCCGTCGCATCCGGGCGGCGAGCAGATCGACATCGACGAGCGGGGCCAGATCGTGGGGCTCTTCTGACCGGGTCGAGGCGGCGCGCCGGCCTCGCCCGCCTCGGCGGGGCGGGCGGGTCTCGCGCAAGCTAGAGCTAGAGGCCGCCCGTGGCGAGGGCGAGGCAGAGGGCGATGACGAGACCGAGGAGGACGCCGAGCGCTCCAGCGCCCCAGGCGAGCGGATCGATGGGACCGAGAGGCTCCGTCTCGCCAGCGTGATTGCCGTGACTCGCGGGCTCGGCGTGACCGACGGGGTCGGCGTGGACCGAGGCCCCGGCGGAGCCGTTGGTCGAAGCCGTCGAGGCTCCGTCGGTGGCGGCACGGACGGCGCCGAGGTGGGCGCCCGCCGCAAGTGGTTCGGCGGTGTCGGACATGGTGGCCCCGATGGTACCTGCTCGCCGATGTGGCCTCGCGGCGATCACCGTTGCGGCCCGACCTGGTCGTCGCCGACGAGCGCCGAGCCCGCGGTCGCGCTGCCCCCCATACTGGCCGGCCCGGCCGAGGTCCCGGGGGCCGCCCGTCGATAGCCCGGGTGGCCGAGCTGCCACCAGACGAAGACGACGACGCCCGCGGCGAGGGCGACGAGCATGACGTCCTCCCAGCGCCGCAGGATGCCGATGATCGCCTCCCAGTTCTCGCCGAGGGCGTAGCCGGCCAGGACGAGGCCCGACGTCCAGATCCCCGAGCCGAGGGCGGTGAAGACGACGAAGGGCGGGAGGGGCATCCGGGCGATCCCGGCCGCGAAGGAGACGAGGGAGCGGACGACCGGCGCCAGCCGCCCGAGGAAGGCGGCGAGCTGGCCGTGCCGTTCGAACCAGGCTTCGGTCTTGGCGAGATCCTCGGGGTCGATGAGGAGATAGCGGCCCCACCGGAGGAGGAGCGGTCGGCCGCCGTAGTAGCCGATGCCGTAGGCGACGAGGGCGCCGACGGTCGCTCCGACGGTGCCGGCGACGATGATGAGGGGCAGGCTCCACGGCCGCCCGGTCAACGGTTCGACGCTCTCCGGGAAGGCGGCCAGGAAGCCAGCAAAGGGAAGGACGATCTCCGAGGGGATCGGCACGATGACGCTCTCGATGACGACCCAGAGAGCGACCCCGACGTAGCCGACGGCGTTGTAGACGTCGGTCACGAGCTGACGGACCGGGCCGTCGAGGAAGTCGAACACGGACCGAGGATAGCCGACTATCCTGCCGAGCGTGACCGACATCGTCCGCCGCCCGCCGCCGGCGCTCGGGACACCGATCTGGCTGACCGGCGCGGATCTGACGCTCAAGGACATCGAAACGGTGGCCCGTGGCGGCGTCGGCGCGGTCCTGGAGTCGGGAGCGCGGCAGCGGATGGAGGAGGCCCGGGCCGTCGTCGAGCGACTCGTCGCCGCGGGCGAGGTCGTCTACGGGGTGACGACCGGGGTCGGTGCCCTGGCGACGACGGTCATCGGCCCCGAAGACGCGGCGGCGCTCCAGGAGAACCTCCTCGTCTCCCACGCCGCAGGCGTCGGGCCGCCGCTGCCGCGGGACGTCGTCCGGGCGATGCTCCTTCTGCGGGCGAACACCCTCGCCCTCGGCCACTCGGGTTGCCGCCCCATCCTCGTCGAGCGCCTCTGCGCCTTCCTCGAGCACGGCATCCACCCGGTCGTGCCCGAGCAAGGGAGCGTCGGCGCCTCGGGCGATCTGGCGCCCCTCGCCCACCTCGCCCTCCCCTTGATCGGGCGCGGCCAGGTCGAGCTCCGGGGCCAGCTCCTGCCGGCCCTCGTCGCCCTCCGCGAGGTCGGGCTCGAGCCGCTGGCCCTGGAGCCGAAGGAGGGGCTCGCCCTCCTCAACGGGACCCAGCTCATGACCGCCCTCGGGGCGCTCCTCGCCGTCGACGCCGAGCGGCTCGTCCGGACGGCCTCGGTGGCGGCGGCGATGTCGGTCGAGGCGCTCCTGGGCACCGAGGTCGCCTTCGCCGCCTCCTACCAGCTCGCCCGGCCGCACCCTGGCCAGATCACGACGGCGGCCGAGCTCCGCTGGCTCCTCCGTGGCTCGGCCCTCCAGGCGAGCCACCACCGCTCGGCCCACAAGGTCCAGGATCCGTACTCGCTCCGCTGCGTTCCCCAGGTCCACGGCGCCGTGCGGGACGCGCTCGGCTATCTGGAACGGGTCCTCGATGTCGAGTGCAACAGCGCGACCGACAACCCGCTCGTCTTCCCGGAGGGCGGGGTGGCAGCCGCGGGGACGGTGGCGACGGGCGGCGGACGGGTCATCAGCGGCGGGAACTTCCACGGCGAGCCGGTCGCCCTCGCCCTCGACTTCGCCAAGCTCGCCTTGGCCGAGCTCGGCTCGATCTCCGAGCGCCGGATCGCCCTCCTCCTCGATCCGCGCTTCAACGAGGGGCTGCCGGCCTTCCTGGCGCCTCAGCCGGGCTTGACCTCGGGGCTCATGCTCCTCCAGTACACGGCCGCCGCCCTCGTCTCGGAGCACAAGGTCCTCGCCCATCCGGCGAGCGCCGACTCGATCCCGACGAGCGCGAACCAGGAGGACCACGTCTCCATGGGCCCGATCGCCGGCCGGCTCGCCCGCCGCGTCCTCGAGGGGGTGGAGCGGATCCTCGCCATCGAGCTCCTGTGTGCCGCCCAGGCGCTCGATCTCAGGGCGGCGACCGGCGCGCCGCAACCGGGTCTCGGCGTCGCCGAGGCGCATCGGCGGATCCGCGCTCGGATACCACCCCTCGACGCCGACCGGGAGCCGGGTCCGGATCTCGAGGCGGCGACGGAGCTCGTCCGCTCGGGTGCCCTCGTCGATCTCGTCGCGGGGGTGACGAGCGGTGCGGTGTGGCGGGCCGAAGGGGACGCCCGGGCCTGAGAGGTGTCCTGGCCTGCGACGGTGTCCTGGGCCGAGGTGGACGCTCGGGCCTGAGGGGCTCCTGGGCTGAGGCGACGCTCCGGGCTGTGGGGCGCCCTGGCGTCGATGGCGGGGACCCCGGCATGAATGCGCGGGCCCATCCTGAATGGCGGGCGGCCCGCTACTCCCGGCCGAAACGCCAGCGGCGGGCGGGTCGTCGGGTCCGCACCTCCGCCCCGGGGGACCGCCGCCAGCCGATGGCCCGGAGGATCGCCTCGATCTCGCGGAGGTACGGCCGGCCTTCGCGCTTGCCTTCGAGCCACTCGAGGTAGCCCGGGTCGACGCGGGCGATCTCGCCGAGGGACCAGCCGCGGAAGGGGCCGAAGGGGAGGACGCTGCCGCTCGGCCGGCCGGGAGGCGGTCCGGCGGGTCCGTACGGCCCCGGCTCGGCGGTCGGTCCGGGCGCGCTCCGCCCGTCCGACCCGATGGGGCCAGCCTGGGGAGCGTGGTCGGCAGGGGCCTCGGGCCTGGACGCCGCGGCCGCCCGGGCTCGCTCGGCGCGCCGGCGGTCGTAGGCGGCCCGCCGCTCCGGATCGCCGAGGACCTCCCAGGCGGCATTGAGCCGCCGCATCATCGCCTCGCCCTCGCCACCGGCGACGTCGGGGTGGTAGCGTCGGGCGAGGGCGCGGTAGGCGGCGGCAATGACCGCCGGCTCGGCGGACGGCGCGACCTGGAGGGTGGCGTAGTGGTCGGGTTCTTCGGTGGTCATCTCGCTCCTCGTGCGCGAGACATCCGGGACGCGTCCCCCGGACCCGGTTCGAGGCGCACCGAGAACTCTGACGCTACCACGATCGGCGGCCCGTGTCTCGGCTCGCTCGCGGCCCGGCCGAGCTCCGTGGTCACGGCTCGCGTGCACCGAGTCGTGGACGTCGCGCCGGCGTTCCGTGGCTCCGTTAGACTCGTCGTCGCCATGGCGAAGATCCGCATCCTCGACGTCGTCGACGAGGCGAGCTTCGGTCGAATCCCGCCCTGCGCCGACCCCCGCTTCGACCATCGGACCTGCGACTACTGGGAGGATCCGGATCGCGGGTCGAAGCGCTCCCGGCCGGAGTGGCTGCGGCCGGCGTCGGAGCCCCGCGGCCGCCCCGAGCCGGCCGAGGCCAACCCCTTCCGGCCGACGAAGCCTGCCTGGCGCGAGAACCCGTTCGCCCCGCCGGCCGAGCGCCCGTCCCTCGCTTGGCTCGCCGAGGAGGCGACCGAGCCGGCGGTGAACCCGTTCGCGCCGCGGCGTCCGGCTCCTGCGGCCCCGCCGACGGGACCCCGCAAGCTCGGCCTTCTCGGCCGCGGCCTCGGCGTCTTCGGCAGCTATGCCAAGGTCCTCCTCGTCGACGGCGAGCCGGCCGCCTACGCCCAGTTCGGCCCGCTCTCGGCGTACCCGCGTGCCCTGCGGGTCCGGGAGCTCTACCCCCAGCTCCCCGACAGCCCGCTCCCGGCCGTCATCACCTGCATCGCGGTCACGAAGGCGGCCCGCCGGCGCGGCCTCGCCCGCCGCCTCGTCGAGGCCGTCTGTGCCGACCTCGCCGGGCGCGGTTTCGCCGCCGTCGAGGCCTACCCCGAGGTCGGGGCAAAGCCCGACGAGACGAGCGCGGCGACGCCGGCCTTCTGGGTCGGTTGCGGCTTCCGGGTCGTCGTCGACGACCCGCACTTCCCGGTCGTCCGCCGCGAGCTCGGCTGAGCGTGGCCGCCGGGTCGCCGAGGATCGGGGGCCGAGCCGGGCGCCGACCCGCCGTCCGCGGGCTCGCGCTGGTCCTCCTCGTGGCCGCCGTCGTCCTGCTGGCCGGTTGTCGGAGCGTCGCCGAGCCGTCGGCGGCGGCAGCGAGCCCGCCGT
>DAOTYQ010000300.1:0-8100 GCA_034434735.1 Chloroflexota bacterium
CCCCAGTGGACGTGGTAGCGGCCCCGGGTGTCGAAACCGCCCATGTCGATGCACTCGACCGGGCAGGCCTGGGCGCACTGGAAGCAGGTCTCGCACTTGAGCGTGCCGTACTCGTCGTAGAGGAGCTGGAGCCGACCCCGGAAGCGGTGCGGGACGTCGGCCGGGACCTCCGGGTAGCGGATCGTCGCCTTCGGGGCGAAGAAGCGGCGGAGGGTGAGGGCGAGGCCCTCGACGATCCCGAGGCCGGGCGGCTTCGTCATCGCGTCGTTCCTCCCATCAGCCCCGGAGCTGGTCGACGACGAGGAGCGCCCCGGCCGTCACGAACATGTTCAGGAAGGCGAGCTCCATGAGCCACTTCCAGGCGAAGTCCATGAGCTGGTCGATCCGGACCCGGGGCAGCGTCGCCCGGAGCCAGACGAAGACGAAGACGAAGAGGTATGTCTTGGCCATGAACCAGGCGAGGCCCACGACCCAGTCGAAGCTGACGAAGGCCCAGCCCAGGACCGCCGCCACGGCGACGAGGTTGAAGACGACGAAGCCGGCCAGGAGGGCCTGCCACGTCGGCCAGTCGCTCCGGGCGAGCCAGAAGGGGGCCGCGAAGACGAGGGTCCCGACGACCGGGACGACGGCGAGGCCGACGAGGAGGAGGATCCCGAGCGACCCTGGGTCGAGGGCGAGGGTGACCGGCCACGGCCAGTCGAAGGGGGCGTTCCAGCCGCCGAAGAAGAGGGTCGTCGCGAGGGCCGAGACGACGAAGACGTTCACGTACTCGGCGAAGAAGAAGAAGCCGAACCGCATCCCCGAGTACTCGGTGGCGAAGCCGGCGACGATCTCCGAGTCGGCCTCGGTGAGGTCGAAGGGCGTCCGGTTCGCCTCGGCGGTGGCGGCGATGAAGAAGACGAGGAAGGCGAGCGGCTGCTGCCAGACGTACCAGTCGAGGATGGAGCCGGCCTGTCGCTCGACGATCCCGTTCAGGCTCATCGTCCCGGCCAGCATGACGACCCCGGCGGCCGAGAGGACGAGGGGGATCTCGAAGCTGACGATCTGGGCCGCCGAGCGGAGGCCGCCGAGGAGGGAGTACTTGTTGAAGCTCGCCCAGCCGCCCATGAGGAGCCCGACGACGGTGAAGCCGCCGACGGCGAAGAAGTAGAGGAGGGCGATGTTGAAGTCCTGGCCGAAGAGCCCCGGGGCGAAGGGGATGACGAGGAGGCTCATGACCGTGGCCATGAAGACGACGACCGGGGCCATGGTGAAGACGACCGGATCGGCACCCGTCGGGGTGAAGTCCTCCTTGGCCAGGACCTTGAGGCCGTGGACGACCGAGAGCGCCGTCCCGAAGGGTCCCACCCGGTCGGGCCCGATCCGGAGGTTCATGAGGGCGATGACCTTCATCTCCATGTAGATGATGAGGAAGGCCGTCGGCACGGTCAGGAGGAGGACGGCGGTCGCGGCGACGACGAAGCGAACGAGGGGCAGATTCGCCTCGAGGAAGGCGACGATGGGCGGGCCGAGGGCGACGGCGGCCGCAGCCAGGAGGCCGCTGCCGACGACGGCGAGGGCGGCCAGGACGAGGACGACCTTGCCGGGCAGCGTCACCCGGCGCCAGGCCCGACCGACGGCGGTCACTTGTCGACTCCGCCCATGATCGGGTCGAGGGAGGCCATGACGGCCATCGTGTCGGCGATGAGGTTGCCCGGCATGAGGAGGCCGACCGACTGGAGGTGGATGAAGCTCGGGTCGTGGATCCGGAGTCGGAACGGTTGGTCCGTTCCGTCGCTGATGGCGTAGATGCCGTACTCGCCGCGCGGCCCTTCCACGGCGGCGAAGGCGCGACCGGGTCGCGGCCGGAGGAGGCGGGGCAGCTTGGCCATGATCGGGCCGTCGGGCATCTCGTGGAGGCACTGGTCGATGATCCGGAGGCTCTGCTTCACCTCATCGAGGCGGATGAGGTAGCGGGCCAGGCAGTCGCCCTCCGAGCGGGTCGGGATGTCGAACTCGAGCTCCGGATAGACGCTGTAGGGGTGGGCCCGGCGGAGATCGAAGGGGACGCCCGTCGCCCGCAGGTTCGGACCCGTCCAGCACATCCGAAGGGCGGTCTCGCGATCCATGACGCCCAGGCCACGCATCCGACGGACGAAGATCTCGTTCTCGTTGAGGAGCTTCGTGTTCGCCTCGTGCTGGGCCGTCGCCCGGCTCATCCAATCCCCGAGGCGGCTCATGAACTCGTGGTTGAGGTCCCCGTTCACGCCCCCGATCCGGTAGTAGTTGAAGAGCATCCGCTGGCCGGTGATGGAGGCGAGCATCTCGACGATCTCATCGCGCTCGATAAAGCTCCACAGGATCGGGGTCAACCCGCCCAGGTCGAGGGCCATCCAGCCCATGAAGAGGGCGTGCGAGGCGACCCGGAGCAGCTCGCCGGTCAGGACCCGGATGTACTCGGCTCGGCGCGGGACGCGGACGTCGAGGAGCTTCTCGAAGGCCATGACCGCCGGCCACTCGCAGAAGAGCGAGCTGACGTACTCGAGGGGGTCGAGGTAGGCGATGGTCTGGTGGTAGTCGGCGTTCTCGCAGAGCTTCTCGACGCCCCGGTGGAGGTAGCCGAGGACCGGGTCGAGGTCGACGACCTGCTCGCCCCGGATCTTGAGGACGACCCGCAGAACCCCGTGGGTCGAGGGGTGCTGGGGCCCCATGTTCAGGAGCATCTCGCCGTCCCGGAGGGTGTAGAACTCGGCCTCTCGCTCCGTCCGCGGCGGGTAGGGCGGGACCGGCTCGAAGACCCCGAGCTCTCGGTCGAGGACGACGCGGGGGTCGTCGGCCGAGGGGTGGGCCGGGATCTCGTAGGGCGCCTCGGGGGCGCTCGTCCGGCGCTCGTCGCTCGTCATCGTCGGTTCCGTTCTCCGTCGATGGGCGTCGGTTTGTCGATCCGCGCCCTCCTCGCCGCCATCAGACGACCTTCGCCCGGCGGACGACGTCGCCCGGCGGCGCTTCCTGCGGTGCATGGGTCCGCTCCAGATGCCGGATCCCGACGGCGGGCGAACGCGCGGCATCGTCGGGCAGATAGAAGTCCTTGCGGAGGGGGAAGCTCGTGTAGTCGGGCGGCATGTAGATCCGGCGCAGGTCGCGGTTCCCCTCGAAGACGATCCCGAACATGTCGTAGGCCTCCCGCTCCATCCATTCGGCCCCCTTCCAGAGGAAGGTGACGCTGGGACAGCGAGGGTCCTCACGGGGGAGCCCGTCGGCGATCACCCGCAGCCAGTCGGGCGTCGCGTCGGACCAGAGGTGGTAGACGACCTGCATGACCGTGCCGGTGTCCACCCCGGCCAGGTCGGCGAGGATCCGGAAGCGGAACTCCGGTTCGTCGTGGAGGGTCCGGAGGACGTCCGGCACGTCACCCGGACCGATCCGGATCTCGGTCTCGTCGTGGCGCTGGCGGACCGGCCCCAGGAGCCGGTCGCCGAGGCGCGCGACGAGGCGCTCGCGAAGCTGATGGTCCATCGTGCCGTTTGGTCGCCCGCCCTCAGACCCCGGCCGGGACCGACGGGCCCACGCGCCGCTCGGTCCACCGTCCGCGGCGCTCGAGGATGAGCTGCTGGAGCTTCATCATCCCGTAGATGAGGCCCTCCGGTCGGGGTGGGCAGCCGGGGACGTAGACGTCGACCGGCATGATCCGGTCGATCCCCTGGATGGTCGAGTAGCTCCGCTTGTAGCGACCGCCGGAACACGTGCAGTCGCCCATGGCGACGCACCACTTCGGTTCGGGCATCTGCTCCCAGAGGCGGAGGAGCGGGCCGGCCATCTTCGTCGTCAACGTCCCGGCCACGATGAGGACGTCGGCCTGGCGGGGGCTGGCCCGGAACGGGAACATCCCCCAGCGATCGATGTCGTTCTTGCTCGTCGCCGTGCTCATCATCTCGATGGCGCAGCAGGCGAGGCCGGAGAGGAGGGGCCAGAGGCTGTTGGCCCGGAGGAGGTCGAGAACGAGATCGGCCTTCGTCGGGATGACCTCGAGGGCACCCCAGCGGGCGTCGTCCCGATGGGCGATTCCCGATCGCTCGACCTCGGCCAGGTGGGCGTGCTCGAGGCCGCCCGGGCCGCCCCGGTAGGCGGCCGGGTCGGCGGCCCGCCACAAGGTGTTCGGGACGACGAGGGGCTCGGCGACGGCCCCCGGGCCGCCGCTCGGGACGAGGGCGCCGCTGCCGCCGCCCCCGGCGGGGAGGCCCGTGGCGCCGCCCGACGCGCCCACGGCGGCGCTGTCCGGGGAGCCCGGCTCGGGCGTCAGCGCCACGTCAGGACCCCCTTTCGCCAGGCGTAGGCGAGCCCGAGGAGGAGGACGCCGACGAAGACGAGGGTGGCGAGGAAGCCGCTCAGGAGCGTCTCGCGGAAGACGAGGGCCCAGAGGTAGAGGAAGACGACCTCGATGTCGAAGGCGACGAAGAGGAGGGCGTAGATGTAGAAGGAGAGGCCGAAGCGGCCGTGGGTATCGCCGAAGGTGTCGATCCCCGACTCGTACGGCAGCCCCTTGTGGACGTCGCCCCGGTTGCGGTGGGAGATGAGCCAGGCGGCGCCGATCGTCAGGAAGACGAACGTCACGCCGGCGAAGGCGAAGCCCACGACGTACCAGATGCCGGTCAATCGATCCTCGCTGCGCTTCCGAACCGCTCCGGGCCATGCCGGTCCGCGGTGCCTGGTCCTGCTCGGGAGGTCCCCGGTCCGGGGCACGCGGCCGCCGCGGGGACGAGCCACGCGCCTGCATTCTAGCAAGGCGACCGCTCGGGGGCGGCCGGCGGCCGGGGCGGGCCGGGGCTGGGGTCCGGGGACGGGGGCCGGCGGGATCGGCGTGGGCGCCGGGGCTCCGGGGGCCGCCGGTGGGACCGGGAGCGGGCGAGCCGAGCGCGCGAACCGGGCTACGAGCCCGCTCCCGAACCGGCCCGGCCCGGCAGCCTCGGAGCGGGCCGCCGGTTGCCGTCCGGCAGCGGCGAGGATGGCGCCGGCCGCGCCGTCCGCCAAGTCGGGCATTCGCCCGATCTCGCCACCGGCGCGCGGCGACCGGTCGGGGGTCGGCGGATCACCGGGCGGACGGCCGCCGGGCGCTGTTCCTACCGAGCCGCCCCCGGCAGCCGAGCCGAGAGGCCGCTGAGCGGCGGCTCGATGCCACGACCCAGCACGACGACCCGGAAGTTCCCGAGAGCCCGCGGATCCAGGAGGCGGCGGACGGCGGAGCGCAACAGGAGGAGGTCCTCGAGGGTCGCCGTCGGCGACGACTGCTCCCGGCGGAGCAAGTCCTCGAGGCCGCAGCCGACGAGGAACGCCGCCTGGCTGGTCGACCCGAGGACCCGGAGGCCGAGCCCGGCTGCTCGCGCCTCGAGGTC
This sequence comes from Chloroflexota bacterium, assembly GCA_034434735.1. Taxonomy (GTDB): domain Bacteria; phylum Chloroflexota; class Limnocylindria; order Limnocylindrales; family CSP1-4; genus BPIH01. The sequence goes on from DAOTYQ010000300.1 coordinate 5,370, forward strand.
GGTGAAGTCGACGTGGGCCGTCAGGTCCTGCTCGCCGGGTTCGGCGAGCGGGTCCGGAGCGACTCGGTGGTGGCGATAGGCGACCAGGGTCCCCTCGGGATGGTGGGGGCCGAAGAGCTCGCCCGCCGACCCGCCGTAGTCGACGACGATGGCGACACCTCGACGCAGAACCGCCGCGACGGTCTCGAGCCAGCGCCCGACGGCCGGTCGCACTTCGACGACCGTGCCGGGCGCAGCAGCAGCGAGCCGGGCGGCCGCCGTGGCCGCCTCTGGATCCGACGGCGGCCCCTCGACCTCGACGAACCGCTCGCCCGACCAGTCGACGTAGCGCTCGCGGAGCCGACCGTCGCGGACGACGAAGCGGTGCACCGGGAGCGCATCGAGGTACTCGTTGGCGAGGACGACGCCGACCCGGGGGCCGTCGTCGGGTTCGTGGAGACGTGCCGCGAAGCCGGCCGCCTCCAGCCCCGCCCGCAGCTCGGCGAGGCGATGGGGGTTCACCTCGACCGGCTCGTAGCGGAGCCCCTCGAGGAGCGGCGGCGCCGCGCGTCGGATCTCGTCGAGGACGGCCAGGGCGAGCGTCCCTGCCCCGGCGCCGTACTCTCTCAGCATGAACGAGCCGGGGCGGTCGAGCCGTTCCCAGACCTCGATGATCTGGTGGGCGAGACAGTGACCGAAGATGGGGTGGAGCTCGGGCGCCGTCAGGTAATCGCCCGATCGGGTCGGGCGCGCTCGGGCGGCCGTGTAGTACCCGTCGACGGGGTCGACGAGGGCGATCTCCATGAAGCGGGCGAACGGGAGCGGGCCATCCGCTTCGATGCGTCGGCGGAGGCGGGTCGCCAGGGAGCCGGCGACGACATCCCTGTCCCGCGTCGCCGAGCCGCCGGAGCGCTTCTCGGTCGGTCTGGTGGACATGCCCGTACTGTAGGCGACCGTCGCCGGCGGCGGCCCTCGGCCTGGGTTCGCGCCTACATCGGGCTCGGCTCGAACCTCGGCGATCGGGAGGGGAGCCTCGTCGCGGCCCTCGCCCGCCTCGACGCGACGCCTGGCCTGTCGCTCCGGGCCGTGTCCGATCTCTACCGGACCGCACCGATCGGTCCGCCCCAGCCGGATTTTCTCAACGCCGTGGCCGCGGTCGACGTCCGGCTCGGTTCCGATGCCACGACGACCGCGCTCGACCTGCTCGACACCTGCAAGGCGATCGAGCAGGCCCTCGGGCGTCGGCGCCGGGCACGGTGGGGGCCGCGCGAGATCGACCTCGACCTCCTCGTCTTCGGGCGACACCGCATCGACCTGCCGATGGCGAGCGATCGCTCCGAGCGCTGGCTCGTCGTGCCCCATCCCGAGGCGCGGCGCCGCCTCTTCGTCCTCGCCCCGCTCGCCGACCTCACCCCAGGCCTCGTTCCCCCGGGCTGGGGCGAGACGGTGGCGACCGCCCGGCGGCGGCTCGCGGCGGAGCAGGGCAAAGGGGTCGTCCGGGTCGGCCGGTGGACGCGTTCTGGCTGGGTGATCGCCGATCCGGGGGCGCCGAGCCCCATCGGTTGATCGCGTCCGCTAGAGTCTCGTCGACGTTCGGGTAGCGGGAGAGGAAGGCCATGCTGCGACTCGGATACAAGGCTTCGGCCGAGCAGTTCGGACCCCGTGAGCTCCTCGACTTCGCCGTCGAGGCCGAGCGGGCCGGCTTCGACAGCGTCTTCGTCAGCGACCACTTCCAGCCCTGGCGGCACACGAACGGCCACGCCCCGAACGCCATCGCCTGGCTGGCCGCCGTCGGCCAGCGGACCGAGCGGGTCCTCCTCGGAACGAGCGTCCTGACGCCGACCTTCCGCTACAACCCGGCCGTCGTCGCCCAAGCCTTCGCGACCCTCGGCTGCCTCACCCCCGGCCGGGTCGTCCTCGGGGTCGGGACCGGCGAGTCGATGAACGAGGTCCCGGTCCTCGACATCGAGTGGCCGGACACGAAGGAGCGCTTCGCCCGCCTGAAAGAAGCGGTGGAGCTCATCGGCCGGCTCTGGCGCGAAGACTTCGTGACCCACGAGGGGACCTACTACCGGACCCGAAACGCGACGGTCTACGACCGCCCCGAGACACCCGTCCCGATCTACATCGCCGCCTCGGGACCGGCGGCCGCCCGACTCGCCGGCCGGGTCGCCGATGGCTTCATCTGCACCTCCGGCAAGGGCATGGAGCTCTACCGGGAGACGCTCCTGCCGGCCGTCGCCGAGGGGGCGGCGAAGGCCGGGCGAGACCTCGCCGACCTCGACCTGACCATCGAGATGAAGGTCGCCTTCGACACCGATCGGCGGCGAGCCCTCGAGGACACCCGGATCTGGGCCGCCCTCGCCCTCCCCGGCGAGGTCAAGATGGGGGTCGAAGACCCGCGGGAGATGGAGCGCCTCGCCGCCGAGCTGCCGCTCGAGAAGGCCGCCAGCCGATGGCTCGTCTCCGACGATCCGGACGAGCACGTCGAGCAGATCCGCCCCTACATCGAGCTCGGCTTCCGGCACCTGGTCTTCCACGCCCCGGGCGACGACCAGCGCCGCTTCCTCCGCCTCTACGGCGAGCTCGTCCTGCCGCGGCTTCGCGAGCGCTTCGGCTAGGGCGTCCGGCCCGCGTTACGACCGGACAGTGAGCGACGGGTAGTCATGGAGGTCCCATCCTTTCTCAACCAAGAGATCAGATCGCGATGCGTAGAAGATCTCGGCCGGCCGGCGGCCCTGCGTCCGGTAGC
>DAOTYQ010000301.1:0-9660 GCA_034434735.1 Chloroflexota bacterium
TCGGCATCAAGTGGGTCGTCGGCTTCCCGACGAACAACGCCCGGGGCCTGCCCGCCATCAGCGCCATCGTCGTCCTCAACGACCCGACCACCGGCCTCCCGACGGCCGTCCTCGATGGTGGGCCGATCACCGCCCACCGAACGGCCGCCGTCAGCGGGGTTGCCATCCGTCACTGGGCCCCGCCCGTCGCCGGCCGGCCGATCCGGGCGGCGATCCTCGGCGCGGGCGTCCAAGGCCGGGCCCACCTGCCGGTCCTCGGCCACCTCCTGCCGGGCGTCGAGGTGGCCATCTTCGACCGCCACCCGGAGCGGGCCGAGGCCCTCGTCGTCGTGGCCCAGCAGACGCCCGGGATCGGCGCCGCGGCGGCCGCGCCTGACGCCCGAGCCGCCGTCGCCGGGGCCGACGTCGTCGTCACCTGCGCCTCCTTCACGACGCCGGAGCGACGGCAGGTCATGACCGCCGACTGGCTCGCGCCGAACGCCCTCGTCGTGCCCGTCGACTACGCGACGTACTGCTCGGCCGAGGTCGCCGCGACGGCGGCCCTCTTCCTCGTCGACGAGCGTGGCCAGTTCCTCGCCAACCGTGACGCCGGCCAGTTCGACGGCTATCCGGACCCAACGGCCACCTTCGGCGAGGCGATCCTCCGGGGCCTCGAGCGGCCGTCGGCGGGCCGGGTCGTGGCGACCCACCTCGGGGTCGGCCTCGCCGACGTCGTCTTCGGCGCCGCCATCGTCGAGCGGGCGACCGAGCTCGGCCTCGGCCAGCTCCTCGTCCGCTGACCGCTGCGCCCATGGGTCGACGCCTCCGTCGCCTCCTGGCTCGCCTCCTCGCCCTCGGCATCGTCGGCGTCCTCGTCGTCCTCATCGGCCTCGTCGGGCTCCTGGCGAGCATCCTCGGGCGGGCGATGCCCGAGACGAGCGGGACGATCCGTCTGCCCGGCCTCTCGGGCCCCGTCGACGTCCTTCGCGACGAGAACGGCTTCGTCCACATCTACGCCGACACACCCGAGGATCTCTTCGCCGCCCAGGGCTGGGTCCACGCCTCGGAGCGGATGTGGCAGATGGAGCTCTGGCGGCGGATCGGCGCCGGGCGGCTCTCGGAGCTCTTCGGGGAGGCGACCCTCGACACCGACCGCTTCGTTCGAACCCTCGGCTGGCGCCGAGCCGCCGAGCGGGACCTGGCCGCCTTCTCGCCCGACGTCCGGGCGGCCCTCGACGCCTACGCCCGCGGCGTGAACGCGTGGCTCGAGACCCACCGGGGTCGACTCGGGATCGAGTTCGTCGTCGCCGGCCTCCTGACCGGACAGGGCGGCCTGGGCGGTCTCGAGCCGGAGCCGTGGACGCCGCTCGATTCGGCGACCTGGCAGAAGGTCCAGGCCTGGAGTCTGGGCGGCAACTTCGAGTCCGAACTCTTCCGCTGGCTCGCCGACGCCCGCCTCGGGGACCCGGCACGGACCGATTCGCTCATCCCGCCCTACCCCGCCGACGGGCCGATCATCGTCGAGCCGGGCGCCGGGGCGGGTGGTGCGCCGGCCGCCGGCGGGGGCGCTCCGGTCGGGCGGGGACCAACCGCCGTCGCGCGGGGAGACGCCGCCGTCGGCCGCGGAGGAAGCGCCGTCGCACGGGGAGACGCGGCCGCTCGGCCCGAAGCCGTGCCGGCGACGAAGGGTGCCCTCCGACCCGACTGGGAGGCCGCCTGGCGCGACCTCGCCACCGCCGGGCGGACGGCCCTCGCCTTGGCCGGCCTCGACGCGGGCGCGGGCCTCGCCTCCGACCGCGGGATCGGCTCGAACAACTGGGTCGTCGCCCCGAGCAAGAGCGCCAGCGGCGGGGCTCTTTTGGCCAACGATCCCCACCTCGGGGTCGGCATGCCGTCGGTCTGGTTCGTCAACGGGCTCCACTGTCGGGTCGTCTCGGCCGCCTGTCCGTACGACGTCGTCGGGGTCACCTTCCCCGGGACGCCGGCCGTCGTCCTCGGCACGAACGGGACCATCGCCTGGGGAGCGACGAACGCCGACCCCGACGTCCAGGACCTCTACGAGGAGCGGCTCGATCCCACCGACCCCAGCCGCTACCTCTTCGGGCGCGAGAGCCGACCGTTGACGATCCGGACCGAGACCATCGCCGTCGCCGGCGGCGAGCCGGTGACGCTCCGTGTCCGGGAGACCCACCACGGCCCGATCCTCAACGACGCCGAGCCGCGCCTCCGCGACGCGCCGCCGATGGCCCTCGCCTGGACCGCCATCGCCGGCCCGGACCGGACCCTGGAGGCCTTCCTCCGGCTCGACACGGCCCGCTCCTTCGACGAGTTCCGGGCCGCCCTCTCCGTCTACGGCGCGCCGGCCCAGAACTTCGTCTACGCCGACGCCGCCGGCCACATCGGCTACCTGATGCCGGGCTGGGTCCCGATCCGCCAGGCCGCCGACGATCTCGGCGACCGGCCGCGCCCCGGCTGGGACGCCGCCCACGAGTGGCTCGATCGGATCCCGGCCGACGCGCTGCCGCGCCTCTTCGATCCGCCGACGGGCTGGATCGTGACCGCCAACAACCAGATCGTCGGGCCGGACTACCCGTACCTCGTCGGCCGGGAGCCCGACATCGGCGACCGAGCGGCCCGGGCGATCGAGCTCCTCGAGACCGCCGCGACCGACGGGGTCAGCCTCGACGAGATGGCGGCGATCCAGCTCGACGACCACCCTCGCCGAGTGGAGCGGATCATCCCGGCCCTCCTCGACCTCCGGCCGGCGCCGGCCACCGCCGATGGGCAGCTCCTCCTCGACCGAGTCCGAACCTGGGACGGCCGCTGCTCGGTCGACAGCCTCGGCTGCGCCGCCTACATGAGCTGGGAGTACCACGTCCTCCGGGCCGTCTTCGACGACGACCTCGGCGACGTCCTGGCCCGGGAATACGTCGGCAGCCCCTTCTCGTGGCACGCCCTCGAGCTCCTCCTCCGGGCGCCGGACGATCGCTGGTGGGACGATCGGACGACGCCGGCCGCCGAGCGGGCGCCGGAGATCGTCGCCGCCGCCTTCGACCGGGCGGCCGCCGACCTCCGAGCCGTCGAGGGTCAGCCGAGGCGCTGGACCTGGGGCCGCCTCCACACCGTCAGCTTCCGCGACGACGCCTTCGGGACGAGCGGGATCGGGCCGCTCGAATGGCTCCTCAACCGCGGTCCCTACCCCGCGCCGGGGGCCGCCGGCGCCCTGAACAACACGTACACTCGCTTCGCCCGGGCCTATCCCGACCCGAACGACCCGAGCGTCCGGCCCGTCGGCTTCGGGCGGGTCTTCGAGGTCACGAACCTGCCGAGCATGCGGCTCCTCGTCGACCTCGCCGACCCCGACGCGACCCGGATCGTGACGACGACCGGGAACGGCGGCGTCCCCTTCTCCCGCCAGCACGGGAACCTCATCGGCGCCTGGCTGGCCGGGCGGACGGTCCCCCTGACGGTGACCGGGCCGGCCATCGAGGCCTCGGTGGTCGCTCAGCTGCGGCTCGTGCCGTGACGATGGTCTGGCTCACTCCCAGCCGCTGGCTCGCGGCGCGGAGGCCGCGGTGAGCGCCCCCGATCTCCTCGTCGTCGGGGCCGGGACGATGGGCGCCTGGACGGCCTGGCACGCCCGGCGGGCAGGGCTGACGGTCCACCTGGTCGATGCCTTCGGGGCCGGGCACCCCCGGGCGACCTCGGGCGACGAGTCGCGGATCCTGCGAGCTGCCCACGGCGCCGACCGCCTCTACCCGGGCTGGGCCCGGCGCGCACGCGCCCAGTGGCTCGAGCTCGGCGACGCCGTCGGCGAGCGGCTCTTCGTCGAGACCGGCGTCCTCTGGTTCGGGCGACGGCCCGACGGCTTCGAGGCCGCCTCGGCCGCCACCCTCCGCGACCTCGGGATCGCCGTCGAGCAGCTCGCGGGGCCCGAGGTGCGCCGACGCTGGCCACAGATCGCCGTCGGCGACGGCGAGTTCGCCGTCTTCGAGCCCGAGGCCGGCCTCGTCCTTGCCCGGCAGGCGATCCGCCGCCTCGTCGAGCGCTTCGTCGCCGCCGGCGGCACCTTCGAGGTCGCCCTCGTCCGGCCGCCCGACGCGGCGGAGGGGGGTGATCGGGTCTCGATCGTCGAGACCGCCGACGGCCGCCGCCTGACCGTGGGGGCCGTCGTCTTCGCCGCCGGGCCCTGGCTGCCGCACCTCTTCCCCGACCGCTGCGGGCCGCTCATCCGGATCACGAAGCAGGACGTCCTCTATCTCGGCCCGCCGGCCGGCGACCCTCGGTTCGAGGCCGGTTCGCTCCCGTGCTGGGTCGACTACGACGCGGCCATCTACGGGATCCCGGCGGTCGAGGGACGAGGCTTCAAGGTCGCTCCGGACCAGCTCGGTCGCCCCTTCGACCCGACCGACGGCGAGCGCCTCGTCGACCCCGAGACGGTCCGGATCGGGCGCCGCTACGTCCGCCGGCGCTTCCCCGCCCTCGCCGAGGCGCCCGTCGTCGAGACGCGGGTCTGTCAGTACGAGTCGACGCCGGACACGCACTTCGTCATCGATCGCCACCCGGCCTGGTCGAACGTCTGGCTCGTCGGCGGCGGGTCCGGGCACGGATTCAAGCACGGCCCGGTCATCGGCGAGACGCTGGTGGGTCTCGTCACCGGCCGACCGCCCGATCCGGCCATCGGCGATCGCTTCGCTCTCGGCCGCCCGCGTCAGCCGGAACCGGGCGTCCGGACGGCCGGCCACGAGGGCTAGACGGCCGCTCCCCTAGCGACCGGCCGACCGCCCGGGCCGGACGACGACCACCGGGACCGTGGACCGCTCGAGGACGCCCGAGGAGACGCTGCCGAGGAGGACGTTCTCGAGGAGTCCGTGGCCTCGAGACCCGAGGACGATGAGCCCGGCCTCGAGACCCTCGGCGATCCCGACGATGGCGTCGGCGATCTCGCTCAGGGACGGGCGCTCGCGGGAGCTCCCGGCGACCTCGACCCGAGCCGCGACGCCCTTGGCCCGCGCTAGGGCAGCCGCCTCGGCGAGCACGGGGTCGGCGTCGAGGATCTGCTCCTGGCTCGGGCCGTGGACGGGATCGAGCTCGTAGAGCGCCTCTGCGATGGCGGGATCGACGTGGAGAAAGGTGACGGACGCACCGCGGTCGGCGGCGAGCTCGAGCCCGACTTCCGTGGCCTGCCTCGATTCCGTCGAGCCATCGACGGCGATGAGAATCGATCGAGCCATGTGCCGCAACTCCCTCCTGTGAACGACGGCGCCCGGTGGCAGCACCCGCTACCCGATGGCCGGCTGCTCGGGCAGCTCGGCGGAGTGGCCGAACGCGCCGCGTCGTGCCAAGACCTCTCGCTCGGCCGCACCGTAGCCGAGCTCGCTCAGGATCTCGACGGCGTCGGCGTCGAGGGCTGGCCCCGGCCGGTACAGAGGGACGTAGCCACCCACGGCGATGGGCAGCCCGACGGACCGGACGCGGCCGAAGACCGGGTGCGTGTACTCGGCGAGCATACCTCGTCGGCGGAGGTCGTCGGTGTCGAGGGCCTCGGCCAGCGAGCGGACCGGTGCGATCGGGACGCGGCCCCGCAGGAGCGCCACCCAATCGGCCGTCGCCCGCTCGGCGAACCGGGCGCTGAGGATCTCGAGCAAGGCCAGCCGGTGGCGGTAGCGACTCTCGAAATCGCCGAAGCGCGGGTCGTCGGCCAGGTCCGGCAGACCGATCCGCTCGACGAGCTCCCGAAAGAACTTCTCCTTGGGGCAGGCGACTGCCAGGTAGCCATCGGCGGTGGCAAAGAACTGGAAGGGAACGACGCTCGGATGGGCGGAGAGGGGCTGGCGTTCGGTGACAAAGCCAGCGGAGAGGTACCACGTGGCCGGGTAGGTGAGCATCGCCAGGGCGGCGTCGTAGAGGTTCGTGTCGAGGTCGCGCCCGCGGCCGGTTCGCCGCGCCTCGACGATCCCGGCCAGGACGGCGACGGCCCCGAACAGGCCGGCCCCGTAGTCGGCGAGCGAAAGGCCGCTCTTCGTCGGTGGGCCGTCGGGATCGCCGGTGAGCGCCGCCCAGCCCGCTTCGGCCTGGATGAGGGCGTCGTAGCCCGGCCACGTCGCCGCCTCGCCGCGAGTCCCGTAGCCGGTGACGGTCACGCAGACGATGGCCGGATTGACCGGCGCGAGATCGGCGTACCGGATCCGCAGCCGCTCGGGCTGATCGCCGCGCAGGTTGCTGTAAACGGCGTCGGCGGTCGCGACGAGGCGCTCGAAGACCTCGCGGCCCGCCGGCGACTTGAGGTCGAGGGCGAGACTCCGCTTGTTCCGGTTGAACGCCTCGAAGAAGAGGCTCGTCCGGTCCGCCTGCCCGGGCGGGATATAGCGACCGACGTCGCCTCCGGTCGCGGGATCCTCGATCTTGACGACGTCCGCGCCGAGGTCGGCGAGGACGAGCGATCCGAAGGGTCCAGCCCCGTACTGCTCGACGGCGACGATCCGCACGCCGGTCAGGGGCCCAGCGCCACCCGGCGTCACGGGCTGACCCGCCTCCCGATGGTGTACTTGCGAACGTAATCCCAGTCGAACTCGATCCCGAAGCCCGGGCCTTCGGGGAGGTAGTAGCGTCGGTCCTCGATTCGACCGGCGAGGTTGGCCAGGTTCCAGAAGAAGGGATCGCGTTCCTCGTCGAAGCACTCGACGAAGGTGTGGTCGAGGACGCTCGCCAACAGGTGGGCTGCCACCTGTGGCTCCTCGTGGTGGCCGAGCTCGACCCCGAACGCCGCGCAGAGGCCGGCCGCCTTCCGCCAGATCGTCGGGCCGCCGGCCCACGATGCATCGAAGTTGCTCACGTCGATGGCGCCGTCGGCGACGAGATCGCGCAGGCCCTTGAGGGTGACCTCGCTCTGCCCGCCTGCGACCGGGATCCCCGTCTGCAGGCGCACGTCGCGCATCCAGCGGCGATCGTTCATCCAGCGGCACGGCTCTTCGAACCAGCGGATGTCGAGGTCGGCCACGAGCCGCCCGAACTCGACCGCCTGGGCCCGGTCGTAACCCTGGTTGGCGTCGACCATGACCGCGAAGTCAGGACCGGCGGCTTCCCGCACCACCCGGACCCGTTCGGCATCCTCGGCGGGGGTCCGGCCGCCGACCTTGAACTTCACGCCGGCGAATCCCATCGCGACGTAGCGCTCGATGAGCTTGGCCGTCTCGGCCAGATCGAGGTGGTAGTAGCCGCCGATGACGCTGATCGGAAGGCTGTCCGTCACGGCGCCCCAGAGCCGGTAGACGGGGATCCCGAGGGCCTTGGCGAAGACGTCCCAGATCGCCGTGTCGACGCAGGCGATGGCCTGCAAAGCCAACCCGCGATCCCGGAGGATGTTGTTCGTCGCGGGCTCCATCGCTCGCCAGGCACCCTCCGGATCGGCGGCCGAGCGGCCTAGGATCGCCGGAGCGAGCTCCTCGTGAATGATCCGGACGATGATGGACTGCTCGTCGTCGGTGTCGCCGTTGTAGACGTCGGAGACGAGCCCGTCGCTCGTGTAGAGGCGGGTGATGATCGTGCAGCGGTTGTCCATGGCATAGGCGCTGCCCCGGAAGCGCCTCGGGAGCGGTGCCCGGAGGGCGATGGTCTCGATCCGCTCGATTCGAAGCGCGCGGCCGTCGAAGGCCGGCCGCGGCGGAGTCCTTTGCTCGGTCGTCGTCATCGGCCGCAGGCGGTCCTGGCCGCGGCACCGATGGTCGCCGCCGACGGAAGGACGGCGTCCTCGAGGGGCGGGCGGTAGGGGATCGGCAGGTCGGGCGGCAGGCTGACGGCGAGGGGCGGATGCCGCCAGGCGAGGCCGCCCCTCGTCAGCTCGCTGATGAGGGTCGCCCCCCAGCCGCCGGCGTGGACCTGCTCTTCGGCGACGACGAGCCGACCCGTCCGCTCGACCGAGCGGCGGACGGTTTCCACGTCGAGCGGCCGGATCCAGCGCAGGTCGATGACCTCGGCCTCGATCCCCTCCGCCGCCAGGGCGTCGGCCGCCTGAAGCGATCGCTCGACCATGAGGAGGGTCGCCACGATCGTCACGTCCCGCCCGGGTCGGACGACGTCGGCCCGACCGACGGCGCCGATGGCGCCACGCCGAACCGGTCCCTTCCGGCCGTAGAGGCCCTTGTGCTCGTAGAAGATGACCGGGTTGTTGTCCCGGATCGCCGCCCGGAGGAGCTCGTAGGCTGCTCCCGGCGTCGCCGCCGTCACGATCCGCAGGCCCGGCAGGTGCATGAACCAGCTCTCGCCCGTCGCCGAGTGTTGGGTTCCGAAGCGACCTGTGGCGCCGCCGATGGAGCGGACGGTGACCGGGACGGCGAACTGGCCGCCGCTCATGAAGCGGTACTTCGGGAGCTGGTTGACGATGGCGTCGCCGGCCGTCGGCAGAAAGTCGCTGAACATGATCTCGACCACCGGCCGAAGGCCGACGAGGCTCATCCCGAGGGCGACGCCGACGAACGTGTTCTCGCAGATCGGCGTGTTCCGGACCCGCTCCGGCCCGTACTTCTCGACGAGGCCGACGTTCGTCTTGAAGACCCCGCCCTCGGTGGCGACGTCCTCCCCGAGGAGGACCACGGCCGGATCCGCGGCCATCTCGTCGTCGAGGGCCGCGGCGATGGCCTCGCGATAGGTGAGCTCGGCGACGGCGGTCGCCGAGGCGACATCGGCTTCAGTCAGCGTAGACATAGCGAGCAGCCTCGTCGAGGGTCGGATAGGGGGCCGCCGCGGCCCGGGCCGCAGCGGCGTCGATGGCAGCTTGGGTCTCGGCCCGGATCCGGTCTTGCTCTTCGGGCGAGAGGAGCCCCTCTTCTGCGAGGCGCCGACCCAGGATGTCGATCGGGTCCCGGGCTTTCCAGGCTTCGAGCTCACCTGGCGGCCGATAGCGCGCCGGATCCGACCGCGAGTGGCCTCGGTAGCGGTACGTCTTCATCTCGAGGAGGGTCGGGCCGTCGCCCGCGCGGGCCCGGGCGACGGCTTCGGCCGTCGCCGCATGAACCGCTTCGACGTCCTGCCCGTCGACGATGCGACCGGGCATCGCGTAGCTCTCGGCGCGGCGGGCGAGGTCGTCGATCGGGGTCGTCGCCCGAACCGGGCTGTACTCGCCGTACTGGTTGTTGACGAGGACGAAGACGACCGGCGCCCGCCAGACGGCGGCTATGTTCAGGGCCTCGTGGAAGGTGCCGATGTTCGCCGCCCCGTCGCCGAAGAAGGTGAGGGCGACCCGCGGCTCGCGCCGGATCTGGAAGGCGACGGCAGCCCCGACGGCGATGGGGAGCCCGGCGCCGACGATGGCGTTGGCCCCGATATTGCCCTTGCTGACGTCGATGAGGTGCATCGAGCCGCCGAGCCCCTTCGAGCAGCCGGTGACCCGTCCCATGAGCTCGGCGAAGGCAACCTCCGGGTCCATGCCCAGGGCGAGGGCCTCGCCATGGCCGCGGTACGTGTTCGTCTGGACGTCACCCGGCCGCATCGCGGAGATGGCCCCGACCGAGACCGCCTCCTGGCCCTGGCAGAGGTGGGTCGTCCCCTGGATCTGACCGGTCATGAAGAGCTCCTGGACCTTCTCCTCGAAGATCCGGATCTCGACCATCTTCCGGAACCAACCGACGCGGTCGGGAGCCGCCGATCCAGTCGCCATTCCCTGCCTCACGCTGCACGCCAGGT
>DAOTYQ010000302.1:0-4426 GCA_034434735.1 Chloroflexota bacterium
CCCCGCTCCGGCTGGCCTGCCGGCCCTCTCCGAGCTCGATCCGCCCGACCTCGACCTGTCCGACCTCGCCGATCTCGAGCGGACCCTCGAACTGCTCCGGGAGGTGGGCATCCTCTGATGGGCGGGCGGTGGGTCTGCCCGTGATCGATCCGACGCGGCTCCGGCGCCGCGTCGAAGCGGTCTTCTCCCTCCCGAGCGTCCGCGTGGCGCCGGCTCGACCGAGGGTGGCCACCCCGGCGAGCCGGCGGCCGCCGCTCACCCTCGTCCTGCCGAGCCTCGCCGTCGGCCTCCTGGCGGTGATCCCGCTCGTCTACCTCGTGGTCCGGGCCGCCGGGGCCCCAGCGGGTGTGGACGCCCTGCTCCTTCGGCCGCGGACCCTCGAGATCCAGGCCACGACCGTCCTGCTCGGCATCGCCGTGGCGATCCTGGCCACGGCCATCGGTCTCCCCCTCGCCTGGCTGACGACGCGGACGGACCTGCCGGGGCGGCGTGCCTGGACCGTCCTGGCGGCCAGCCCGCTGGCGATCCCCTCGTACGTGACCGCCTTCGGCTTCGTCGCCGCCTTCGGGCCGTCCGGGCTCCTGCGGACGGCCCTCGGTCCGCTCGGTGTCGGCGAGCTCCCGTCGGTCTACGGGTTGCCGGGGACGAGCCTCGTCCTCGGCCTGGCGGCCTACCCGTACGTGTTCCTCGCCGCCCGGGCCGCCTTCCTCCGGACCGACCCGGGCCTCGAAGAGGCGGCTCGATCCCTCGGCGATCGGCCCCGTTCGGTCTTCTGGCGGGTCACCTTGCCGGCCATCGCACCGGGGTTGGCGGCCGGGATCATGCTCGCCGTCCTCTACGCCATCTCGGACTTCGGCGCCGTCGCCCTGCTCGGGCTCGACACCCTTGCCCGGGCCATCTACACCCAGTACCGAGCGGCCTTCGACCGCTCCCTCGCCGCCGTCCTCGCCCTCCTCCTCGTCGGCCTCGCCCTCGCCGTCGCCGGGCTCGAGGTCGCGGCTCGGCGGCGGTCGGTTCGCCTCGTCTCGCCGCCCCGCCGACCACCGCCCATCCAGCGCCTGGGTCGGGGGCGCTGGCCGGCCGTGGCGATGGTCGCCGCCGTCGTCGGTCTCGCCGCGGTCCTGCCGAGCGCGACGCTCTTGGTCTGGCTCATCCGCGGCCTCGTCAACGACGAGCCGCTCCGGATCACCGTCGCCGCAGCCGCCGGGACCCTCACCGTCTCGGCCGGAGCCGCCCTCCTCGCCCTCGGCATCGCCCTGCCCATCGCCCTCCTCGGCGTCCGCTACCCCGGCCGGTTGGCGAGCGGCGTCGGGCTGGCGGTGGCCGTCGTCTTCGCTCTCCCCGGGATCGTCATCGCCCTGGCCGTCGTGTCGCTGGCGGCCCGGATCCCGCTCCTCTACCAGACGCTGCCGCTCCTCGTCCTGGCCTACGCGATCCGCTTCCTGCCCGAGACGTTGGGCCCGCTCCGGGCGAGCCTCGGTCGGGCCGGCACCAGACCCGAGGAAGCGGCTCGATCCCTGGGCGACCCACCGTTCTGGGCCTTCTGGCGGGTGACGTGGCCCGCCATCCGGCCGGCCGTCGTCGCCGGGTCGGCGCTCGTCTTCTTGACGACGGCCAAGGAGCTGCCGATGGCCCTCATCCTCGGTCCCATCGGCTTCGAAACCCTGGCGACCCGGATCTGGGGGGCTGCCAGCGACGGCTTCTACGCCCGGGCTGCCGGGCCCGGCCTCCTCCTGATCCTGGTCTCGCTGCTCGGTACGGCCCTCGTCCTGCGCGGCGAGCGCGGCGCGAAACGCGACGCGGGACGAGGCCTCGGCCTGGACGAACGGGGCGCGGAGGCGCTACGGTGACGGCCGTGGATACCCTGCGCCCCGGTTCGGCCGTCCGCGGCCCGGCCGCGCCCTCGCCGCAGACGCCGCCGGAGGCGGCGCGCGACGCCGAGCCGCCCGCGGCCGTCGCCGTGCGCCTGCGCGGCCTGGCGAAGCGCTTCGGCTCGGTCCTCGCCGTCGACGGGCTCGACCTGGAGGTCCGGACCGGCGAGATGCTCGTCCTCCTCGGGCCGTCGGGCTGTGGCAAGACGACGGTCCTGCGCTGCATCGCCGGCTTCGAGGAACCGGATGCCGGCTGGATCGAGATCGGGGGGCGCCGGGTTGCCGGCGGCGGCCGGCCGGTCCCGCCGGAGGAACGACGGGTCGGGATCGTCTTCCAGGACCTCGCCCTCTTTCCGCACCTCTCGGTCGCCGACAACGTCGGCTACGGGTTGCGCGGCCGCCCGGACCGGCGCGAGCGGGTCGACGCCCTCCTGGAGCTCGTCGGCCTCGCCGGGCTGGGCCGACGGATGCCGCACGAGCTCTCGGGTGGGATGCAGCAGCGGGTCGCCCTCGCCCGTGCCCTCGCCCCCGAGCCGGCCATCGTCCTCCTCGACGAGCCGTTCTCGAGCCTCGATGCGGCCCATCGGACCCGCCTCCGTCTCGAGCTTCGCGAGATCCTCCGTCGTGCCTCGGCGACGGCGATCTTCGTGACCCACGACCAGGAGGAGGCGCTGACCATCGCCGACCGCGTCGCCGTCATGGTCGGCGGTCGGATCGTCCAGTGCGCCCCGCCCGAGGTCCTCTACGACGAGCCAGCGAGCCCCTTCGTCGCCACCTTCGTTGGGATCGCCAACCTCGTCCCGGGCGAGCTGGCGAACGGCATCGCGCGCACCCCGCTCGGCCCGATCCGGCTGGCGCCGGGGAGCCCGTACCGGGGCGACGGCCGGGCGCTCGTCGTCCTTCGCCCGGAGCAGCTCCAGGCCGTGCCGCCGGGCGGGCTCGGGACGGCCGAGGGGGCCGGGCCGTGGCGGATCCTGGGCCGGCGGTTCGCCGGCTCGGAGATCCTCCTCGAGGTGGCCGGTGCCGACGGCCTGCGGCTCTGGTGCGAGGCCGATCCCGACGCTCGCCGGCTCGGGATCGGCGAGTCGGTCGTCGTTCGCCTGCGCGGCGAGCGGACGGTCGCCTTCGCGCTCGGTTCGGGCGGCGACGGCGGCCATGCTCCGGCGGCGGGTGGCGGGCCGCCGTTCGGGCTGCCGTCGGGCGCCTAACGGCGGGCGCTCTCGGGTCCGTCGGCGCTGAGGGCGGCCCGGACCTCCGGCAGCCGCTCGATGGTCTCGCGATCCCACGGCGAGCGGAGGACCCAGATGGTGTGACGGACGCCGACGGCGGCATAGCGCCGCAAGCCGGCGGCGACGACCTCCGGCGGTCCGCCGAGGTCGAGGGCGACCTCGTCCGGCTGGGGGCGGTGGCGCTCGACGACGGCGGCGTGGGCGGCCTCCGCTTCGTCGACCGTCGGGCGGATGACGACGTTGAGGGTCGCCGTCCACTCGATGGCGCCCGGGTCGCGGCCGACGAGCCGGCACGCCTCGCCGAGCCGGGCTCCGGCGGCGGCGATGACCTCCGGGCTGCCGTAGGCGTTCCAGAGGTCGGCGGCCCGGGCGACGAGGGGCAGGGTCCGGCGGGGCCCGCTTCCGCCGATGAGGATCGGCAGCCGCGGCTGGATCGGCAGCGGGGCGATGGAGGCGTCCCGGAGGGTGTAGAAGCGGCCGGCGTGGTCGAACCGTTCGCCGTCGAGGAGGTGGCGGATGATGGTCACCGCCTCGCCGAGGCGCTCGATGCGCTCGCCGGGGCTGCGGCCGAAGTCGAGGCCGTAGACCGCGTGCTCGAGCTCGAACCAGCCGGCGCCGAGGCCGAGGATGGCCCGGCCGCCGCTGATCTGGTCGATGGTGGCGATCATCTTCGCCACCAGGGCGGGGTGGCGGAAGGTGTTGGCCGCCACGAGGTGGCCGAGCCGGACCCGGGAGGTGAGGGCAGCCGCGGCGGCGAGGATCGTGAAGCTCTCCAGCTTCGGGTCGCGGGGCTCGCCCTCGTCGCTGAGGAGGTGGTCGTCGACCCAGAGGTCGTCGAAGCCGGCCGCCTCGGCGGCCTCGAGAGCGGCCCGCAGGCTCGGCCAGTCGGTCCGCTGGAGCCAGAAGGCGGCACCGATCCGGAGGGGCGCTCCGGCGCGCGGGGCTGGCATCGTGGTGGTGGTGGTGGCTTCCATGGCACGCGCCGACAGGGTAGGGGGCCGCCCGGCCCGGCCGTCGGCCCGGACCGCCTGCTGCTACGCTCCCGGCCCGTGGGCACGAAGGGGCGATGGCAGAAGCCGGCGGCGGGGGGTCGCGTCGGCGCGACGCTGGGTTTGCGCTCCCGTCCGGCGGAGGACCCCGACAGGACCTCCCGGAGCGAGCCGGGGATCGATCCGGCCACCATCCGGCAAGCGGTCCTGGCCTGGTGGGCCGAGCAGCGGCGGTCGGTGGCCGTCCGCGAGCGGCGCGACCCGTACGCCGTCCTCGTCGCCGAGCTCATGGCCCATCAGACCCAGATCGAGCGGGTCGGGGAGGCCTGGCGGGCGT
>DAOTYQ010000303.1:0-21193 GCA_034434735.1 Chloroflexota bacterium
GGCGGGCGGGGTAGCTCGCTCCTCCCTCGGCGGAACGCGGTAGGTCGTCTCGCCGGAGACCGCCGTCTCCGCCGAGCGCAGTCGAACCTGGACCCGGCGTTCCTCCGGTCCGCTCGGGAGGGCTCGGTACCGGAATCGGTACGGGGGCGACTCTCGACCGAGGGCGGCCACGATCGCGACAAACGCCTCGTCCCGGTTCGTCGCCGGAACGGCACCGAGGCGACCTGCCTGGCCGAGCTTCTCGAGCATGGCCGGGTCCATCTCACCGACGCCGATGACGACCGTCGGTGGTCCGGCCCGGACGCTGGCGAGGGGGCCTGGCGGCGGCTCGCTGATCTCGACGGACCCGTCGGTGGCCCGGCCGTCGGTGATGAAGACGATGGCCGTTGCGCCCAGTCGGCCGGCGCTCGCCAGGCTCTCCCAAAGCTGGGAGCCGTAGCCGCTCGCCTGGCGGGCTTGGGTCTCGATGGCGGCCGGATCGGTGGTCCAGTCGCCGGCCGGTTTGGCGACCTCGAACGAGACGGCGGCGACCCGGAGCTCGACCCGAGGATCGGCCGCGAGGAGGTGCTCGGCGATGGAGCGGGCCAGGGCGGCCGCCCCGTCCGCCCGAAAGTCCGCCGGGATGCTGTCGGAGGTGTCGAGGAGAAGGAGGATCTTGGGCGGGGGAGGGCTCGTTTGCTCGACGAGGAACCCCAGGGCCGTCGTCTCTTCGGTCAGGAGAAAGGCCGAGGCCGGGAGGCCGGTGATGGGAGCGCCGTCGGCGTCCGTCGCGGTGACCTCGAGGGCGATGGTCGGGTAGGCGGCCGGATTGGCCACGACCGTGAGGCGCCGGACCGCCGCGAGCCGCTCCGGATCGGGGGTCGGAGCGCCGATGGGCCGCCCGCCGACGCTGACGGAGCCGTCGTCCGCCACGGACACCGCCTCGCCCGACAGGGTGATAGGCTCGCCGGCGATAGAGAGTCGGCGGCCCTCCTCGGCGTCGACGTCCGGGCCGCCGACGGCGAGGACCGGGATGACGACGCCGACATCTCGGGGCGAGACCGCCACGAGCTCCTCGAGTCGCTCGACCGGCGGTACGAAGGCGACGGAGAGGCAGCGCCCGACGAGGTCCTCGGCCCGCCACGAGCCCTGGACGAGGGTGAACCGCTTGGCCGGCTCGTCGCTCCGGGCGGCCTCCAGGACGACGGTGACCGGCAGGGTGTCGTCGCCCGGACGAGCCGGGGCGGCGGGCGCGTCGGGGGCTGGTTGCAGACCAGGCGGGCCATCGAGGCGGGCAAGGTGGGGTGTCCCATCGATGACGACCCGGACGGCGGGGACGCGCGTGGGATCGCGGAACTGGAAGGCCTCGGCCGTGCGGGGCGGCGCCTCGAAGTGGTCGATGAGCGCATCGGCGAGTGCGGCCGCCGTTCGACCGCCTGGGTCGTCGTCCTGGGGCGCGGGCACGTCGGGCGCCAGACCGAGGGCGGTCCTGATCTCGCGCAGACGCTCGTCGGAGATGGCGGGGTCGAAGGCCGGAAGGGGTGCGGTATGGACGAGGGATGTCGCGGCTACGGTCCCGACCAGCTCGACGACGTCGGCTTCGAAGCCGGCCCGTCGGAGGAGCTCGACGGCGAGGTCCGCGCGCTCCCTCGGTGTTCCGGCGCCGCCGCGGAGCGTGCCGCGGGTACCCCAGCGACGAGTGGCGATGGGGTCGCCGATGGATGCTCTGCCACCCGGATAGGAGGCGATCCGCTCCTGGACGAAGCGGACGATGGCCGCTGGGTCGCGACTCGCGACGAGGCGCTCTGCAGCTGCGGGCAGGTGGTCCGGGCTGCTCCGCAGAGCAGCCCGGAGTTCTTCCAGGGCTTCGAAGGGTCCGCGAGGCGGCGGCGACGGGGATGGCGCTGGCGACGGGGATGGACTCGGCGGCGGGGTCGTCGGGCTTGGGCCGCAGGCTGCCAGGACGGCCGCCGTAGCGGCGTAGGCGGTCCCGATGAGGAAGCCCCGCCGGCTGACCCTCGGGCTGCGGTCTCCGCCTGTCTCGTCGATGCGCTCGGACCGCCCGCAGCGATGCCTCGAGCGGGTCCCGGACCGTGGCTGCCGTGGGACGGCACCAGCCACTCCGGGGTGCGCTGGCACGCCCCCGTTCCTCGTTCTGTCCACTCCTCTTCCCCCGGTGGGCTTCTTCGCTTGACCGTCGGCCGCGCTCCGTGACCGAAGCCGGCTCCTGGCGGACGCGGCATGACTCGCGCCGCCAGTGTTCGACGCGGATCATACAAAAGCACGACATGCGAGGGCCGACTCGCACCCCTTCTGGGTGCGAGAATGGGTCGATGTCTCGGCCAGCCCTCGCGGGAGGGCCCTCCCCCTCGTCGCTCTAGCCCGGCGCCGCACCTCCGCCCTCGTGTATCGGATCGCCGTCAGCCTCTTTCTCATCCAGGCTGGCTTCCATGCCTTTACCGCCTCGCTCCCGCTCGCCCTGGCGCGGGGCGGCAAGCCTGACGCCGAGATCGGACTCATCGTGGGTGTGGCGGCCGTCGTCCAGATCCCGGCGGCCTTCGGTGCCGGCGCCCTGGTCGATCGCTTCGGTGGCCTTCGGCTCATGCTCGTCGGCGGCGCCGCCTACATCGCCGCTTGTCTCGTTCTCCTCCTGCCCGGCATCGAGGCGACGGGGCCAAACCTCCCCTTCCTCGTCGCCCGGCTCCTTCAGGGGATCGGCATCGGAACGGCCCTGCCGGCCGGGCTCTCCCTCGTCCCTCGGCTCGTCCCCGCGGCTCGCCGAGGTTTCGCCCTCGCCGTCGCCGGCGCGTCGCACAACCTGACCCTCGTCGTTCTCCCGCCGGTCTCGCTCGTCGTCCTCGACCTGGCCGGCCTCGACGGGGTGGCCCTCGTCGTCCTGAGTCTCGTCATCGTCGGCCTCGTCATCGCCGTGGTCGACCCATCGCGGAGGGACGGCCGATGGTCGAGGGCCGTCCGGAAGGCCGGCGGGCCGTTCCGCGCCGGGTCGGCCAGGGGTCGTGGCGAGACCGGTGGCGATCGTGGCGAGACCGGGTGGCCTGTAGCGGGCCATGACCAACCAGCCGGAACGCCCGTTGACCCGGGCACCCCGCTGGCCCGGCGCGCCGTCGAGTCCGACGGCGCGCTCCCCCTCTCGCCCGCTCATCGTCTCCTCGGCCTCGCCTACCGACCGACCTGGAGCGCGCCGCTGGCCATCGTCCTCCTCTTCGTCGCCCACTGGGGCGTCGTGACGGCCTACCTCCCCCAGCGGGCCGAGGCCGCCGGGGCGAACATCGGTCTCTTCTTCGCCGCCGACGGGATCGCCGTTCTCCTCATGCGGGTCCCATCCGGCTGGCTCGCCGACCGCTTCGCGGCGCTGCCGCTCGTGCTGGCCGGGATGGCGATCACCGCGGCCGGCGTTGCGCTCCTCCTCCTGCCGCCGACCACGCCGCTCCTCGTCGTCGCCGGCATCGCGACGGGGGGCGGTGCCGCCCTCATCGTCACGCCGCTCCTCCTCGAGCTGACGCGGCGAAGCAGCGAGGCGGATCGGGGCTCCGCCTTCGCCCTCTTCTCGGCGGGTTTTGCCGCCGCCATCGCCCTCGGGAGCATCGGGGCGGCGCCGGTCGTGGCGGTCGCCGGCTTCGAGGTCGCTGTCGCCGTCGCGATGATCGGCCTGGGACTGGCGGCCGCTGTCGCGGTCCTCGACGGCGGCCTCCGGCTTCGGATGCGCGCGGCAGCGGGCTAGTCGGCAGGGCGGGTCGTCGATCCCGCGGTGGCGTCCGTCGCCTCCCCGGCCTCCATTGGCCGGCCCCCCTCGACCGATGGGCCGCCCTCGACGGAGCGGGCTCCCTCGGCGAGAAGCGCCTCGAGCCGGTCGACGAAGGCCGCCTGGGCGGTGTGGAGGAGCCGCCTGGCCTCGGCCGGGCTCACCCACGCCACCCGATCGATCTCCGGGAAGGCCTGGCGGCGTCCCGACCCGGGCGGCCAGGGCATCTCGAAGGTGTTGCTCGTCGCCGTCGCCGGGTCGAGATCGCCCTCGACGGCCCAGGCGACGATCCGTTTGCCGGTCGGCGTCCGGACCTCGCCGAGCGAAAGGTAGGCGTCTGGGTCGGCCGGCGGCGCGTGACCGGTCTCCTCCCTGAACTCGCGGCGAGCAACCTCGAAGGGCGTCTCGCCGGACTCGACGATCCCCTTCGGGATGCTCCAGGCCCCGTCCTCGCGACCCGCCCAGAGCGGACCGCCGGGGTGGGCGATGAGGACCTCGAGTCCTGCGCGACGACGATAGAGGAGGATGCCGGCGCTCACGGCCACGCGACGATTGTGCCCTCCCCGCCCTGACGCTGCAGGCCGGCCGTCGGCCGCTCCAGCTCGCGAACTTCGGCTCGGTCGGCGACAATGGGGCGGCTCGCCGCCGGGCGAGTTCGCCCCGGCGGCGAGGAAGACCGATCGAATCGACGATCACGAGACGAGGACACGCCCATGGCTCGCGCCCTCATCCTCGGCGGCGGCTTCGGCGGCATCGCCGCTGCCGTGACCCTCCGACGGCTCCTCGAGCCCGCCGACGAGGTCGTCCTCGTGGAGCGGCGGGCGACCTTCGCGATGGGCCTCCGCAAGAACTGGGCCCTCGCCGGCATCGAGCCCCATGCGGCCGGCGAGCGGCCGCTCGAGCGGCTCCGCGACCGCGGCATCGACGTCTGGCGGGCCGCGATCACGGCCATCGACCCGGCTGCCCTCGCCGCCGAGGTCGAACTCCTCGAGCCATCGGGCGCCCCGAGCGGCCGTCTCGAGTGGGTCGGCTCGGACGCCCTCGTCGTCGCCCTCGGCGCCGAGCGCGACCTCGACCGCGTCCCGGGGCTCCGAGCCCACGGCCTCGATGCCTACGACAGCGCCCGGACGGACGAGGCGGCCCGTCGGATCGCCGAGTTCTCCGGCGGCCGGGTCGTCGTCGGGATCTTCGGAGCGCCGTACCCCTGTCCGCCCGGACCGTACGAGCTGGCCCTCCTCCTCGCCGAGCGCTTCGAGGCGCGCGGTCTCTCGTACGGCATGCTCGTCTTCACGCCGCTCCCGAAGTCCCTCCCCATCCTCGGCGAAGCGGGCTGCACGGCCTTCGACGGCTACCTGGCCGGGGCGGGGATTAGCCTGCGGACGAACACCCAGGCGGTCGAGGTTCGGGCCGGCGAGGTCGTCACGACCGACGCGGTCATCCCCTTCGACCTCCTCCTGGCGGTCCCGCCCCACCGGGCGCCGGCCGTGGTCGCCGCGGCGGGGCTCACCGGCCCCTCGGGCTGGGTGCCCGTCGATCCGCGGACCCTCGAGACCCGCTTCCCCGGCGTCTACGCCGTCGGCGACGTGACCGGGATCCCGATGCCGAACGGCGGGGCGTTGCCGAAGGCGGGCGTCTTCGCCGCCGCCGAGGGCGAGGTCGTGGCCGAGCGGATCGCCGCCACCTTCGGCGGACGTCGATCGGAGGCGACCTTCGCCGGCGAGGGCGTCTGCTTCATGGAGACGGGTCGTGGGTCGGCGGCGATGGTCCGCGGCCGGTTCCTCGACGACCCGCCGCGGGTCGAGCTCACCGCGGCGTCACCCGAGCACCTGGCGGCGAAGCGGGCCTTCGAGGCGGAGCGGCTGGCGGCCTGGTTCGGGTCGTAGGGGAACGGCGACGGGGCGACCTTCGACGCTCGGGGAGACGGCGGGGGTGGCGTGGTTCGGTCACGCGGGCATCTCGGGTCGAGGAGCCTATGATTCACGCTGCTGAGGCCTCGACGAATGCGGCGGCTCCGCCACGACCTGGACCGACTCACGACCCTGGGCCTCCTCGTCGCAGCGATCCTGACAGGGGCGACGGGTGTCGTCGCCGATGCCTGGGATCTCAACGACTTCTGGCCGCACGTCGTCGTCGGCTACCTCATGGGGGCCCTGGCCGTCGTCCACGTCTGGTTCAATTGGGGCCGCCTCGTTCGATACCTGCAGGCTCGTTTTCGGCACCGTCCGGTCGCGGCGCGGCTCGTTCCCGGGCCCAGCCTTGACGATCAGCTCCGGGTCGTCCCTGCGACTCGCGAAGCACAGCCTGGTGCCGAGTCCTCCGAGCTCGGACACCGCTTCCGGGCCCTCTTCGGGCGTCCCTTCAGCCGCCGAGGGTTGATCGGCCTCGTCGTGGGCGGCGCGCTCGGCGTCGTCGCGGGGCGGGGCTTGCGCCCACCGCCGCCGATTCCGCATGGGACGGACCTCGGCTATCTCTACCACGAGTGGAGCAAGCCGGGCCTGATCGATGCGCTCGGCACCGTCGCGAGTTGGGGCTCGCAGCCGGAGCTATACAAGGTCTACGGCGACGTGCCGCGGATTCCGCTCCCAGAGCCGTCGCTCGACGGTGGCCTCTCGGCGGCCCGGGCGATTGCCCTCCGCCGGTCCGTGCGGACCTATGCCCCGACGCCGATGACGCTTTCGGAGTTGTCGCGCCTCCTGTTTCTGGCGAGCGGGATCTCGACCCAGCGCTGGGGAAGCGCGCGGCGGACAGCTCCCTCGTCCGGTGCCCTCTACCCCCTCGAGCTCTATCCAGTCGTCCACAACGTCACCGGCCTCGATCGAGGGATCTACCACTACGCCTACCGCGAGCATGCGCTCGAGCAGCTTCGGCTGGCGGACCTTCGTCAGACCGTCGTCGAGCAGGGAATCGGCCAGGAGTTCCTCGGCCAGTGCGCGGTCGTCATCTTCATCACGCTCATCCTCCAGCGGATGCGGTTCCGCTACCAGGACCGAAGCTATCGGTACGGCCTCCTCGAGGCAGGCCACGTCGGCCAGAACGTCTATCTGGCCGCGACCTCGATGGGGCTCGGCGCGTGCGCCGTCGGGGCGTTCATGGACGACGCCATCAACGCCATGCTTGGGATCGACGGTCGCGAAGAAGCCGCCATCTACATGCTCGCCGTCGGCCACGTTCCGCAGACCTAGGTGTTCGACATGGCGTCCCGGGGCGGCCGGCCCCGCTCGTCCCTGATGCAGGCGCCGTTGACGGCAGGGGTTGATGGTTTTATCGTGCCGTCGAGGACGCGCCAGTGCCACGGGGGTCTTCGGTGTTCGGATCGGGCAGACAGGCCGAGGAACGGGTCGAGCGGGCGGTTCGGGCGGCGCTCCCATCCGGCGCTCGCCTCTACGCCAACGTCGCCTGGGTCGCGTCGTCGCGGCCCGGCGGCCCCGCCCGAGATGGCGAGGCCGACCTGGTCGTCGTCCATCCCGAGCATGGCCTGCTCGTCGTCGAGACGAAGGGCGGGCCGTTGGCGCGCGACGGTTTCGGCCGCTGGTACGTCGGCGGCCGGGTCTTGGAGGTCAGCCCCTTCCACCAAGCGAGGGTCGCGGCCCACGTCCTGGTCGAGAAGGTCGCCGCTGACCCACGCTGGGATTCGCGCCCGGACTGGCAGCTGCGTGCCCTCCACGCCGTCGCCTGTCCCGACGTGGACCGGGCCAGCCTCGCCCGTCGGGGCGAGCCACCGCCGACCGCCCTCGGGCCCGATGCTCCGCTCGAGCTCTTGCTCGACCGGGCGGACCTGAGCAGCCCGGAGGCGACGGCGCTGGCCCTCGAACGCGTCTTCGGTTACTGGTCCGGCGACGGCTCCCGGGATCGACGGCTGACCGACGAGCAGCTGGCCATCATCGACGCCGTCTTGACCCCGACGGCGGCGCTGCGGCCGCTCCTGGCTCGCGATCTCGAGGAAGCTGAGCAGGCGCTCCTCCGACCGACGCGGGCGCAGCTCCACATCCTCGACGTCCTCCGCCGGGAGCCGCGGGCCTCCATCGTCGGCCCGGCCGGGAGCGGCAAGACGGTCCTGGCCGTCGAGAAGGCGCGTCGTCTCGCCGAGCAGGGCCTCCGGGTCCTCCTCGTCTGCTTCAACGCGCCGCTCCAGGCGGCGTTGGCGCGCCATCCAGACCTCGAGGCAGTCATCGACGGCGGTCGGCTCGTCGTCGCCACGTTCCATCAGCTCTGCCAGCGCCTCGCGAAGGCGGCCGGCACGCTGCCGCCCGCCGCTGCCCGTGCCGACCAGCTCTATTTCGAGCGGATCCTACCAGCGGCCCTCGACGCGGCCATCGACCGCCTCGCCGGTCGCTGGGAGGCGATCGATGCCATCGTCGTCGACGAGGGCCAGGACTTCGACGTCGGCTGGCTGACCTCGCTGACGATGCTCCTCGCCGATCCGGTCAACGGCATCTTCTACCTCTTCCACGATCCGGCCCAGGCGATCTACCGGCCCGATGAGATCGCCCGGCTCGGGCTCCGCGAATACGAGCTGCCCGGGAACTGTCGGAACGCCCGCCCGATCCACGACTTCGTCTTTCGGTTCTACCGAGGCGTGGTCCCGGCCGACCCGATGCGCGAGGACGGGCGGCCGGTAGAGATCGTCGCCGCCGAGCCCGGCGAGCCGACGACGGCCTGTCTCGGCGACGTGCTGGCGCGGCTCGTCAAGGAGGAGCGCGTCCCGAGCGAGCGGATCGCCGTTCTGAGCGGGGTCAGCCTGATCAGGTCCGAGGCCTGGCGTCGGCGCCGTTTCCGGGGTGGGATCGAGCTCTGGAACCCCTTCGTCGACGACGGCGGGCAGCGCCTCTCGGAGCCGCGGCCGCCGGAGAGCCGTCCGCGGAACGGGATCCTCATCGACTCGATCCACCGTTACAAGGGCCTCGAGGCCGATGTCGTCGTCCTCGCTGAGCTTCGGCCGGACGACGCGCGCCTCGAGCAGCTCCTCTACGTCGGCGGCTCGCGGGCGAAGCACCACCTCGTCGTCATTGCCCCGCCGGAGCTGGCGGGACGGCTGGCGGGAGAGGTCTGACGGCGGCAAACGACCGTTCGGCCCTCGTCTCGGGTCGCCCGAAGCCGCGTCAGGCTAGCTGACACGAGACCCTCCGAAGCTTGCGGAGGTGGCGCCGCAGGGCGGTCCTCGGTGGCGGACCATTGGGGGGCTCCAGTCGCGGCGGGCCGGCTGCGGCGCCACCGGCCAGCCAGGTGGGCCGGGCCGCTGGGATGCCTGTCCGGATCTGCGGATCATCCTCGCCCACATGGGCGGAGCGGCGTGGCGACAGCTGCCGGGCATCGCCCGCGACTATCCGAGCGTCATGTTCGACTGCTGCGAGATCGTCCACTGGCTCGGCGCGCCGAAGGCACCGTCGGTCGAGGCCTTCGTCGAACTCGTCCGGACCGTCGGCCCGGGGCGGGTCATGATGGGCTCGGACTTTCCCTGGTACGACATCGACACCACCGTGGCCCGGATCCGCGCCCTGCCGGGCCTGACGGCGGAGGAGCAGGCCGCGATCCTGGGCTGGAACGCCGTCCGCTTCTTCCGGCTCGGGTCCTGACCGAGGGCGACCCGAGTCGATCTCGGGACCCCCCTCGGGCCGTCACTCGGCGCTCGCCGAGCCTTGGAAGTCGAGCCCCACCGAACCCGCCACGAGCCGGAGCGTCGCGCCGTCGATCCCAAAGACGACCTCCCGGGCGGCGAGGACGCCGAGGACCGTCGCCTCCACCTCGCCGGCGGGGCCGATGCAGGCTCGCTTCGTGAGGGCCAGGTCGCCGAAGACGATCCGCTCGCCCTCGACCCGATAGGCGCCGCCGCCGCTGTTGCAGCCGGTCTCGACGCTGACGCGGCCGTCGGCCTCGAAGCGAAGCCGGGCCACGACCCCGGCCGGCACGCTCGAGGCGACGTCGGGGGAGAGGATGGAGACGAGGACCCAGTCGGTCCCGACGAGCGGCAGGTCGGGCGCGGCGACCTCGCGGTCGAGGAGGGTGATCGTCGTCGTCCCCTGGACGATGGTGAGGGCCTGGCCGGCGAGGGTCACGCTGGGACCACGCCCGAGGAGGTCGAAGAGCCATGCGTCCTGGTCGTGGCGGGCGGGATCGCAGCCCATCTCGGTGACGGCGGCGTTGGCAATCCGGAGGATGTCTCCCTCGAGCCGGTAGTCGGCTCCCATGAGGTTGCAGCCGGCGGAGATCGCGATCCGCCCCGCCCGGAACTCGATCCGGATCCGGGTGCCCGGGACGAGGCCGCGCTCGCGACCGTCGACGACGACTCGGGTCGAGAGGAAGGTCCGACCGTCGAGGCCGGCCGGCGCGGTGGACCCGCCGGCGCCCGGCGAGGACGGGGGTGGGGTCGGCGTCCCGCTCGCCCCGGGGCCGCAGGCGCCCAGGAGGGTGAACAGGACGGCGACGGCGAGGACGGCCGATCCGGCCGTCGCCCGCTGCGGGACGGCACGACGAGCCCGGGTCTCAGCGATGGGCCGGAGGGGAGTGGCGGAGCGAGGTTCAGTGTTGCTCATCGATGAGCCTCCCGAGGCAACGGTGGCGGTCGCGCCCCTGACGTCGGCGGCGGCGATCCGGTTCCGGGCCGCTCTCCGACCGGCTCTCGGCGGCGGGGCTGACGCTCCGCTCGCCTTCCCCGGGGGCGTGGTGGCCCTCCGGTCGACAGCCGGCCCGCGGGCTGCTAGACTATGAGTGTAGATTTCTTGCTGCAAATCCTTGCAGCGCCCCGCCACGACAGGGGAGCGACCGATGACATCCGCCCTCACTGCGGCGTCCCAGCCGACTCGGATCGTGGCGATCTCCGAGACGATGCGGATCGGCGTCATGACCGGCCCGCGCGCCCTCGAGCTCCGCGAGATCGCCGTCCCCACCCCGGGGCCCGGTCAGGTCCTCGTCCGGCTCCGTGCCACCGCCATCTGCACCTGGGAGCAGCGCACGTACACCGGCGCCCAGGAGAACCGGTTCCCGTTCCTCGGCGGCCACGAGATGGCCGGCGAGGTCGTCGCCCTGGGACCCGGGGTAACGGACGGCCTCGCCGTCGGCGACCGGGTGACCCTGGGGCCGTCGTCCTGTGGCCGCTGCCACTGGTGTCTGACCGGTCAGGATCGAGCCTGCGCCCTCCACTACTCGTCGGCCGTCCAGTACGGTGACGTCTGGGGCCCGGGTGGCTTCGCCGAGTACAAGCTCCAGCCGGCCGACGGCTGCTACCCGATCGGCGGTGCCGACTTCGACGTCGGCGCCCTCGCCGAGCCGCTCTCCTGCGCCCTCCACGCGACCCGCCTCCTCGACGTTCGGGTCGGCGAGGACGCCGTCGTCATCGGGGCCGGCGTCATGGGCCTCATGAACGTCGTCGCCCTCAAGAAGCGTGGCGCCCGGGTCATCGTCAGCGAGATCGATCCCGCCCGCCTCGAGCTCGCCCGCCGGATGGGCGCCGACGAGACCATCGACGCCTCGAGTGCGGACCCCGTCGAACGGGTGAAGGCGCTCACCGAGGGTCGGGGTGCCGAGGTCGTCATCGCCGCCATCGGCGCCGCCAAGGCGAACGAGCAAGGCCTGGCGATGCTCGCCCAGCGGGGCCGCTACGTCCTCTTCGCCGCGGCCCACCCCGAGCCGCCCCTCACCATCAGCCCGAACGACTTCCACAACCACGAGCGGGGCGTCTTGGGCAGCGTCTCCAAGGACAAGCAGGACTTCTACGCCGCCGCCCGTCTCATCCGCTACGGCCAGGTCGATCTTCGGCCGCTCATCGACGCCCACTATCCGCTCGCGGAGCTGGAGCGGGCGATGGAGGCGGCCGTGCAGCCGGGGACGTACCGGATCGTCGTCACGCTGTAGTCGAACCGGCCGCGGCCAGTCCGCGCCGGCGCCTTCCTGGAGGATCACGAACCGATGAAGCGCCGCATGCACCGCCTCCTCCGACCCGACGGCCGGATCCTCATCGTCGCCATGGACCACACGGCCTTCATGGAAGAGCCCGTCGAGGGTCTCGTCCGCTACGGCGCCACCTGCCGGGCCGTCGTCCCGGCCGGCGCGGACGCCTTCCTCTCGCCCATCGGCTCGATCATCCGCTTCGCCGACGACATCGGCCCGGCGGCGGCCATCGCCTCGGTCGAGACGGCACCCCCCTTCTTGGAGGTCGCCGTGGAGCGGGCCCTCGCCGTCGGCGCCGACGCCGTAAAGTGCATGGTCTATCCCTTCAGCGGCGACGAGTCGGTCCACTGGGCCCAGCGCCTCGCCGCCGACGCCGCCCGCTACGGCCTCCCGTTCGTGGCCGAGCCGATCCCTGGCGGCTTCGCCCGGACCGACCTCCACACCCCGGACCGGATCGCCGCCGGGGCCCGGATCGCCGCCGAGACGGGCGCCGACATCATCAAGACCTTCTACACCGGGGACCCGGAGTCGATGCGCCGCGTCGTCGAGTACGCCATGGTTCCGGTCGTCATCCTCGGCGGCAGCAAGAAGGCGAGCCTGCGCGACCTCTACCAGGAGGTCTACGACGCCGTCGTCCTGGCCGGCTGCGCCGGGGTCGCCATCGGCAACAACATCTGGCGCGATCCCGACCCGGCGGCCGTCACCCGGGGCCTGGCGGCGATCATCCACGAGAACCGTTCGGTGGACGAGGCGCTCGAGATCGCCGGCCAACTCGTCGCCCGCTAGCCGGGCGAGCGGGAAGGAGCGGAGGTTCCCCCAATGGCCACCGACACCGCCCGATCGCCGGTCGATCGCTTCGCCGACGACCCGCGCTGGGCCCTCGTCCGGTCCGACCCGTACCGGCTCCTCGTCGGCGGTCGGCTCGTGCCGGCGGCCGATGAGGCCACCTTCCCGGCCATTTCGCCCCGCGACGATCGGCCGGTCGCCTCGATCGCCCAGGCCGGTCCGGCCGACGTTGAGGCCGCCGTCGCCGCCGCCCGCGCCGCCGTCGACGAGGGACCATGGGGCCGCACGACGGCCCGGGACCGCGGCCGCGCCCTCCTCCGGATCGCCGATCTCCTCGAGCGGCACGCCGACGAGCTCGCCTTCCTCGAGGCCGTCGACGCCGGCAAGCCGATCACCGCGGTCCACGAGAGCGACCTCGCCATCAGCATCGACGCCCTCCACTACTTTGCCGGCCGGGCCCGGACCACCCGGGGCGCCGCGGCCGAGATGCCCGATGCCGCCGTCGTCCACCACGAGCTCGTCGAGCCGCTCGGTGTCGTCGTCGAGATCCTGCCCTGGAACGGGCCCCTCTGGACCGGCGTCCAGCGCCTGGCCGCCATCCTCGCGGCCGGCAATGCGGCGATCGTGAAACCGGCGCAGCTCGCCTCGCTCGTCTTCATGCGCCTCGCCGAGCTCCTCCTCGAGGCGGACCTCCCGCCCGGGGTCGTCAACGTCCTGGCTGGCTCGGGCGGCGTCGTGGGCGAGGCCCTCGTCCGCCATCCCGGCGTCGACATGATCTCGCTCACCGGCGGCATCGAATCCGGGGCCCGCGTCCTCGAGCTCGCCGCGCCGACCGTGAAGCGGGTCAGCCTCGAGCTCGGCGGCAAGAACCCGAACCTCGTCTTCGCCGACGCCGACCTGGAGACGGCCGTCTTCTGGAGCGCCCTCGGGGCCTTCGCGAACACCGGCCAGATCTGCGTCTGCGGGTCGCGGATCCTCGTCGAACGACCGATCTACGCCGACTTCGTCGAGCGGCTCCGGGCCGCCGCCGAGGGCTTTCGGGTCGGCGACCCGCTCGATCCGGAGACCCAGCTCGGGCCGGTCATCGCCCGGAGCCATGCCGCCAAGGTCTGGTCGTACATCGAGGCCGGCAAGGCGGAGGCCCGGCTCGTCACCGGCGGCGAGCCGTACACCGATCCGGTTCGCTCGGCTGGTCCGTACATCCCGCCGACCGTCTTCGCCGACGTGGCGCCGTCCTGCCGGATCGCCCGCGAGGAGATCTTCGGACCGGTCGTCGCCATCGTGCCCTTCGAGACCGAGGCGGAGGCCGTCGCCATCTCGAACGACACGACCTATGGGCTCGCCTCGGGCATCTTCACCCGCGACGTCGATCGGGCCTGGCGGGTGGCTCGGCGCCTGCGGGCCGGGCAGGTCTACGTGAACCAGTGGTTCTCGCCCGGGGTCCTCGAGGCCCCGTCCCACGGCTATCGCCGCTCCGGCTACGGGGGCGTCGGGATCGAGAAGTACCAGCAGTCGAAGAACCTCTTCTTCCGGGTCGCCGAGGGCGGCTGAGCGCGCCGCGGGCAGCGCGGGCGCGGGCCGGGGCGGTGGGCTGGCGCGGGGAGTGGCGCGCCGGCGCGGGGTCTTCCGGGGCTGGGGCGCTCGGCCTTCGCCCGGTCGGCCGTGCCGACCGGCGGCCGTCAGCGCCCGCCGGCGACGTCGGCCACCGGGGCCTCCCGCTCGCTCGGGCGACGGATCTGGGCGACGACGAGGCCGATCACAACGAGGGCGACGCCGGCGACCATCGGCGGGCTGCCGACCTCCCGGAAGATGACGACCGAACCGACGAAGCTGAAGACGATGGCCGCGGCGCTGACGACGTTCGTCGAGGCGACCGTCGTGTAGCGGACGGCGAGGGCGAGGGAGGCCAGGGCGAGGGCGTTGGCGAGACCGGCGGCGAGGACGACCCCGACCGTCGTCGGGGCGAGGCCGCCGAGAACCGAGCCGGGCTCGAGGAGCTCGCGGGCGCCGATGAGGAGGCCGAGGGGGACGAGGCCGCCGACGCTCGCCCCGGCAAGGGTGACGAAGAGGAGCGGCCGTCGCTTCTGGACGACGCGGGTCAACGCGTTGGCGGCGGCGTAGCAGCTGCCGGCCGTGACGGCCAGGAGGAGCCCGACGTACCAGAGGGGGAGGAGGCCGGATGTCTGGGCCACACCGATGGCGGCGAGCCCGGCCAGGACGATGGCGGCGCCGAGCCCCTGGGCGCGGGTCGGTGGTTCCCGAAGCGAGATCGTGCTCAAGACGAGGCCGCCGAGGACGGAGCCGGCCTGGATGCCGCTGACCGAGACCCCGAGCCCGGCCGTGACGAGGGCGAGCTGGTAGGCGATGTTGCCGACGACGAGGCTGACCGCCCCCGAGGCGAGGAGGACCCAGACGAGGTCGCGACCGAGGAAGGCCGGGTGCCCTGGCCGGAACTCGACGGCGCCGGACCGGAGGACGACGAGCCAGGCGATGACGGCCACCGGGACCTGGCGGAGGAAGGCGCCCAGGACGGGGTCGATCTCCGGAGCGGCGGCGCGGAGGGTGATGTTGACGACGGTGTACGAGGCGGCGGCGAGGAGCGCCCATCGCTCGCCGCGACCGAGCGCGATCGGCATCACGCCACCGCCGTCGGGCGAGCACGAGACGGCCCGGGCAGCGCCCGGGCCGTCGTCGCTCGAGGGCGGGGTTGGCCGTCTACTGGCCTTCCGGTGCCGGCTCTGGGCACGGTCCGTAGGGCTGGAAGATGGCCGAGCCGCACTTGTCGGTCACGTACTGGGGCGCCTCGCCGAAGAAGGGGAAGGCCCCGACGAGGCAAATGACGAGGTAGACGACGAGGACCCGGATCGGGCTCACCCCGCGTCGGATGAGCCACCAGGTGAGGAGAACGAGCCCGAGCGGCAGGAGCCCGGGGAAGATCTTGTCGAGGAGGTCCCGCTGGATGTTCAGGCTCTCGGCCCCGACCGTCACCGTCGGGGCGATGTAGAGGGCGACGAAGGTCGCCGAGAGGGCGCCGAGGACGAGGTTTCCGAGGACGCCGGCACCGGTGATGAGCCGGTCGAGGGCGCCGGAGCGGAGCATGTCGGTGACGAACTCGCGGCCGCGGACCCAGCCCTGCATGTAGAAGAAGTAGGCGAGGGCGAGGATGACGGCGACCTCGAGGACGATGTAGACGATCGCGCCGAGCGGGTTGCCGGTCAGCTGGCTGAGGTCCGGCTGCGTCCCCGCGGCGGCGCTCACGCCGGCGATCCCGATGCCGAGGGCGAGCAGGAGCGGGGTCACCGTTCCTTGGCTGATCGTGTCGCCGATGCCGGCCAGGGGACCCATGAGGCCCGACTTGACCGAGTTGATGGCGTCGTCGTCGATGTCGGCCCCGCTCGCCCGCTGCTCCTCCATGGCGATGACCGCGCCGTGGATGACGCCGCCGACGTTCGGTTCGGTGTTGAAGAAGACGAGGTGGCGCTTGAGGGCGGCCGCGATCTCCTCGGGGGTGTGGTAGAGCTTCCGGATGATCGGCGTCATCGCGTGGGCGAAGGCCGTCGCCTGGAGTCGCTCGTAGTTGTAACAGGCATGGGAGAAGAAGGTCCAGAGGACCCACGACCAGATGACGTCGCGGCGGGTGATCTTGCCGCCCGTCGCTTCGGCCTGTGCTGCCATCGCTAGGCCTCCGTGCCGGACTTCATCTCGCTGGCCACCTGCTTTGCCGTCGCCGCGGCCGCCATCGCCGCCCCGCGCTCGCGCTGGCCGACGAAGTAGACATGGAGGTAGGCGAGGGCGAGCCCGATGGCGCCGATGATGACGATCGAGAGCGATCGGCTCGAGGCGACCATCATGAGGTAGCCGAGGAAGAAGTAGGGGATGACGGCTCCCCGGAAGATGAAGCGCATGTTCATCGCGATGCCGATGGCCGGCAGGACGCCGCCGGCGACGGCGAGGCCGTTGAGGACCCAGATCGGGAGGGCGTTCAGGATGTTGGTCACGAAGCCCGTCCCGAGGTAAGCGGCCAGAAAGACCGGGACGAAGGTGATGAGGAACAGGTAGACCTGCGGGTAGAGCCAGTTCGCTCTTGCCACCTCCCCGATGTTCGCTTCCTCCGCCTTGCGGTCGGCGTAGTGGACGAAGACGACGTTGCCGGTCATCCGGGCGTTCCAGATGACGGTCCCGAGGAGGCCGATCGGGACGGCGAGGGCGAGGGCCGCGCCGTAGTCGAGGTTCCCGGCCAGGGCGAGGGTCGTTCCGACCCAGCCGGCGAGGGCCGGGTCGCCCGGGATCTGGCCGCCCGCCGAGATGAAGCCGAGGTAGATGAGGTTGATCGCCGCACCGATGAGCGTCCCCTTCGCCGGGTCACCGAGGATGAGCCCGACGAAGAAGCCCGCCACGAGCGGTCGATAGAGGGTGAAGAAGCCCATGCCGAACAGCCACGGCCCCTGGGCCATGTAGTAGCCGAAGCCGATGAGGGCCGCCTGGACGAGGCTGACCGTGATCTTCTCCCCGCCGTCCTGGGCGACGACGGCGGCGGGCAGCATCGCCAGGAGGCCGGCTGCGACGAGGGCGACGCCGACGAGACGGCGGATCGGTATTCGCATCCTTTCCTCCTCCTGTGGAGTGTGAACGGAATGCCTCAGGTGCCTTTGTCGATGGCGCTGAAGGCGACGCCCCGGTCGTCGGGCACGATCCGTAGTTCGACCCGAGTCCCGACCCGTTCGAGGGCGCGCATCGCCTCGAGCTCCTCGGCGTTGGCCGAGATGTTCTTGTAAAGGGGCTTGCGCCCCGGTCCGGCACCGATCCCGCCGACGTTGAGGGTGTCGAACGGGATACCGGCCTCGCGGAGCCGGAGCGCGGTGATCGGGGACCGCATGAGGACGAAGACCTGCTCGTCGTCGCTCGCCGCCCGAGCCACCCGCTCGATCCCGTCGGCGAGGCCGTAGACCTCGACCGGAACACCAGGCGGCGCCGCGAGGGTCAGGACCTCGGTCAGGAAGGCGTCCTGGGCCGTCCGGTCGTCGACGATGATGATCCGGTCGGCCCCGACGGTCTTGAGCCAGATGGCGACCACCTGGCCGTGGATGAGCCGATCGTCGACGCGGACGAGCTTCAGCGCCATCCCAGCCTCCGACGGGGCGCTGGCGCAGGCTGGGTCGTGGGCCGCCACGGGACCGACGGCGCACACCTCCGGGTGCGGTCGGGATCCGGCCTCACGGTGCTCACGGCGCTCGTTCGGCGACGAGCCGGCGGACCACGACGAGGTTGTCGCGGCCGGCGGCGACGAGGCGGTCGACGGCGTCCTCGTCGAGGGTCGAGAGCGAGGTCGCCGCCTCGATGAGGATCGCCAGGTTGATGCCCGAGACGAGGACCGCCCGCGGGTAGTCGCGGACGACGACACAGGCGACGTTGTGGGGCGTCCCGCCTCGGAGGTCGGTGAGGACGAGCAGGGGCTCGGCCGGGTCGCCCATGGCGGCGAGGAGCCGCTCGCGGAACGACTCGGGCGAGTCCGACGCCTCCAGGGGGACGGGGACGACGTTCGGCAGCGGGCCGCAGATGAGCTCGGCGCTGGCGAGGAAGCCGCTCGCGAGCGCGCCATGGGCGGCGAGGACGATCCGAAAGTCCGCCACGTAGTCGCTCCCTCGTCCGGTGGTCGACGACCGTCGGTCCCGGCCCACCGATGCTCCGGCCATCGACCGGTTCGGGGCTGAGAATATTCGCGTGGAATTCTTGCAGCCGGGATGCATCATCTATACTCCCTCCCCACCGCCGCTGTCAAGTTTAGGGGGCGAATGGAACGATGGAGCTGACGGCCATGGGTCGGGCTCGAGCCGCCGGGAGCGATCGGGAGTTGATGCGGCTCGTCGCCGAGCTCTACTACCTCCGCGATCTCACCCAGCCCGAGATCGCCCGGCTGACCGGGTTCTCGGTCTCGAAGGTCTCCCGGCTCCTCGCCCAGGCTCGGGCGGGCGGGATCGTCCGGATCAGCGTCGAGCCGCCGGCGGCCGTCGAGCCCGGTGTCGCCGGCGCGATCTCGGCGCGCTTCGGGGTCGAGGTCCACCTGACGCCGGGCGGCGACCCCCATCCGTCGGTGGCGGCGAGGCTCTGCGGACTCGGTGCGGCCGACGTCGTCGCCCGGGAGCTGCCCGAAGCGGGCGTCGTCGGGATCACGGGCGGCTACACCATCGAGGCGCTCGTCTCGGCGCTGCCGCGCTTGGAGCGGCCGGGGCTGACCGTCGTTCCCCTCGTCGGCGGCTGGGACACCCGCAACCCACACCTCGACTGCAACGAGCTCGCCCGCCGCTTCGCCGACCGGCTCTCGGCCGACGTCCGGTTCCTCCATGCGCCGGGCATGCTCGACTCCGAGGAGACGAAGCTCGCCCTCCTCCGGGACAGCGGGATCGCGGCGACGACCCGCTACTGGGAGCGGCTCGCCCTCGCCATCGTCGGGACGAGCGGCGGGCCGCTCGCCCGACCCGGCTACGGGACGGTCATGGACCGCCTCGACGACGCGGGGCGACGGCGCCTCGCCGAAAAGGGCGTCGTCGGTGACCTCGGCGGCCACCTCTTCCGGGCCGACGGGTCCTTCGTCGACGACGAGTGGTCGCGGCGGACCATCGCCATTCCCATCGAGCTCCTCCGACGGACGCCGCGGGTCATCCTCGTCGCCGCGGGGTCGAACAAGGTCGAGTCGATCGTCGGTGCCCTCCGCTCGGGCCTCGTCCACGTTCTCGTCAGCGACCCGCCGACGGCCCAAGCGGTCCTCGAGCTCGTCGCCAAGGCAGGGGCGGCCGCGGGCCGGGGTCAAGCCGTCGCAGCTCGCGGCTGACGGGGCTCGGCCGCCGCGGGACGGGGCGTCGCGTCGGCCGGCTCGTCAGCGGCCGGGTCCGGCGAAGGGGTCCGCGGCCGACCCCGGAGCCGCTCGCCCCCCACCGGCCGCCGCCGGCGCCCAGGGCGGCGCCGGGGTCCCGAGCTCGCCGAGCACGGCTCCGGGATCGTCGACGACGGTGAGCGTGGCGAGGTCGCTGCGCCGCGGCACGAGCCACCGCCACAGGCCTGCCAGCCAGTGGTGCCACCCGGAGCCGACGAAGATGAGCCGCGCCCGACGGCCGCCGATCTGCCAGGCGAAGGCGGCCTCGGCGAGGCTTGCCGGCCCGGGACCGACGACGACGATGGCCGGGCAGGCGCCGAGGGCGGCGCACTGGGCGTAGGAATCGGGCATCCAGCGCAGCTCGGTGAGCCAGGGCGTTGGCTCCAGCGGCCAGCTCCGGACGGGGAAGCCGACGACCCGACCGCCGGCCAGGGCGGCACCCCGGCCGACGGCTCCGACGAGCTCGCCGTAGCCGCTCACGGCGATGGTAAACCCCTTCGTCGCCAGGAGCCGACCGAGGCGCTCGCTCGCTTCGAGGACCGGGCGTGCCGTCGGCCCGCCGATCCGGGCAAGGACGGCGATGGTCGGTGGCTCGGTGGTCCTGGGGCCGGGGTCGAGCGAAGCGGGTGGGCGGTGTTCGGTCATCGGGCGCCTTCCACGTGTGTTGCACATCCTGCCAGAGGATTCGTTGCCGTGCTGGCCCTGGATCCGGCGGGCGACCGGGGTCCGTGCCGAGCGACCGAGGAGCGGAGCCCTCTGATGACCGAGGCGAGGCCATCGATGGGCACGCCGGGACCCCGAGGGGTCCCGGCGGAGGGGAGGAGGGCGTGCGGGGGGAGGTCCGGCACCGACGACGACTGGTGCGCAGCCGGCGAGCCTTTCGGCTCGTGTCGCCGGTGCAGCGTCGTACCCGCAGCAACGGAAACGATAGGCGATCGAACCGCCCGAGGCGGCGGCCGGATGTCACGCCCCGGGCGGGCCGAGGGTCACGATCCCGGTGGGACATCGTCGCCCGAGCCCGGTCGACAGGACCCGGGCGTGAACGGGGATCCGGCACGGGCAGGGCGCCGGCGGCCGGCCTCGGCTCGGGACGATGAGCGGCCGGAGGGCGGATGCCCTCCGGCCGAAGATCATTCCCCCGGCGCACTGGCCGGCGCGGGAGGATCATAGCCGATCTCGGGCCGGGCCGTCGGGCGGCGGGTCTGGCATACTCGCGGATGACGCCGGGGGACGGGCCTCGTCGAGGCCTGCTCGTCCGCGGTGCGCCGTCGCGGGACTCGCCCACCATGCCTCGGGTTGGGCGTCCACGTCTGGAGTGGACCATGAGCCTCGTCCTCGAGAACCTGACGAAACGCTTCGGGCCGACCGTTGCCCTCGACGGGGTGAGCTTCGAGGCGCCCGCCGGTCGGATCTTCGGCTTCCTCGGTGCCAACGGGGCCGGCAAGACGACCGCGATGCGGATCATCCTCGACATCCTCCGCCCGGACGCCGGTCGCGTGACCTGGCGCGGCATCCCCACCGAGACGCTTCCCCGGAACACGTGGGGCTACCTGCCCGAGGAGCGCGGCCTCTACCCGCGGATGCGGGTCCTCGACCAACTCGTCTTCATCGGCGTCCTCTTCGGCCTCTCGCGGCGTGAGGCGGCGGACCGCGCCCGAGGCTGGCTCGCCCGCTTCCGGATCGCCGACTCCGCCGACCGGCGGGCTGAGGAGCTCTCGAAGGGCAACCAGCAGAAGGTCCAGGTCATCGCTGCCATCCTCCACGACCCGGAGATCCTTCTCCTCGACGAGCCCTTCTCGGGGCTCGACCCGGTGAACGCCAACCTCCTGAAGGAGGCTCTCCTCGATCTGAACGCCCGCGGCCGGACCATCGTCTTCTCGACCCACCAGATGGACCAGGTCGAGGAGCTC
>DAOTYQ010000304.1:0-3167 GCA_034434735.1 Chloroflexota bacterium
GCGGACCGAGCCGAGGACCGTCTCCATGTCCAGGGGCACGACGGTTCGCAGGTCGATGACCTCGGCGGCGATGCCGTCCCGTTCGCGGAGGGTGGCCGCGGCGGCGAGGGCGATGTGGACGGCCCGCCCGTAGGCCACGATGGTGACGTCGTCGCCGGCCTCGACGATGCGGGCCTGGCCGAAGGGCACGAGGTACTCCCCCTCTGGAACGTCGCCCTTGATCGGGTAGAGCGCCTTGTGCACGGCCGCCGTCGGACGGGACGATCGGGTGCTCCGCAGGATGCGGAGGCAGCCGCCGGCTTCCTTCCGAGAGGTCCCGATCCTGCGCAAACTGGACGCCCACTCCATCGCCCCACCCTGCGCTGTCGTGGCATATCATCGCCCGAGTCGGACCAGCCCAGACTAGAACGAGACGACGATGAAGCAGGTGGGCGTCTACGAAGCGAAGGCCCGACTGCCGCAGCTCCTCGAGAGGTCGAGCGAGGCGAGTCCATCACGATGACCCGGAACGGGCGGCCCGTGGCCCGACTCGTCCCGCTCGCGGGCCGGGGCCTGAGTGTCGAGCAGGCGATCGAGGCCCTCGAAGAGCTCCGTCGAACCCACTCGCTCGGAGACGTGAGTCTGACCGAGCTCATCGAGTCCGGGCGCATCTAAGCACTGTTCCGATCGGTGTTTGGAGCGCCGCTGGCAACCGCGGGCGAGCCGTCAGCCCCCGCAAACGAGCCGGAGGACGTGTCGGCTCCCGTTCGCGAGCTCGATCCGGACGACGCCCGCCCCCACGAGCTCGCGACCGTCGACGACGACCGAGCGAGCCGGCTCGGGGAGCGGCTGCTCGACGCTCACCGCAAGCCAACTGACCCGAACCGCCTCGGGCCGGAGTTCGACCTCGTAGGTCCCGGCCGGGACCCGAGCTCGGGCGGTCGTGCCGGGAGCGATCGGGTCCCTGGGCAGCTCGAGGACGGGAAGCTGGCGGGCAAGGCCGCCGACGAGATCGGCCGGTATCGCGATCGGGTCGCAGTCGACGTTCGTGACCTCGATCTCGGCCGCGCCCTGGGCGAGTAAGACCGCGACGCCGACCACCCCGACGACGACCACGCCGCCGACGCCGATCCCGAGGAGCTTGAGGAGTCGCATCGTCCATTCCCTCCGCTTTCAAAGGAGATCACTGACACGAATGCACGGAGAAGCGTAGCGCCCGGATCGCCCCAGGGCGGAGCCGCGAGCAGGCTCCACGGAACGGGCCCCCTGTGCGGTCGCTTACCGGGAGGGCTCCGGGTTGCGCGTCACGTCGTCAGGACCCCGGTCCAGACCCGCAGGACACCGACGGCGGCCGAGGCGCCGAGGACCGTGCCACCCAGGATCACCGCCCCGAGGACGAGCCCGACGTCCGCCGCATCGATCCGCAACTGGCGGTAGTGTGTCCGACGCGTCGCTCGGCCGAACCCTCGGCCGTCCATCGCCAGCGCGACTCGCTCGGTCCGGCGGATGGCCGCCGTCAGGAGGAGACGGATCGCCCAGAGCCAGCGGCCGAGGCGATCTCGCACCGCGCCCCCTTCGGCTCGTCCACTTCGCAGCTGCTGGGCGTCCGAGATCGTCTGCCACTCTTCGGCCAGGATCGGCAGGAACTGGTAGGCGGCCAGCATCGGGTAGGCGATCCGGGCCGGCAGGTGCAGCTGCTGGACGAGGCTCCGGACGAGGTCGCCTGGCTCCGTCGCCGCGACGAAGAGGATGCTGAGCGCGCCGACGGTGACCATCCGCTCCGCTAGCGACAGGCCGATCAGCAGACCCTCCACCGTGGCTCGGACCGGTCCGACGGCCACGATGATCGTCGTGCCTCTCGGATCGTTGGCAAAGAGGGCGTTCGAGAGCAGCACCGCGAGCCCGAGCAACCAGAACGGGCTCAGGCGCCTCGCCTGCTGAACGAGCGCCAAGCCGGCGAGCGCCCGGCCGGCCACGAGGGTTCCCGCCAGGATGACGAGGGGGGTGACGGGGTCGAAGACGACGGTAAGGAGGAGGGTCAGGATCAGATGAGCGACGAGCTTGGCTGCGGGATTGCGCCGGCCGAGCCAGGAACCGGCGTCGGCGTGCCAAAAGAGCTCTGTGATGGCCACGACCGCCGTCGGCAGGCCAGCCCCGGGCGGTCGCCCGGAAGAGGAGGCGCGGTCGGGACGGGGCGGCCGTGCTGTGCGCGCGTCGCTCGCCGGGGCAGGCGCGGAGCGGCCGGTGGGCGCCCCCTCCAACTCGGCCACGAGTCCCGCTCCATCCGCCCGAGGAAGGCCCGCCGGGCCGGGCGAACGAGGGGGCAGGTCGCCTGACGGCCGATACCACCCGCTCGCGGGGCGCCGATCGGCCCATGCCGCAGCTGGTTGCTCGACCCGAGACGGCTCGAGGCTCGACCAGCGGACCCAAGTCGGAGCGTCGACTCCGAGCCGACGGAGCTCGTCGAGGACGAGCAGCAGTGCGGGACGAACCTGCCCGACGCGTGCCAGCAGCTCCTCGTCGCCGAAGAAGGCCTCGACGAGTCGGTCGGCCACGATCGCGCCGTCGCGGAGGGCGACGACCCGGTCGGCCACCTCGGCGACGAGGTCGCCGTCGTGGGTGGCCACGATGACGGCCGTGCCGTCCCGGGCGAGGGCGCGGATGAGCGCCACGACGCTCCGCCTCCCGTCGGCATCGAGACCGGCGGTCGGCTCGTCGAGGGCGAGGACCGAGGGGCGGGTCACGACGGCGGCGGCGAGGCTCAAGCGTCGCTGCTGACCGGCCGAGAGGCGGAACGGATTCTCAAGCGCCAGATCGGCCAGGCCGAATTCGGCGAGGGTCGCCTCGGTCGCCACGCGGACGCGGTCCGCCGACCAGCCGCGGGTCCGCAGACCGAAGGCGACCTCGTCGAAGACCGACTCGGCGAGGAACCCGAGCTCGGGGTTCTGGAAGACGAGCCCGACCTGCCCGACCCCGTTCGGCCCCGGGCAGGCGGCGCGGGAGCCGAGCGGGCCGAGTCCGACCGACCCATCGGCGAGGGGGACGAGGCCAGCGAGGGCTCGCAGGAGCGTCGACTTGCCGGCCCCGTTCGGGCCCACGACGGCGACGACCTCGCCGGATCGAACCTCCAGCGACACACCACGCACGGCAGCCACGGTCCCGGCGGGGCGGACGTACGCGACGGTGAC